>JAIYAV010000349.1 GCA_027488855.1 Saprospiraceae bacterium
ACCGATTCTCTTTTGCCAAATCCTTAAATTTCTGCTAACAGAAATTTAAACATACTCTAACATTACGACCTTTTTTTATTCTTTCAAATCCTGTCCGAATAAACTGCGCGGACTATTGATACAATGATGAGCAGTAATAACACCCAAAAGTAACATCCATCGTCCAATGGAGTTGTTTATCTACGCTTCGACCTTTCCTCTCACTGATTCTTTTATCTCATTGGTACAATCAAGTCAGTAGTTATGCCATCATCAAGGGGATGATTGTTTTTGACCCAAAATGGATACAAGCCAAAATCAGTACGATTGGTACAATTTTTTTCATGGACAAATCCTCAAAAAGAAATTGGAGGGCAACAAGCATCACTGCGAAATAGGCAAACTCCATCATATTGACCGACGACAAAATGGTATTCGTGACATTGCCTTCAAAATAGTCATCCACGCCATTTTCAGTCCTCAAATAAAAAGCACGGTTGAATGCGCCTAGTTCACCGGTCTGGAAATCCGCATTAAACAAAGTGAAGTATAAACTGGAAATAATGCCTGGAATAAAAAATACACAATAACTGATCAAGATGGCTTTGAGCAATTTTTTGCTTTCCAGGTTTTGCCACAGGTATGAAATCCCTTTGAGCAATAAAAAATTGAAAAATAAAAACAAGAACATAAGAATAACCCCCAGCAGGTAATTGAACACCAAAAAGGACTGAAAAGTCATTGGGTTTTCTCGCCCCGCGCGTTCCAGGGCAGGTAGTTTAAGCCAAAAATGGTAGTGGTACCTGGTCAAAAAAAGCAAGGCAGGTAAAATGAGCAGCCAGTATCTGTTTTTGAGGTTGGTAAGCGCTTCCATGGCTATTGATTTTTTTTGAATTGTTGTTCCAATGATTCTTCAAAAGTCAGGTCGCGGATTACCTTGTTTTCCAAAGGCGTAGCCAGCAGTACATTGTAATTTCGCCAAAAACGCTCGTTGTATTGTCTGCGGAGGTCATTCGTGTCTTCTCGGCGGCTCAGGGTTTCGCGGGGTTTTACTTTTTCCATTTCCTTTTTGTCGGGTTGAATTTCATTGACCATCAAACTGCAAAAATTATAACTGAAAGTGGTTTTTCCTTCCTCGACTTTGCTTTTACGCAAACTGCCCATGGTCATCCATTCCATGTAAGAGAGGTAATATTTGCCTCCTAT
This sequence comes from Saprospiraceae bacterium, assembly GCA_027488855.1. Classification (GTDB taxonomy): domain Bacteria; phylum Bacteroidota; class Bacteroidia; order Chitinophagales; family Saprospiraceae; genus Haliscomenobacter. The sequence goes on from JAIYAV010000349.1 coordinate 1,186, forward strand.
TTTTTGATACGTTATATTCAGTTTGTTGGAAAATTTTCCTTCATGGTAAATATCTCCTATAAATTCCTTCACATCCTTAAGAGAAGCTTTTCTCTGTTCAGAAACAGTATTTGTGTCAATTTTCATGTCGGATACAATTTCCTGATATTCAACAGCATCATAAAAATCAATATGATGAATACCATAATCCTCACTGTTGATGTAAAGCGCACCATAATGGCCTGGAAAACGAAATTTGATGTGGTAAACCCATTCACCATCATAAGAAGTCATATCTACCAAACGAACAGAAGACCGGGGACTTCTGAGTATTTCACCTAGCCAATAGCGGCGGGAATTGTGGACATAACCATCGTCATTGACAGTCCGCTCATTGTGTTTATGTATCCTCACGGGATCTTGTGTCAAAATGAGATAGAGGTTATTTTTTTTGCCAAACATCAGGCCCAAAGCACGTTGCCCTAAGCTTTGCTTTGCCAGGTCGTTGCTTTTGCGGTATTCATTGAGCCGAATGCGCATGCGGTCAGGATTGGCATCAATCCCCCAATCCTGAATGTCCACCATGCCCTCCATCAGGCGGGTATAGCCGTAGTCGTCGCGGCTTTGTGCTTTTTCGCGGTAAAAGGCGTTGAGTTGGTGCATTTTGCTGGGGTAGTTTTTCTTCAAACGTTTGAGGGCTTCGCGCAAAATGGCACGCCCGGAGTCGGAATGGGGTTTGACCAGTGCTTCGGCCAGTTCCAACACTTCAGGTTTGAGGTAAATGCGTAGGGTATCCTCCTGCTGTACTTTTGACAGGGCGATGGTGTAGGTTTTAAAACCCAGGCAACTCACTTTGAGACTGTCTTTGGCATAGGCAGCAGGGTAATTCAGGGTAAAAGCCCCCACTTCATTGCTGACTACCCCCATGCCTCGGGCGGGAATCCCCACATGGGCGTAGGGAACAGGTACAGAACCTTTAGCGGTAAGGACTATCCCATTGAGTTGAAAATGTGGCTGTGCTATGGCCAGCGAAAAAAAGGCTTGCAAAATGAAGACGCCTAAAAACAGATGATGTTTCATGTGCTAACTATTGATGGCTCAAGCTTTTCTCTCTTGTCTCTTTGTATTGATAAAGGTATTTCAAATATTTATTTTATGCAACATTATTTTTTCAAATTTTCATAATGGGTTTGCTGTAATTCTTAATTTTATTTTTGCTTTTCCCCAATAACTTCTTTGCGTCCCGCTTAATTTTTATAAAAAGTTGCACTTTTTAGTCTTTGTACACGTCCATCCCAACTTTTCCCTTTCGACTTGCATCCGTTTATCAAGTTTTTTCTCCAAATTTGCACTCCAAATTAATTCATCCGGCTGATGCACCACGTGGACATAGAAGCGCTAAACCAACAAATCTACATCGACAGCGCCTTTGTAGAAAAATTACATGCCGAAACGGCCAAAGTGATCGTTGGGCAAGAAAAAATGATTGAACGCCTCATGTTGGGTCTGCTCAGCAGAGGACACGTGCTGTTGGAGGGCCTTCCTGGCTTGGCCAAAACCCTGGCCATCAAAACACTTTCCCAGGCCATTGATGCCAATTTCAGTCGCATCCAGTTTACGCCCGACCTCTTACCTGCCGACATCATCGGTACCATGATTTACAACCCGGCGCAAAACGAATTCACCGTACGCAAAGGGCCCATTTTCGCCAACTTCATCCTGGCTGACGAGATCAACCGCGCCCCAGCCAAGGTACAAAGTGCCTTGCTCGAAGCCATGCAAGAGCGCCAGGTGACCATCGGCACGGATACCTTCAAGTTGCAGGAACCCTTCCTTGTTTTGGCCACCCAAAACCCCATCGAGCAAGAAGGAACCTACCCCTTGCCCGAAGCACAGGTCGACCGCTTCATGCTCAAAGTCAAAATTGGTTATCCCAGCAAGGAAGAAGAGCGCGAGATCATGCGCCGTAACCTCAACGACGAAAGTTTTGGCCAGGAAATCAAACCTGTAGTGCATCCCGACGATATCATGCGCGCCCGCCAATCGGTGCGCAAGGTGTACATGGACGAAAAAATTGAGCGCTACATCCTCGATATTGTGTTTGCAACCCGCAACCCTGCTGATTACGGTTTGCGCGACCTGCAACCCCTCATCAGCTACGGCGCGTCACCCCGGGCGAGCATCAACCTGGCCCTGGCCGCAAAATCCTACGCATTCCTCAAACGCCGGGGCTACGTCATTCCCGAAGATGTGCGCAACATCTGTATGGATGTGCTGCGCCACCGCATGGGCTTGACCTACGAAGCGGAAGCGGAGAATACTACACAAGAAGACATTGTCAATCGGATTTTGAATACCGTAGAAGTACCGTAAAAGTTGAAAAGTTGAAGTGTTTAAAAGAACGGTCGCTGAGCGAAGCCGAAGTGTCGTTCTTTTAAACTCTTCAACTTTCCAACTTTTCAACTCCCAAAACATGGAGACCAGCGAATTGCTCAAAAAAGTCCGCAAGATCGAGATCAAGATGAAGGGCCTGAGTAAACACCTCTTTTCGGGTGAATACCACAGCGCCTTCAAGGGGCGGGGCATGTCGTTCAGTGAGGTACGCAATTACCAATACGGCGACGATGTGCGCAACATCGACTGGAACGTAACGGCCCGCACGGGGGAGCCACACATCAAAATTTTTGAGGAAGAGCGAGAATTGACGGTGATCCTGCTGGTGGACATCAGTCGTTCGGCACTTTTTGGCACCGTGGAGCAATTCAAATCCGAAATCATCACCGAAATCAGCGCCCTGGTGGCTTTTTCTGCCATCACGAACAATGACAAAGTGGGCCTGATCCTTTTTACCGACCAAATCGAATTGTTCATCCCCGCCCAAAAGGGCAAACAGCACATTTTGCGCATCATCCGGGAGTTGCTCGATTTTCAGCCTAAGGGGGTGGGTACCCGCATTGACAAAGCCCTGGAGTATTTCCAACGCATCATCAAAAAACGCAGCATCTGCTTTTTGGTCAGCGACTTTTTGGGGCAAGGGTACGAAGAGCCATTGCGCGTAGCCTCGCGCAAGCACGACCTGGTAGGGGTACGCATTGCCGATCCGGCTGAAGCACAATTGCCCAATATCGGTCTGGTACATGCCCTTGACTCAGAATCAGGCGCGCTCAATTGGGTGGATACCTCTTCCGCAAAAGTACGGGCTACTTATGCCGACTGGTACGAACGCAACTACCAATATTACCGCAATGCCTTCTTAAAATGTGGCGCGGATAAGCTGGACATCCTCACCACGGAGTCTTATACGACTGCTTTGCATCAATTTTTCAAAAAACGTTCAGGCGTATGAGGATAGCGAAGATGCGTTTGGTTTTGGTGAGCAGCATGTTTTGCTTTTTGGCCCTGACTGGCCTTGAGGCTCAAGTCAGCGTAACCGCGCAGCTCAAAACCCAGGAAATCTTCATCGGGGATCAGGTTCGTTTGACGGTGCGCATCAGCTTGCCCAGTAGGATCCCTTTCAAGTTCGTCAAAATCAAGGAGGTATTGCAACAGGTGCCCAAAATAGAATTGGTGAACCGTGGTTCGTTACTCACAGTCGCTCAGGAGCCTCAGCAAATCCTGGAGCAGCAGTTTGTACTCACCAGTTTTGAAGCCGGCAATTATCAGATTCCTCCCATTACCATCGATTTTGAAGAAAATGGCTTGATTAAAAGTGCCAGTTCCGGTGTTGCCCTATCCCTCAAAGTGGTTTCGATCCCGGTAAACCCCGAGCGGGACACCCTGCGAGCCATCAAAGACATCAACCGCGAGGAGATTCAAGTATCGGATTTTATTTTCCCAGCTTTGATCGTCCTGTCGCTGCTGGCATTGCTGGGTTTTAGCATTTATTACTTGCTGCGGCGCAAACAAAAACAGCAGCCCGCAGTCATATTGCCACCACCGCCCCCTCCACCTGCCCACGAGACGGCGCTGCAAAAGTTGGTGACACGGGAGCAATCCGATCTGTTGGATGGCGGTGAGGTAAACGTGTTCCAAACCCAACTGACCTATATCCTGCGCGAATACCTGGAAGGCCGTTATGGTATCCATGCACTGGAGTCAACCACTGATGACATTCTCGAATCGCTGCGCAGCATTGGAGTCCCCGACGACTGGCGGGTACAATTGCGGCAAATGTTACAAACAGCGGATTTGGTCAAATTTGCCAAAGCAGAACCACCCCTGAGTTTTCATGTGGAGGCTTTGTACAGCGTCAAAACTTTTGTGGAACAGACGAAGGAAGAGGACGCTACAGCTGTTTCTTAATTTAAGTAAAATACCATTCCCGAAGGGAATATATGTTTATAGCTTCAGTAATTTGAAATTTTGAACCAATCCTGAAGGGATTGTATGTTGAATATTTTTCAACATACAATCCCTTCAGGATTGCGAAAATCATCCTAAAAACGAGCTATAAACATACAATCCCTTCGGGATTTTCATCATCATTCCTAGAGATACATCAAGTTCTGAGCGTATGAAATTTTTACACCCGTATTTCTTTCTCCTGCTGCTGTTGCTGCCCCTGCTCGCCAGGTGGTATTGGCAACAACACAAGCAACGGCATGCCGCAGTGACCCTGCCCAGCCTGCAAGGAGTGGCGGGTGTAGAAACCTTCAAGGCCAAACTGCGGCGTTGGTTGCCCATTTTCCGTGCACTCGGTTTTATTGCCTTGGTTGTTGCGCTAGCCCGCCCACAATCGGTACTGAAAGAAGAAAAAATCAAGGCCGAAGGCATCGACATCATGCTTTCGATGGACTTGTCGAGTAGCATGCTGGCCCAGGATTTTGAGCCCAACCGCCTGGAGGTCAGTAAAAAAATGGCGGTTGAATTTGTCAAAGGCCGCCCCCACGACCGCATTGGTCTGGTCGTTTTCGCCGGGGAAGCGTTTACCCAATGCCCCCTCACCACCGACCATAAAATTGTGGAAGGTTTTTTGGAGCAATTGGAATGTGGCAACCTGGAGGATGGCACCGCCATTGGGATGGGTTTGGCCGGAGCAGTGAACCGACTCAAAAGCAGCAAATCCAAAAGTAAGGTGATCATCCTGCTCACCGACGGGGTGAATAATGTGGGGTATTTCAAACCCCTCACCGCTGGTGAATTGGCCAAAGAATTGGGCATCAAGGTGTATTCCATTGGTGTAGGCACCATTGGAGAAGCACTTACGCCGGTCAGCCGGCTTAGCGATGGTAGTTTCTTTTTGGATTATGCCCAGGTCGAAATTGATGAAGAGTTGCTGCGCGAAATCGCAAAAATGACGGGTGGTAAATATTTTCGCGCCAAAAACAACCAGGATTTGCGCGAAATTTACAAAACCATCGACCAATTGGAAAAAACCGAAATTCAGGTTACCCGCATCAAAAAATACAGCGAGGAATTTCACCGTTGGGTGTTTATTGGATTATTGTTTCTGCTCGCCGAGTTTGTGTTGCGCCAGACTTGGTTGAGGAGTTTGCCATAAATTTTTGTTTAACTAAATCACTATGTTTCGCTTCGAGCATCCCATTTATTTGTACGCCTTAGCCATCCTGCCGCTCTTGGTTCTGCTGATGCTGGGGGCTTCGTATGCGCGCAAAAAAGCCCTGATCCGCCTGGGAAATCCTGAGCTGATCCAGCGCCTGATGCCCGAACGTTCGCCCGTACGCCTGCGCAACAAAAACATCCTTTTTCTCATTGGGCTGTTTTTCATCATCATCGCCCTGGCCAATCCACAATGGGGTACCAAAACCCAGGCCGTACGCCGCCAAAGCATCGACATCATTTTTGCCCTGGACATCTCCCAAAGTATGATGTGCCAGGATATTGCGCCCAGCCGACTGATCCAGGCTCAACGCTTATGCCAGCAACTGATTGAAAAACTCAGCGGCAATCGCCTGGGAGTCATCCTCTTCGCAGGTGAAGCCTACATGCAGGTGCCACTCACCACCGATTACGAAGCCGTAAGTCTACTCCTACAAAGCGCCAATCCCGATATGATCAGCAGCCAGGGTACTTCGATCGGTGAAGCGCTGGAAATTGCTCAACAAAGCACCAGCAAAAGCAATGGTAATCGCGTAGTACTGGTCATTACCGATGGAGAAGACCACGAAGCTCGCGCCGAAAGCCAGGCCCGACAAGCAGCTCGGGCAGGCATGAAAATTTTTACCATCGGCATTGGCAGCGAAGCGGGAGGTTTTGTACCTTTTGTGGACGAAAATGGCATGGCCGATTACAAACGCGACATCAGTGGGAAACCCGTATTGTCCAAGATCAACGCCGGGGTGCTGCGCAAATTGGCCAGCCTGGGTGGCGGCAGTTTTTTCCGCCTCAATACCCAAAGCGATGCACTGATCGACGCCTTGATGGACAAATTGCAAAAAGTAGAAAAACGCGAGTATGAACAACGGGTCGTTTCGGAATACCGCAGCCATTTTCAGCTCTTTTTATTGTTGGGCATTGGCTTCTTGTTGGGGGAGTTTTTGGTGCATTACCGGCGACGGACAAAAACATCTTTGACTAAGCGCCTGTTTAAAGGAGAGTTAAAAGCAGATTCATGAGAACCATCGGTTTGTTATTGTGCTGTTCATTCTTGGGATTGGCGAATGGGTTGCTGGCTCAAACGGCGCACCAATGGTTGCGCAAAGGAGATCAGGAATACCTGGAGCAGCGCTATGCCGACTCGGAAAGCAATTACCGCAAAGCCCTGGAGCGCAAAAACAGTCCCCAAGGCCAGTACAACCTCGGCAACTCCATCTACCAGCAAAAACGCTACCAGGAAGCCCTCACGCGGTATGAAAATGCGGCAAAAAAAGCGACTACCCCTACGGATAAAGCCGCAGCCTACCACAACCTGGGCAACACCCTTTTTCAACTCAATGAACTGGACAAAAGCATCAATGCCTTCAAACAAGCCCTGCGCCTGAACCCCAACGACAAAGAAACCAAGTTCAATCTAGCCCTGGCTCAGCAACGCAAAAAGCAAGAAGAACAACAAAAACAACGTTCTTCTTCTGACGACGATAAAAACCAGAACCAAAACCAACAACAACCCCAATCCAATCAAGGCCAAAAGCCCAACCAGGAGCCCAAACAGAATCAAAATCCCCAACAAAGTCAAGGCCAACCCCAGGAACGCCAGGAACAGGCCCCACCACCCAACCTCAGCCAAAAAGAAGCCCAAAACCTGCTGAAAATCATGGATGAGGAAGAACGAAAGGTGCAAGGAAAAATGAAAAGGGCTCAGGGAAGGCCGAAGTCGGGAAAGGATTGGTAAAACAGCTATCAGCAATGAGCAATCAGCTAAGAGCGCTCAGCAGGCTGACAGCTGACTGCTCATTGCTGACTGCTCATTGCTGATAGCCACAAAAAAACATTCATATGCGCAATCTGATCTTCTACACACTCGCACTGCTTTTTAGCACTGCAATGATGGCCCAGAAGGATGCTAAATTTAGCGTCAAGGTAAGCAGCGACTCGATCCTGTTGGGCAATGAAATCAAAGTGAGTTTTAAACTCGAAAACGCGGAGGGGCGCAAGTTCAGCGCGCCTGATTTTGAGCCTCATTTTGTGTTGGTCAGCGGGCCGAATACTTTCTCCAGCATGTCGATGGCCAATGGGCAAGTTAGCCATACCACCGAGTACAGTTTTTACATCCAGCCCAAAGAAACGGGTTCCTTTTTCATTCCCCCCGCCAGTATTGAAGTCAATGGAAAGACACTGGAAACCAAAGCACTCGAAGTACAGGTATGGCCCAATCCAGCAGGCATCAAAGTTAACCCTCGCGAAAAGGAAGCAAAAGATGACTTTTTTGGCCTTGATCGCAATTTTCCCTCCTTTCGTGACCTGCCCGGTCTTCGCGATTACTGGGGCAACCCCGTTCCTCAGCCGACCGAAGACCCCAAGAAAAAGCGCAAAACCTACAAGTTGTAAGATCCATGAGCCTACTTAGAATGATTAGCCTTTTATGCTGTCTGCTACTTGGCAGCACCTTAAGCTGGGCTCAACGCGACAAACCAGAATTTCGAGCCTTTGCCGACGCCAAGCAGGTGCTTGAAGGTAGTTTTTTTGAAGTCACCTTTGCCCTGAGCAATGCTGAAGGCACCAATTTTAAGGCCCCTTCTTTTGGTAATGCTTTTACCCTCATTTCTGGCCCTTCCCGCAGCGCCAGCACCACCATCATCAATGGGCGCATGTCCAGCGAAATGTCTTTTGCTTATGCCCTGCAAGCCAAAAAAATAGGCACTTTTACTTTTGGCCCCGCCAGCATGGAGGTCAATGGCAAAATCATGCGCAGCAACAGCGTGACGGTCGAGGTGGTGAAAAACGAAAATGTAGGCAAAACCAGCAAGGCTCAGCAGGGGGAAGAATTGTTCGTCAAAGCCATTTTGAATGCCCGTGAAGCCTACCTGGGCCAGCAGGTTCGGCTCGATTACAAGGTCTTTACCCGGGTCGATCTCGAAAATTTCAATTTTGTAGAAGAATCTGACTACGTTGGTTTTTATGTAGAAGACATTCAGCACCCCGATTCCCACATGGAAGAAGAAATTGTGGGCGGCGTGCGTTACAATACCCGCATTTTGCGCAGCATTGCCTTATACCCGCAGAAGGAAGGTAAACTCAACATCGAACCCGCTACCTTGCAGGTGGCAGTTGTAGCAGGTGGCAGACCCGACCCACTGACCGGACTTACCTTTGGTGCCGAAATCCGGCGGGTGCCCTTGCGCACCGAGGCCGTTTCGCTGCTGGTCAAACCACTACCCTCGGGTGCCCCGGCCAGCTTTAGTGGCGGCGTGGGCATTTTCAACATGAGCAGCGTCATCAACCGTACCGAGGTAACTACCGACGATGCACTGACCCTGCGTCTGACCCTCACCGGCGATGGCGACATGAAACGGGTACGTGCACCCCAACTCAACCTGGGCGAGGCTTTTGATGTATACGATCCCAAAACGATTGGGGAGGAAGCCAGTGAAACCGCAGGCCTGCGGGTATCACGCAAGGCCATCGAATACCTGATCATGCCTAAAAAAGCGGGTAAATTCACGATTCAACCCGAGTTTTCCTTTTTCAATGCCGAATCGAAACAGTACGAAACCCTCAAGGATTATTCTTACACCATCAACGTGCGGCAAGGCAGTGGGAATGGGGGCAAAAACAATAGCTCCGGCCTGGAGGAAGGCAGCGATTTGCAGCCACTCAAGGCCATAACGAGTCTGAGCAAAGGCCACGAACCATTGTTCATCAACCCAATCTTTTGGATTCTTGCCTTGGCACCTTTCCTCGTTTGGGGTGGCGGTCGCTTGTACCAATACTTGCGCTTGTTGGGCAAAGAGCGCCGCGATGAGGTTCGTTTGCAAAAAAACGCCCGCAAAATTGCGCTGGGGCATCTCAATCAAGCTGAACGGCACCTCGTGGCCAATCAAAGCCGCGATTTTTACGACGCCGTATCAAAGGCCATTTTGGGGTATTTGGGCGACAAGTTGAAAATCCCCAAGGCGGACTGGTCGAAAGAAAAAATTACCGCCGCATTGGCACAACTGAACGTACAACCTGAACTCGTAGAACGCTTGCAAAAGCTCCTGCAAAACTGCGAGATGGCGCTCTTCGCCGGACAGGCCAACGCCACTGCCATGCAGGAAACCTACACCAATGCGCTGGAAATATTGACTACCGTAGAAGACAACAATTAGATTTTCCCTGTATATTGCAGCGAAAATTCGCTCAGAAGCTGTTTGAATTTATATCGCGGAAGCGAAAAGGAGGCTATTTTGGGTCAAATGAGGCACGAAAAGCGGAGTTTAGCAGCGCTAAATGAGCATTTTCGGAACGAAATTTGACCCAAAATAGGCCCTTTGCAGCCCGCGATATAAATTCAAACAGCTTCTTCAACAAAAAAATCATCATGACGCTAGAAGAAATTACTGGCCAATTCAAGGCACTTGCCGACAAGGCACCCTCCATCGGCAAAACCCTCAAGTTTCAATTTGATGAAGGCATCGTTTTTCTAGACCTGAGCGGCCCTACCGCCAACATCAGCAACGCAGACAAAGAGGCCGATTGTACCATCATCACCAGCCTCGAAACCCTCAATAAGTTGCGCAGCGGTGACCTGAACCCCATGATGGCAGTGATGGGTGGCAAAGTAAAAATCAAAGGCGACATGGGTGTGGCAATGAAGCTGCAGTCTTTGTTTAGTTGATTGATAAAAAATTAAAATTCGGTATTCCAGGCTGCACGGCTTGGAGTACCGAACTGGATAATTATGCCAGGAGAAAAAAACCTCGTTCAGTTGCTAAAAACCATGCACCCCACCTTGAACGAGGGTGAATATGTGTTTTGTACTGTTGCCGATCTGAACGGCATTCCGACCGATCAAATCCTGTCTTTTTTTAAAGAAACCGAAGGTTTTACCCTTATCCTTACCAAATCGCTGGCAGATCAATGGCAACTCGACTATTCCTTCGTAGCGGCCTGGATCACGCTCACGGTACACTCTGCACTCGACGCCGTGGGGCTCACCGCAGCCTTTTCCAATGCCTTGGCGGATGCAGGCATAAGCTGTAATGTGGTGGCAGGGTACTACCACGACCATATTTTTGTGGATAAAAAGGATGCAGAGCAGGCGATGGAGGTGTTGTGGTACTTATCGGCACAATAAACGAACTTACAGATGGCTAACGATTTACGACCCTAATGAATTTTGGATTATTTAGCCACCTATGTGCGACTTCTCCGAAGTCGTAAAACCCTAACCAAATCGCCGACATTTTCTACAAATGTATGACTTCTCCGAAGTCATTGGATCGACTTCGGAGAAGTCGCACATTTGTAGAAAGATTTGTAGCAAATGATTTTTTTACGACTTCGGAGAAGTCGCACCGTATTTATTATCAATGCAGTTAACCCGGAATTTAAATTTTTAACCTCTTAAATAATTCCGTTATGCCCCATAAGTATTACTTCTTCATTTTATGCCTGTTTAGTATTCTGGCCTGTTCCAATCAACCAGGATCGACTCCTCCACCCAAAGAATATTTTACCGACGAAGCCGTAGATGAACAAGTAGTAAAACCCCTGAAACCTGGTATACCAGTTCAATTCGAGTTTTACCAGTTTGACACTACGCTTTATGGCCCAAATGCAAATAAGAGCAAATCAAAATCGATCCAACACTGGACGGATGTCGACGAATTTTTCCCTGTTTTCAGGTTTTCAAAAAACCATCTGGCAATTGCCATCGAAATTGGAGATGGCGGGAATTACCCTTTTATCGACAGTATTTTTTGGAAGTTCGTCAAGAGCGATCAAAGTGAAATAGACAATAATTATTTTGACTTTAAAAAATCCAAAAACCTGGAAACAGCTTTATTAAAGACTGATACTACTACCTCTTTTTATGTCTATTGCACCAAAGGCGTCACAAAAAGTACCATAACCGAGGTTTTGTACAGTTACGATGATTGTTATGTATTGCTGACAATTGGATTGACCGATGTGGACACCACTCAATTTGGGCAGCCCCTCATCGCCAGCAAACAATTTCTGGATCTGAAATATTCCAACGAACCTGCTTTTCAAAAAGATTTATTGCTCTACCATAAATTTTGGATGTCACGAGTGGATTATAAAGATGAAATCCTTCCCGTTCAATTTGCTTACAACGAGAATTATTTTTTGGTTTATGATGATGATTTTCGTTGGTATTATGATAAAAACTCGCCTTGTCTGTTTCCCACTCGGCGGATTTTTAAATTGGAGGAAGAGAACAAAGTCAAAATGCGCTGGGCAAGTGGGATTGACTTATTTGGGATCGCTTGTGATTGATAAAACAAAAAAATGGCGACGAGCACACCTACCCCAATCCGCATTGCAATTAAAAATATTTTACTCGACTCTCATTACTGAGTTGACAGCTTCGCTGCATAATGTGAATACCTAATTCTTCATCAAAGCGCGCAGCAGTTCCTCTTTTCGAGTCCTTGCCACCTGCACTTTACTTCCATCTACCAGCTCCAGATAGCCACCATCGGAACGGACGAAAGATTTCACCTGATTGACATTGACCAAATTGGATTGATGTACCCGAACAAAGCCTTGTGGCTTGAGCAAATCTTCGTATTCACGCAGGGTCTGGCAAACCAAAATCTGGCGACCATCCAGCAAAAAAAACCGAGTATAATTGTTTTCGCCCTGGCAACGAATGATTTGATCCGAGGAGACAAATTCCAATTTTTCACCCGTTGCCAAGGCAAGACGTTTGGGTTGTTGCGGCTTGTTGAGGTTTTGGATGAGTTCTTTTAGCCGCAGGTTCTCATTTTTCTGTTCCAGCATGCGCCGCGCTTTTTGAAGCGCCTCTTGTAGTTCGGTGATTTTAAGTGGCTTCAACAGATAATCCAAAGCACAGAAGCGAATGGCATGTAAGGCATAGTGATCGTAGGCCGTAGTAAAGATGACCTCAAAGTCTAGATTGGGCGTCGCTTTTAACAAATCAAACCCTTTCCCATCGGGCAATTCGATGTCCAGAAAAATCAAATCTGGTTGATTTTCCCGGAGCAACTGTTGAGCAGTTTGGATACTGTCCGCCTCTGCCAATATGTTCACATCCGGGGCATACTGCTGCAAAAGGTTGCGCAATAATTCCCGGTTGTGGTACTCATCTTCAATAATTATGGCGCTGTACATCACTTATTCAACTTTCGATGGGCAATTGAATCAATGCCTCAACGCCTTGGCCTGATGCCCGAGCTTTGAGGCTGAACCGTGCTTTACCTTTGTACATCAACTGGAGACGTTGGCGATTGAGTTCCAGGCTTTTTTGCAATCCCTTTGATCCTCGGTCTTGTGCCAACTCCAACCCAATACCGTTGTCCCTCACCCAAATTTCGATAAATTGATCATTTTTTTGTATTTCAATTTCCAATTGGCCTTTTTCCGTTAAGGGTAAAAAGCCGTGCACAATGCTATTTTCTACCAAAGGTTGCAAGACCATCGGTGGAATCAGGGTATTGTAAGGGTCAATTTGTGGGTCAATTTTTATACTCAGCTCAAAATCCTTCCGCAAAGCCTCCAACTTACAATACTGCTGGACGATGTTCAATTCTTCATGGATACTGACCAACTCATCTTTGGTCAAGTTCAATACACTGCGCATCAAACCACCCAGTTCGGCCAGGTATTCCTGGGCTTTTTCCGTTTTTTGAGACAACATCAAATGTTGAATGGCATTCATGGTATTGAATACAAAGTGCGGGTTGAGCTGGGCTCGAATGGCCTGTAATTGGATTTCAAGCCGCTGACGTCGGATGCGTTCCCTGCGCCGAATGTACAGACCGGTAAGCCACCAACTCAGGAAAACGGTTACCAGCACCCGAAGGCTATTCCAGGCCCATTTTTTGATGGCTTTGTAGCGATCAGGAGGCGCTTGTTTGAGAAACAGCGGTACTTTCTCCGCAAATTGCTCATTTAATGCAGCGACATTGTTGTCAGTTGACCGTAATAGGTAGTCATAAATTTTCCAATCTTCATCAATGAGGTAAACGCGATTGTATGTTCCAGTTCGTATGTTGTCCCAGTTGAGTTGTGCTCTGACCTGGGCAATAAGCTGAGCTTGGTTGACAAAAACAAATTTACCATTGTTGTGGTGTTTAAACGCCTTGTACAATTCCTGCTGCTTTTGATAATCAGAAACAAGGCCAAGGTGAATAACCTGAAGCTGCGGGTAGGCCTTTTTGAGTTTCCACAAATCAATTTCATACGGGCTAATCCCCGGATCGAGGGTTTCATCAAAGAGGTGGATTATTGCCTTTTTACCCTTGAAAGCTGAACTAAGTACGATTTGACCCTTTTCATCTGTTCCACTAAAGGTCAAAAAAGGTTTTCCAGGCTCAGAATTCAGGCTGTTCTGGTATAGTTTTTTTAAATTTTCAGCTGCTTTCGTTTGTCCATATTGCACAGCAAAAGCTTCATAAACGGGTTTGATTGCCGCCAGTTCTAAACCATGTTCAAAAGCCTCCTGAAGTATGGCGGATTGAGCCAAAAATCTGGGCATACCTTTGTACATCAAACCCGCCAGCGTAAAGCGTTCGTTGAGGCTTTTTTCACTTTTTACAACTTTCTTTGTATTAGCCCCTGCGGCAAGGTTGCCGATGCGGTAATAAAGCAGACTCAACAAGTACTGCGTAAAGATGGGTTGCTGCATCGCAACATCATTCACAGTAGATAAAGTGTCAATCATAGCCATAAAAGGAGGTTCATCTCCTAAAGGTTTATCACCTATTTTGTCGTAAATATCCCAGTTTTGGAGCAAAACATGAGCATAACGATAGTGTAAACCCCAATAAAATTGTAGGTACAACTCATTGCCTAAAACAGGCTCGTCCTTCTTCAGATTTTGTAAAGCAGATAAAAATTCATCCTTATGAGCGCGTGCAGCGTCTTCAAAACGAGGTATTTTAGCATTATAGCCCGACCCAGGATAATTGATGTAGTTACTCCATCCTTCTTCTTGAGGGGTCTTTGTTTCCTGTTCAGGGCTTTTATAATACAGCATATTGCCAAACAAGTGGCTTTTCCCATTCAATGGCCATCCGGTTTTGCGGTCGAAAATGAACTCGATTTTATTGGCAGCCGTAAATGTCCCCGTGTCAGTTTGAAGCTCAAGCTTAGTTTTTAACGAAGGGTAATCGCGATAGGAAAAATCCAAAGGCAAGCGCCGAGTAACGTAAGCTTTGGTTTCTTCCCAACCCTTAGGCAGGTGTTTTCCGTATCGGTAATAAAATGCGTCACGTCCATAGTGGAGAAAGGCAATGGGCACCACGTGAGCATAATCATTGATCGGTTGTTCCCAATTTACGACGCAGTAGTGTTTAGTCTTTTGGACAGGTCCAAAATAAGGAAATATCCACACCGAGTCTTTTCGCGACTTGAGTGATTCTTTTGTTTTTTCGACAAGTGGATTTTTGAGATAACTGTGGGTGATTCGCCCTTCTGTGTTCACCCGCCAATACATCTTGCTATTTGAAATATTTGCTCCGTAGCTATACCAATAACTTTGACGGTCTTGTTGGGTCAAATATTCCGAATCTATGGCGTCATTGAGGCTGGGAACGTGGATGTATCTCCTTGTACAACGTACTTCCAATAAATGGCTTTGGCTGGTTTTTTGAATGACTTTTATTTCCCAAAAGGTCTTTTCAACGTGTTTGATGTTTTCATTATAGCCGGAATA
Organism: Saprospiraceae bacterium; assembly: GCA_027488855.1. Taxonomy (GTDB): domain Bacteria; phylum Bacteroidota; class Bacteroidia; order Chitinophagales; family Saprospiraceae; genus Haliscomenobacter. The sequence continues at coordinate 16,409 of JAIYAV010000349.1, forward strand.
TTGATAATCTTGATTGTAAACATTGCGGCAATTGATGCGGTAGGTTTGATTCAGTGCGAGATTCAGGATAGGCTTATTTTGGGCTGATGTATTTAAGCAACAGCAGGATAAGCAAAGGAGTAAAACCGCTTTGAAGCCGTAGGTAGTTAACAATTTGTGGTTAAGCATTTTTTCTAATTTTCCGTCAAGTTTATCTACTTCCGTCATCTCTCCAACCTCGGCTTAGTAATCCGTCATTTTCACTGAGGCGTTTTCTCCTTTTACGAAGGTTAATATAAAAATAAAAAAACGGCGACGAGAAAACCCGCCGCCGCCCGTATTGGCAATAAAGATTCTTCAATCAAATCATCCGGCCACAACTGTCAAAGCTCGCTTGGCGTACACCTCCGCCAGGTGTTTGCGGTAATCCTCCGCAGCGTAGTGGTCACTCAGGATGGATACCCCTTGTGCCGCCTGAGCAGCAGCAGCGGCAATGTTTTCAGCCGTAGGGGCCTTGCCTGCCAGCGCATTTTCCACATTCACATCACGGAAACAGGCATCAGCTACGCCATTGAACGCTACCCGAACCTTGCTGCAAGTACCATTGCTGACCTGTACCACGGCAGCACAACCCACAATCGCAAAGCGAGAAGCCGGTTGCATAAACTTCTGGTAGGTCGATTTGGTGCCTGCGGCGGGAATCGGTACCCGAATTTCGGTTACGATTTCACCCTCTTGCAGCGCAGTACTGTAAAAACCCAGGAAAAAATCCTGAGCAGCCAAGGTGCGGCTGCCCGCTTGGCTGCGCAACACAATCTCCGCATCAGCAGCCAGCAATACACCGGGCCAATCCGCAGCGGGATCGGCGTGGGCAATGCTACCTCCGATGGTGCCCACGTTGCGCACCTGGGGATCACCGATCAAGCCCGCAGCCTCGGGCAACATCGCAATGTGCTGAGCCAGGAGGGCCGAGTTGGCAATGTCCTTGTGGGTACTGGTTGAGCCGATTAGGATGTAATTGCCATCCTGGCGAATATAGCGCAATTCAGCGATGCGCGCAATGTCGACGAGTGCTCCAGGCTGGCTCAGGCGCAGTTTGAGCGCGGGAATCAGACTGTGGCCTCCCGACAAAACTTTGGTATAAACGTCCGGCTGGGCCAACAAGCTCAATGCTTCATCAACTGATCCAGCGCGGTGGTATTCGAAATTTGCAGGAATCATCTTTTTAAATTTATTTTTGATGCATTGCTCGCCAAACCCGTTGCGGGGTCATTGGCATTTCCAGGTTCTTGATGATGCCGAAGGGCGTCAAAGCGTCCATCACGGCATTTACTACCGCTGGGGTAGAACCAATACAACCTGCTTCCCCCGCGCCTTTTACACCCAGTGGGTTGTGCGGGCAAGGAGTTACTTTGCGATCAATTTCAAAAGAGGGTAAATCATCCGCGCGTGGCATGGCGTAATCCATGAAGGAGCCCGTCATCAACTGGCCTTCCGCATCGTAAGCGACCCCTTCCAGCATGGCCTGACCAATGCCCTGCGCCAAACCACCGTGGATTTGTCCATCCACGATCATCGGGTTGATTACATTGCCTACGTCGTCAACAGCGATGAAACGTTTGAGCGTCACCTTGCCCGTATCGGCATCCACCTCCACTATGGCAATGTGGCAACCGAAGGGATAGGTAAAGTTGGCAGGATCATAAAAGCTGGAGAAATCCAGGCCGGGTTCCAGACCCGCTGGATAATCGTGTGGCACATATGCTGTGAGCGCAATGTCACCAAAACCAATGCTCTTATCGGTGCCCTTTACCGTCCATCTTCCACCGGCGTATTCAAGGTCTTCCTCGGCCGCTTCGAGTTTGTGGGCAGCAATTTTAGCCCCTTTTTCCAACACCTTATCGATGCTCTTCACGATGGCACTGCCACCTACCGCCAGGGAGCGCGAACCATAAGTCCCCATCCCGAAAGCGACGGAGTCAGAATCGCCATGTACAATGTCGATGTCCTCCATGGCAATCCCCAAACGATCGGCCACTACTTGTGCAAAGGTGGTCTCGTGCCCCTGCCCGTGGGAGTGGGAGCCCGTAAATACGCTCACTTTGCCCGTGGGTTGTACGCGTACCTGAGCCGATTCGTACAAACCAGCACGTGCGCCTAGAGCACCTACTACAGCAGATGGCGCAATGCCACAAGCCTCGATGTAAGTGGAAAAACCAATGCCCAGGAGTTTGCCATTTTTGCGGGCTTCGGCCTGTTCTTTGCGGAAATTCTCGTAGCCCACCATTTCCAGACCACGTTCCAGCACGGGTTCGTAGTTGCCACTGTCGTATTGTAGGGCGACCTGGGTTTGGTACCCGGGTTGGGTTACCCCGTCAAAGGCAGGAATGAAGTTTTTGAAGCGCAGCTCAGCGGGATCCATGCCCATTTCCAGTGCGGCGGTGTCCATCAGGCGCTCCAGCAGGTAAGTTGCTTCCGGGCGACCTGCACCACGGTAAGCATCCACCGCGTTGGTATGCGTAAACACAGCCGTGACATCCACGTGGATTTTGGGCGTGGTGTACAATCCTTGCAAGAGCGTACCATGCAAATAAGTAGGTACTGCGGGTGCAAAAGTAGAAATGTAAGCGCCCAGGTTGGCAAAGGTGCTCACACGCAGGGCGGTGACCTTGCCTTCCTTGTCAAAACCCATCTCTGCGGTAGTCACGTGATCGCGGCCATGCGCGTCGGTGAGGAAGGCTTCGCTGCGGGTGGAAGTCCACTTGATGGGGCGACCAATTTGTTTAGAAGCCCAAATCACCAGCGCTTCTTCGATGTAGTGGAAAATTTTGCTACCAAAACCTCCGCCTACGTCGGGCGCGATGACCTGCACCTTGTGTTCGGGAATGCCGAGTACAAAGGCACACATGAGCAAACGGGTCAAGTGGGGGTTTTGTGACGTAGTATACAAGGTGAACTTGTCCTTGGAATCGTCGTAGTGTCCTATTGCTGAGCGCGGTTCGATGGCATTGGGGGCCATCCGTTGGTTGACCAAATCTAGGCGAGTCACGTGGTGTGATGCCGCAATAGCAGCATCCACTTCAGCCTTGGGGTTGCCCAATTCCCAGTCAAAACAAATGTTGTTGGGGGCATTGTCGTGTACCTGCGGTGCTCCGGCTTTGACGGCCTCAGCGGGATTGGTCACGGCGGGCAGTACCTCGTAGTCGATTTCGATGAGGTCGGCGGCGTCGCGGGCGGTAGCCAGGTCTTCAGCGATGATCACGGCGATGCCGTCACCCACGTGTTTGACCCGATCGGCCACCAAAAGGGGGTGGGGCGGCTCCTTCATAGTGGTGCCGTCTTTGAAATTGACCTGCCAGCCAGCGGGAACGCCGTTGATGCCAGCGGCGGCGATGTCTTTGCCCGTGAATATCGCAACCACTCCGGGGTGAGCCAGGGCTGTGTCGATATCGATGCTCTTGATGATGGCGTGGGCATAAGGGCTGCGCACAATGTGGGCGTGGGTCATCCCGACGAGTTTGATGTCGTCGGTATATTTGCCTTTGCCCGTGGTAAAGCGCTTGTCTTCAACGCGCTTTACGGATTGACCGATGTATGTCATAGTACTGCTGCGTTGGTTTCTTTTAATTTATTAGCGGCCCACTGGATCGAGCGGACAATGTTGTGGTACCCGGTACAGCGGCAGAAATTGCCTTCGAGTGCGTGCCGGATTTCGGTTTCGGAAGGATCTGGATTGTTTTGCAACAAATCGGCGGCGGCCATGATCATGCCCGGGGTGCAAAACCCACACTGCAAGCCATGTTCTTCTTTAAAGCCTTCCTGAATGGGGTGCAGGCTGCCGTTTTTGGCCAGACCCTCCACCGTGATCACGTTACACCCATCGACCTGTGCGGCCAGGGTGGTACAGGATTTTACGGCCTGGCCGTCCACCAGTACCGTACAGGCTCCGCAACTACTGGTGTCGCAGCCTACGTGCGATCCCGTAAGTCCCAAAGCCTCGCGGAGGTGGTACACCAGCAACTGGCGAGGTTCTACCTCACTGGTGTATTTTTTTCCGTTGATGCTTACTGAAATTTTTACTGACATAGGTTATGGTAATTTGTGTCTTGCGAAAATGGCGATCCCAGGCAAAAGAAAACTCTTGTTAAAAGGAGTGTATCTCTTTAACAAAAGGAGATACGAGAATTTTATTTTGTTGGATCATCAAATCAAGTCATTTTTTTGGGAAAATACAAGGAAGGCGGAATTTTTAGGGGTTATTTAGAAAAGGTCTAAGATAGAGAGGGGGAAGACGTCTCCCATTTAGGAGAATGGAATGATTCAGTACTCAAATATTAAGGATTTCCGCCGGACTGGCGATTTTTGGTGACGGATGATTACGAAGATGTCTGGTTTGATAGGACAGTGGGAAAAACTGTTTAAATAGAGCCATTCGCAGTAAGCCTTTCATAGTATTGAGCTTGAAAAACTACTTAAAAACCCCTATTTTTGTTCCAAAGCATCCACTATGACTGCCATTGCCAACCAATTTGAGGGAACGTTGAGACTTAGCTTTCCAGGAATCACCATGAGTGATGCCGAGTTTTTTGAATTTTGTCTGGCCAATGGACATTTAAGAATTGAGCGCAACGCCGCAGGAGAAATCATCATCATGTCACCAACTGGATCTAAAACGGGTGCTCGAAATGCGAGATTCACCACTGCTCTAAGCATTTGGAACTTTAAAGACAATCTTGGCGAAGTTTTTGATTCCTCCACAGGATTCAAACTGCCCAATGGTGCCACCTATGGCCCCGATACCGCTTGGGTACCGCTCGAAAAATGGAATGCCCTCAGTTCAGCCGAACAAGAGGTATTCGCGCCCATAGTTCCCAATTTCATCGCGGAGATTCGCTCGAAAAGTGACGCTTTGAAGCCCATTCAAGAAAAAATTGCCGAGTTCATCGACTGTGGCTGCCAACTTGCCTGGTTGATCGATCCAATGCTACAAAGGACCACCGTGTATCATGCTGATGGGCAGGAAGAAGAAGTACCGTTTGATCAGGTACTGAGTGGAGGCACTGTGCTACCCGGTTTTGAAGTAAATCTTTCCGAATTATTTAAATAACCTTTCCTGCCAAAGAGTCGTCTGCCTAAAAATGCGACGTAATCAACAAATCCAGATTCGTATACTTGATCTGAAAACGTTCACTCAAATATTCATTGCACAAACAACCCTTGTAGGTGTACACCCCATGGCGTAGGCCTGGATTGCTGAACAACAAATGTTCGATGCTGCTCGTAGAACCTGAACGCAACAAAATGGAAGTCAGTATATTGCTAATCGCCATCGACGCTGTACGTGGCACCTGTGAGGCAATATTTGGCACACAATAATGAATGATTCCGTGCTCGATAAAGGTCGGTTTATCCAGCGAAGTGACACGAGAGGTTTCAAAACAACCACCCTGATCGATACTCACATCCACAATCACCGCGCCTGGGCGCATCCGCGACACCATTTCTTCGCTCACAATCACGGGTGCACGACCACTCTTGGAATGGATCGCCCCAATGGCCACATCCGCTGTCAACAATTCTTCCCGCAGATAAAAAGGGTCGATAGAGGAGGTATACAATTGGCGGCCTACCTGATTTTGTAGGCGTTTGAGTTTGTAGATGTTGTTGTCAAAAATCCGCACTTCAGCACCAAGCCCTAGGGCTACCCGAGTGGCGTTTTCGGCTACAATTCCCGCACCTAAAATGACCACTTTGGCACTGGGCACCCCGGAGATACCGCCAAGCAGGATTCCTTTACCCCCACCAGTACTGGTCAACAATTCTGCTGCGGTCAGCATGGCTCGAATGCCCGCCATCTCGCTCATGGTACGCACGACGGGGAAGTTGTCCAGGTCGTCCTTGATGTATTCCATGGCCAGGGCAATGACCCTTTTTTGGCGGAGTTTGTTGATGTATTCCCCGGAAATGATGGGCAGGTGGAGTGGCGAAATGAGGATTTGGTTGGGGTGCATCAACTCAATTTCGGCCAGAGTAGGTGGAGCTACTTTCAACAAAATTTTGGCGCGAAAAACCTCTTCCTTGCTGTGGGCAATTTCTGCTCCAGCTTCTGAGAACTGATGATCGGTGAAATGTGCTTTTTCCCCTGCGCCAGTTTCAACCACTACGCGGTGCCCATAACCCACTAGAATCGCCACTGAAGATGGAACCAGCGCTACCCGATTTTCCTGGAGCGTACTTTCCTTGGATACCCCAATGAACAACTTCTCCGACTTTTGCTGAATATCCAGCGTTTCGGGTTGGGTTTGGTATTGGAAGTCCGTCAAAGACTTGGGTATAGCGATGGCCGTTCCGCCATTTCCTTCTTTTCCACCACTCATAGTTCAGGAAGTAAAACGAGTAGAGGCCCGGCTGAAACTAGCCCGACTTTGCCTCGCTTTTGTTTTTACAAAATTAGCATTTTTCGTTGGGAATCGCTCAGCATTTCAAAATGAATCTGCAAGGTGCCTTCTGGCAATAGGGGTTCAATGATTTCGGGCCATTCCACAAAACAATAATTTCCGCTGTACAAATAGTCCTCTACCCCGATGTCCAAAGCTTCTTCGATGCTCCGCAAACGGTACAAGTCCAAATGATAAGCCGACTGCGGGAGGCCACTTGAGGCTTCCGTGTAAACATATTCATTGACCAGCGCAAAAGTAGGGCTGCTTACTACCTGAATAACCCCTAAGTGCTTACAGATGTTTTGAATAAAGGTCGTTTTGCCCGCTCCAACTTCGCCCGTAAACGCAAAAACCCGCCGATCAGGAAAATTTTCCAGGAGTTTTTGACTGTAGTGGGGAAGCGCTGCCAAATTTTCAATCTGCCACTCCATCCATTCATTTATTAGTCTTGCACAAAAATAAACAATTATTAAACACCTCATTTCACCGCACGGAAAGCCGTGAAAAAGAACATTGAATACAAAATGCAGAACAATAAACTATAAATAATTGATTTTCAAATAATTAAAATTCATACAATCCAAATTTTTGTTCATTTTTTTCTTCTAAATCCCGTAGTTTTTCCGTATCTTTGCAAGATGGATATGGTAAAAGAGACGCAAGAGAATCTACAGGATTCAAATAGCGCCGATGACTACGGCGCGGATAACATCCAGGCACTCGAAGGTTTAGAGGCCGTCCGCAAAAGGCCGGGGATGTACATTGGCAGCACCGATACAAAAGGTTTGCACCACTTGGTTTGGGAGGCCGTCGATAACTCTATTGACGAACACCTTGCAGGGTATTGTAGCCACATCGAAGTGATTGTACACGCTGACAATTCGATTACAGTAAAGGACAATGGCCGGGGCATCCCCACAGGCATGCACCACAAGCTGCAAAAATCAGCATTGGAAGTGGTCATGACCGTACTGCACGCCGGTGGGAAGTTCGACAAAAACACCTACAAGGTATCGGGTGGTCTGCACGGCGTGGGTATCTCCTGCGTCAACGCACTTTCTGATTACCTCAGGGCTGAGATACACCGCGAAGGCAAGATTTTTGTACAGGAATTTGCCAAAGGTAAACCATTGGCTGACGTAAAAGTGATTGGCGAGTCCGATAAAACGGGTACAATCATTACTTTCCGGCCTGATGCAACCATCTTTGAAACCCTCGTTTACGAGTACGAAACATTGGTACGCAGGGTCAAAGAGTTGTCTTTCCTGAACAAGGGCTTGCACATCAGCATGCTCGATGAAAGAACAGGCAAAGCTGAATCATTCTTCTCAGAAGGTGGTTTGCAGGAGTTTGTCCGTTACTTGGATGGAGCGAAAAAGTCATTGATTGAACAACCCATCTATGTGATGACGCGCCGGGACGATGTAGAAGTGGAAGTTGCCATGATCTACAACGAGTCCTACCAGGAGAACATCTACTCTTACGTCAACAACATTCACACCCGGGAAGGGGGAACGCACGTACGGGGCTTCCGCTCGGCTCTGGCGCGGGTATTCAAACAATACGGAGAAGATTCTGGGGCTTTTAAAAAGCTGAAAGAAGAAATCTCTGGCGAAGACTTCCGCGAAGGTTTGACCGCCGTGGTATCGGTAAAAGTTCCCGAACCACAGTTCAAGGGCCAAACCAAAGGTGAATTGGGCAACTCCGAAGTGACTTCCATCGTCTCTCAATGTGTAGGGGACGTGCTGAAAAACTTCTGTGAAGAAAACCCCCGCGAAGCCCGGCGCATCGTGGATAAGGTCATTCTGGCGGCTACCGCCCGGCACGCTGCCCGCAAGGCCCGCGAGATGGTTCAGCGCAAGAACGTACTTGCAGGTGGGGGTTTGCCTGGTAAACTGGCTGACTGCTCTTCCAAAGACCCACACGAGAGTGAAGTTTTCCTCGTCGAGGGGGACTCGGCGGGTGGTACTGCCAAACAAGGCCGCAACCGCCACATCCAGGCCATTCTGCCACTACGGGGTAAAATCCTGAACGTGGAAAAAGCCATGGAGCACAAAATTTACGAAAACGAGGAGATCAAAAACATTTTCACCGCTTTGGGCGTGAGCATCGAAGAGGCTGACAATGGGGATCGTGTCCTCAACATCAATAAGTTGCGCTACCACAAAGTGGTCATCATGACGGATGCCGACGTGGACGGCAGCCACATCACCACCTTGATTCTGACCTTCTTCTTCCGCTACATGAAACCCCTGATCGAAAACAGCAACATTTACATTGCTGCGCCACCACTGTATCTGATCAAAAAGGGTAAAAATGAGCGGTACTGTTGGAATGAGGAGGAGCGCCGCGCGACGATCGAAGAATTTGGCGGCAACAATGAAAGCAGTGTGAAAGTACAGCGCTATAAGGGTTTGGGTGAGATGAACGCCGAACAATTGTGGGAAACCACCATGGATCCTGAGCGCCGCATATTGCGCCTCGTCACCATCGACGACGCCATGGAAGCCGACCGCGTATTCTCGATGCTGATGGGGGATGAAGTACCACCGCGCCGCCAGTTTATTGAGGAAAATGCGAAGTACGCGAATGTGGATGCGTAAATTGTTGAAAAGTTGAAGGGATGAAATGTTGAATAGAAGTTTAAAAGTTTGATAGTATGAAAGACCATTTGTCTTATCAACTAAAAATCTTGTGAACTCTTCTTCAACATTTCAACCCTTCAACTTTTCAACTAACCTACAGTTTATTAAAGAACATAGTCTTCACTTCCTTATTGACCACCAAACTCCCTTTGGTGACCACCAATTGTTCCACCACCATCTCGTCGGCACTGATCAAACGCACCTTCGCGTATTCCAGCGTGTCGCTATCCTCGGGCATCAGAATGATAAAGTCGCTACACTTGGACAATATCCAACGGCCTGCTTCGTGGACTTTAGCGGAGGTGTTTATCACTCCCCAAGACAAGGCGTAAGTTCCATCCACGTTGAAGCGCAATTGAGGCACTTGACTATTTGCGGCAGTTACGGCTGTGGTATTTTCCCAGGAACCAAGCAGTGTTTGTTGTGCTTTGGTCCATTGGATGGGATTCACCCGATTGCCAGAGCTCAAGTGGATCACAGTACGCATTTCGGAATCGAAGGGCAACAAGTCCAGTCCGCGTAAGGTTTGTACTGCGGTATAACGGAAAGTGCTGCCCATGTAATCCCGGAAGGAGATGACTGGCGTTTCGCGTTGCAAATCGACTGTCCAGGTGTAACGGGCCATGGCAGGCCACTCGGCATGGGTATTGTTGATGACAGTCGCTACGCCATTATCGTTAAATTCCATCAGTAGTCCAAAACCAGTCCATTCGTTCGCGTTGGCCTCTCGCCAGGTATTGGTAATTAAATTGCTGCGCAATTGTTCGGCAGTTAAGGGGCTGGCCCAAGCGGTGTTCAACAAACAGGTTAGCAGCAGAGCAGAGAACAGGATTTTCATGACAGTGGGTTTTTAAAGTCGGGTAGAAAAATTTAAAATTTTATTTCTACCAAGGACAAAATTATTACCAAAAGGATGGCTGTGTCAAGTAGAAATCGATAACTTTCCTGAAACTTTAGATTAAATTTAACATTTGGGGCTAAATTGATGTTTTAATCGTGCTCGCCAACTGCTTTAAATCCGCTGCGCATGCTTATCGAAACCCGTGGTATTGTTTTTCGTGCCTTGAAATATTCTGAAAGTAGCCTGATTGTCGATATTTATACGGAGGCAAAAGGGCTGCAAAGTTACATTGTCAATGGGGTGCGAAGCCAAAGATCCAAACACAATGCCAGCATCTACCAGGTCATGACGCTGGTAGACATGGTAGCGGGCGTACGTGAAGACAAAGGGCTCAGTCGCATCAAGGAGATCAAGTCAGCATGTGTGTACCGCGCCATCCCCTTCGATGTGCGCAAGAGTGCGGTAGGTTTGTTCATGGCCGAAATCGCCCGCAAAACCATCCGCGAAGGAGAGGCACATCCCGAATTATTCGATTTTTTGTACCACTCTTTTTTGTTTTTGGATCAAACCCAGCAACCCATCGCCAATCTACACCTGCATTTTTTGGTCGAGTTGAGCGCTTTTTTGGGTTTTATGCCGGGGGGAGATTTGACTCTGGAAACCCCCGTATTCGATCTTCAGGAGGGTGTTTTTTCCGACAACTCGCCCGCTGCCGCCTACTGCCTGGATTTGGAACTGAGCAAAGCGTTTTATGCTTTGTTGAACAGCAACTACACTGAATGTCATCTTTTGCGCTTGCCCACAGGGCAGCGGCGGCAGTTGTTGAGCAAGTTATTGGATTATTATCGGCTGCATCTGGAGCACTTGCCAGAGATTCATTCGCATCAGATTTTGCAGGAGGTGCTTTCGTAGGCAGTTATGGACAAGCGCACGGACAGGATACCTCGGAGTTGGAAAATTGTTTGTCATTCCAACACAAATCTGATGGGCAAATTCATTTGTACTTTCACAGGCACGCCACGCTGTGCACCTGCCAACCAAGGGGGCATTGAGCGAACAACACGTAGCGCTTCTTCACCACAGCCACCACCGATGTCTTTCAAAATAAACGGATTCGTTATTTCCCCTTTTTCACTGACTACAAATTGAATCACTACGGTTCCCTTTACACCATTTTCTTTGGCAATCTCTGGATAACGCAGTTCTTTGGCCAGAAACTCACTTAAGTTTCCACGGAAGGCAGGCATTTGTTCAACAAAAACAAAGGGTTTCTTTGCTTTGGGCTCTTTGGGTTCCTCCTCTAATGCGATGGGCGGAGGAAGCGTTTCAATTGACGTTTCCTCAGGAATGTAATCAAGCCCGCCGGGGTCGCCTTCCGTAGTCACCGTGCCTGGGTTTTTATCCTTTAAATCTTCTTGGGTAGGCGGAAGTGCATCTTCGGGTTCATCCTCCCCTACCACTTTAGGGGTGAGAAAGGCAATGGTGGGCCGGGCTGGCGGTGGCGGCACTACTGGAGGCGGAGGGGTTACGAGTTCTTCTTGAGGAGGCGGATCAATTGGGCGAATAATTACGCTAATTGTGTCATCTGAACTCGTGTTCTCGTGTAAAACCTTAGTCAGCAGAGATCCCCCACACAACAATCCAAATAAGCTGATCGACAATAAGCCACCCCACATCATGTTGCGTGAATACTGTTGGCGAAGACGGTATGCGCCGTACTCCTGGTTGCGGTACCGAAATACTTCGCGCAGCCAAGACAATTGAAACAAGGGACTGGCGCCGGGAAAAGTGCTGATTGCCCCTATCGATTGCACATTTCCCCCATCCTGAGGCCCGTGCATTGGGTCAGTTGCATTCATGTGAGTCATCATTTTTTGGTTTTTACAAAATCCGCTCAGGGTTGCTTCGGGGCGCCGCCGAAGCAATTACCTGAGTGGCTAATTGGCTTTGTTGTGGAAAAAGATGATGTAATAAAAACTACTTGGTAGATGCAGATGGGCGGGAAATTGGTGGGCGAGGGGGAAAAAAAGTGAAAAGTGAAAAGTGAAAAGTGAAAAGCTGTCAATGCCTAAAATGTTCAAGGTGCGGTAGGCTCTAGAGCCTGCGACCGTCGCGCCCGCTCGCGCAGCGAGCAATAAGAGACCGACGAGCGCCCACGTAGTGGCTCGTAAGATGTCCAACTATATCGGAGTTTTTATTCTCTTCACTTTTCACTTTTCACTTTTCATTTTTCACTTTTCATTTTTCACTTATTTCACTTCCATCTTCTCCACCCCTGTCCAATCATCCGGCACGCCCGTTTCGGCCAGGTGTTGAGCTTTGGCCAGCAGGATTTTGGCGGCTGTATCGCGGGGGTTGCGGCGCAGCACTTTTTCTTTGAACACGGCTGCCGCTGCTGCAAAATCACGTTCAAAATAGAGGCTTACCGCTTTGGAGAAGTCCTCCAGGGTAGCCCGTTTGTACCACAACATTTCGGGTTCATCCCCGTCGATGCATTCGTAGATGCCCAGTTCGTGTTGTTTGCCCTTGACCAGCACCTTGCCGAGGAAGCGCAGGTTGAAGGGGGTTTTGTCTTCGATGCCACGCAGGGAATCCTCGCTGACGAGGATGTTTGCGCCATAAAACTTGGTCAGGCTTTCGATACGCGAGGCCGTGTTCACCGTATCCGAAATGGTGGCGGCGTCCATACGTTTATCGTCCCCAATGATGCCCATGATCAGAGACCCCGTATGCATACCCATACCCGTACGGATCAGGGAGCGCCCCTTGGTCAGGCGGGTCAGGTTGTAAGCCCGGATGTTTTTTTGCATCAGGATGCAGGCTTTCAGTGCATCTTCTGGTTTTTGGGTAAAAATGGCCATGATGCCGTCGCCCAGGTACTGATTGATGAAGCCGCGATTGCCTTGTACGATGGGGCCCAAGCGGCCATGGAAAGCATTGACGAAGCGGAAGTTTTCCTCCGGCGTCATTTTTTCGGACAGACCCGTAAAATCGCGGATGTCGGAGAAGAGTACGGTTACCTCCTTCTCCGTTTGATCCCCCAATTGTACATCGGTGATGCTTTCCCGGCCCAGCGAGCGGATGAACTCGATGGGCACAAAACGCCCGGTAGCCAAGTGGATGCGGTGCAAATTCAGGTGGGTTTTCACCCGGGCCAAAAACTCGTCCTTGGTGAAAGGTTTGGTGATGTAATCGTTGGCACCGGTATTGAGGCCATGCACCAAATCCTGCACCTGGTTTTTGGCCGTAATCATGATCACGGGCAATTCCGAAGGCAGGAATTTTTTGCGAATCTCTTCACACACCTCGTAACCACTCATGCGCGGCATCATTACATCGAGCAAAACGAGGTCAAAATGTTTGCCGTTGTCCAGCGCTTTGAGCGCATCTTCGCCGTTGAGGGCGGAAGTGATGTCGTATTTCAAGGCACTCAGGTGGCTTTTTAAGACCTGTTGGTTGATCGGCTCGTCGTCGACTACCAAAATGTGTACGGGAGCTTCCCGCGAATCAATCACCAGCGCAGGTGCCCCATTTTTGGGTGCTGCTGAGCTCAGACCAGTGTTTTCTTTCCTACCCGTCAGCGTAGCGATGGTTTCTTCCTGGGCTTTTTGCACCTCGCTCAACAAGTTGCGCAAGGTTCCCTTACTTTCTTTGAGGCTAGATGCCTCTACTTTTTGGACGGGCAATTCTCCTTCCGAAATTGACTTGGGCAAAGCAAAGAAAAACTTGGAGCCCTTGCCTACTTCCGATTCCAGCCACATGGTTCCGCCGTGCAATTCCACCAGTTTTTTGGAAATGGACAAACCCAGGCCCGTACCGGAAAAAGCGCGGGTCGTGGAGGCATCCCCCTGGGTAAATTCCTGGAAAATGGCTTCCAGTTTATCCGCCGGAATGCCCGAGCCAGTGTCTTCCACCCCAACCACCAGTTTGTTGTCCTTTTCGGCAGCGTCGATTTTGATGTAGCCCCTTTCCGTAAATTTGACCGCGTTGCCCAGGAGGTTGTACAAAATCTGTTGCAGGCGGTTCTCGTCGGCCAGGGCTGCCGGGAAATCCACCGATACACTGTTGAGCAATTCAATCGGCTTGCCCGCCACCAGGGGGGAGATGTTTTTGAGCACCACATCGGCCATGCTGTGCAGGCTGATCGGGCGCTGGTCGAGTTCGATGTCGGCGTTTTTGAGTTTGGAAAAATCCAGGATGTCGTTCACCAAACTGTTCAGGCGTTTGCCCGAAGAGACCACCATCGACAAATTGGCCTTGCGTTCGGGGTCGTTTTCGTCTTCCAGCAGCGCCTCCGACAGACCAATGATGCCTTGCAGGGGCGTGCGCAACTCGTGTGAGGTATTGGCCAAAAACTGATCCTTGAGTTTGTCTACCTGTTGCAAACGCTCATTCATGCGGCGTTCCTTTTCCAATTGTTCGCGTTCCTGTTGGAGCTCCCGTTCGCGTTGTTTGAGGTATTGGCGCTGGGTGGTCATGCGCCAGCGGTAGAACAAGCCAGCGATTGCCGCCACCAGCCCTACAAAAAACAAAATCGCCCAGATCGTTTGCCACCAGGGCGGGGTAATCACCACTTTGAGCGATTTGGGGCTGTTCATCCACAAGCCCTGAGCATTGGCTGCCCGCACTTTGAAGGTGTAGGTGCCAGGTGGAACATTCACGTATTGCGCCGATTGTTCGCCCTTTATTTCCCGCCAATCGAGGTCATAACCTTCCAGCGAAAACTGTACCCGGTTGTGCGCGGGATCGTCGTAGTGAAACACCGAAAAACCAATGCTGAATACATTCGAGCGGTAGCTGAGCCGAATCCGCTCCAGGGTATTCAGGGGTTGGGGCAGGATGTTGTCGCTGCCGGGCGGGATCACTTTTCCCCCCACACTTAATTCGTTAAAGCTCAATTCTGGCGGAATGCCATTTTTGCGCATTTGAACCGGGTCAAAAACGAAGAAGCCATTGTTGGTACCCAGTCCCAATCTGCCTTTGCTCAGTCGGGTCAATTCGTACAGGTTGCTGGCAAACAAACCATTGCTGCGGTTGAAATACGAAAAGGCCTTGAGTTTGGGGTTGTATTCAATCAGTTCGCTGGGGGTCGCCATCCAGATGTGGCCTTCGGGGTCTTCTTCGATGTAACTTACCCGTCCCAGGGTAGCCGCGCCTAATACTCCGGAGGGTTTGATTTCCGTAAACTGAGCAGTCGCGGGGTCAAATTTATAAATGCCGACGTCGCGAATGGCCAGCCAAAATTTGCCTTTCTGATCCTGGAATAGTGCGCTCAACACGTTGCGCGGCACCTCATCAGGCCAAAAAGAAGTGATGCTTCCTGAATTTGGATCAAAGCGAAAAAATCCTCCGCCCTCATTGATTTGAAAGGTTCTTTCGTCAAAGTTCACCCCGGCGGCTAGCCAGATTTTCCCGTTTTTGTCTACCGTTGGATAGCTGGCAAAAGTGGCGCGGCTCAATTTCAGGCCCTCTGTTTCCCTAAGCACCCGCTGTGCGGGTTTGGACAAGGGGAAGGTGGGCAAATCATAAAAAGCCAGAGAGTCGTTTTTGGGAAAAAGGCGCGCCAAACCCTGAACGCCCGTGGAAATCCACAAAGTCCCGTCGTTGGTTTGCAACATTCCAGTGGGGAAGCGAATTTTATTGCGGCCCAAATCCGCCAATAAGGTGCCTCCTGCCGAATATTTGAGGATGCGATTGGGCGCCAAGATCCAGACATTGCCGGAGCGGTCGTGAAAAATATGGCTGAGGTCCGGTTTCTCCAACTTCCTGACCTCGGCACCCGAAGGCCAGGCTTCAAACGTTTTTTGATCCAAACGGTATTGGAAAAAACCTGCTCTGGTCCTCATGACCACCTGATTGGCACCATTGCCCCCTAGTCTGAACACAAAATTGATGTTCTGATCGGGGCGCTCACTCAGGCTGTAACGTTCCAAACGGCCGGAATGGCGGCGGATTTTGTACACGATCTTGCCCTGTCCACCCGTAGAAACGAGGATGCTGCCATCGCGGGTTTCACAAAGGCGAAAGCAATACCTGGAAGGTAGGCGTTGCATAGGATGACGCCCTTGCTGCAAGGCGATGATGCTGCCATCCGCCGGGTCATAAATGTTGAGGCCTCCGCCAAAGGAGCCAATCCACAATTTTTTGTGCTGGTCTTCGTGGATGAAACTCACCTGCGAAAAAACCTGTTCGATTGGATCGCTGGAGGTTTTTCCTTTCCAATTCACCGGGTCGATGTCCCGTCGGGAGAAGCTGCGTTTGTTTCGGTCAAAAGTGAACAGACCATTGCTGTTGGTGCCCACCCAGAGTTGGCCTTTTGAATCTTCTTCCAGCGCCCAAATGGCGTTGTTGGGGTTGTTGCCCAGGTTGAGGTCAAAGCGGGTAAAGGTACTGTTGCCGGGGCTATACCGGCTCAGGGTAAGCGTATTTGTGCCCCCTCCTCCCACCCAGAGGATGCCATTTTGATCAATCATTAGGGATTTGATGCTTTTGGCACCCACGCTGCGGGGGTCTTTAGGGTCGTACATGAAGCGGGTAAAACGTTTGGTAAATAGGTAAAAAAGGTTGAGGCCGTCTTCAGTGCCGACCCAGATGTTGCCCACATTGTCTTGCACCATGCAGGTCACCAGATCATTACTCAAACTGGTCAATCGACCGGGTTCGTGTACAAAGCGGGTAAAGGTTTCGGTTTTGCGGTCAAACAAATTCAATCCAGCTTCGTAGGTGCCGACCCAAAGGTTGTTGTTTTTGTCCACCAGGCACCATTCGGTGTAGGAACTGGACAAGGAGTTGGCGTTTTGGGGATCGTGGTACCAGCTTTTGTACTGAAACCCGTCGTAGCGGTGCAATCCATCCTGGGAAGCAAACCACAGGTAACCTTCCTGATCCTGGGCAATGTTGTTGACACTATTGCCCGCCACATCGCCGGGCAACTCCAACAAATTGACCTGGTAACCCGGGGTGAATTGACCAAACAGGCGCATTGTGCTCAGACACAAGCAACAGAAAAGAATGAAGGATAAGGTATAAAAATAGCGCTTCTGCATGTTCCTAACTCTAATAAACAAATATAGCCAATTTAGGGATAACTGAGGGGACAATGTTATTTTTGAATTTTGGAACTTGTGGGACTTTTTCTACAAGTTGTACACCACCATCAAAAGTAAGCTCAATCCATGCGCTGTTACAACTTAACAACAGCCAGACAACATCTTGCACAGGTCAGCTCCCTGATCCTGGATGGCCAACAATTGGAGCAATTGCCTTCCGAAATCTGGCAAATGCCCCGCTTGGAAACCCTGGATTTGCGGCGCAATGCCTTGAAGGTATTGCCCGACACCATGGGCGCACTCCAATCGCTAAAGTATTTGTTTTTGGGCAACAACCAATTGCAAGAACTGCCCCAATCCATGCCCAATGTAGTACAAATTGACCTGAGTGGAAACCACTTTAGCTATTTTCCTGTCGTTTTGGGCCAATTGAATCAACTACAAATGGTCAATCTTGGTTCAAACCGACTGCGCGAGTTCCCCCACTTGTCCTTTCCCGCCCTCAAAGAATTGCATTTGTCGGGCAACAAAATAGCGGCTTGTTTGCTTTCCGCAGCTTTTTTGCCCAAGTTGGAAAAATTGTATTTGTCGCACAATCGCCTGCGCAAGCTGGACATTCAGGGCCTTTTTTCAAGCCTGGACACCCTGCATTTGGCGCACAATCAGCTGGCGGCTTTGCCCGATGACTGGTCGGCCACGCCTTTTTTACGGCATTTGTATTTGAGCAACAATCAATTGGCTCAGTTGCCTTCCACGCTGGGCTCTTGCAGCTGGCTCAAAACCCTACAACTCGCCAGGAATAAACTCAGTAGCACGCCCAATTATTTTACGGATTTGCAACGTTTGGAGGAGCTGGATTTGAGCGGCAATGCCTTTTCCCCGTTTCCAAGCCTCCCCTGTTCGTTGCGCAAATTGAATTTGGCCCACAACCAGCTGACCCACATTCCGGCGGCTTTTTTTCAAACAGCTACCCTGCGCCACCTGGAGCTCAGCCACAACCCGCTGCGCCAGGCCAAAGGATTGGCGCAGGCAAACCAATTGAAGCAAATGACGCTCAAAGGCCTGCATGCAGCCGAGCTGGCGCCCGAGCTGTTGGCCCTCCCCGCCTCGGTAGCGATCAAATGCAGCAGCAAAGACCCGCAATGGACCCGTTTGTTGAACTTTGTACACGCTTGCCAACGCAAACAGCTTCCTATCCCAACCAGGAGCCTGCTTTGGGATGCCCAAGAAGGAAAAACACCCTTAAGCAGCTTATCCCTGCCGCTTGTGCTGCAAGGCATGAACCTGGGCATTCCCACGTTTCAGCACCAATTGCGGCAACACCTGCTGGAGGAGCGTTCACAACCCGGCGTGCCAAAATCCGGTGAAGGTATTCGCGCTCTGGCCATCATTGGGCGCAGCAGCCAGACTCTACAGGAACTAAAAATCCGCCTGGCACAAAAAGGCATTGCCTTGCTGCAACCCGATCAGTGCAGCTATTGGGTGTTGGCCAAAGCGCCCTACCCGGAAAATAGTCCAAATGCGCAGGAAATCCAGTGGTTGGATGAACGCCAGTTGGAGCAATTGCTCGGCACCGATACCCCCGGCCTGGACGC
>JAIYAV010000038.1 GCA_027488855.1 Saprospiraceae bacterium
AAGGCAGTCGCAAAGCTTGCCAGGCAGCGGGAATCCCCCTGGCCGGTGGGCATAGCATTGACAGTCCGGAGCCAATTTTTGGGTTGGCGGTTACTGGGCGCGTCAAATTGGAACACCTGAAGCGAAATGGTGGTGCAACGGTGAAAAGTAAATTGTTTTTGACGAAGCCATTAGGTGTTGGCATTCTCACTACTGCGCAAAAAAAAGGATTACTCTTGGATGAACACGCTCAATTGGCCCGCAATTCGATGTTGCAACTCAATAGTGCTGGAGCAGCCTTCGCTACTTTATCCTACGTGCAAGCTATGACAGACGTAACCGGATTTGGCTTGATGGGGCATCTTTTGGAAATGTGTGAAGCATCGGGTACGAGTGCGCGGATTGAATTGGCTAAAGTACCCTTGTTGGATGCGGATGCGATTGAGTATTATTTGCACAACCATTGTGTGCCAGGTGGGACAAATCGGAATTTTGATAGTTATGGACATAAAATTGGCCCACTAACTGATGTACAACGAAATATTTTATGTGATCCACAGACTTCGGGAGGCCTGCTGCTTGCGGTAGAGCCCAGTCAGGTTCAAGCTTTTTTGAGCTTTGCTGCCGAATTAGGTTTGAGAGAGTTGCAACCTATTGGCGAAATGATAATTGAGGGAACCAAACGGGTGGAAGTATACTAAATTGGGGTGGGTTAAAAGAACCCTGGGGGATGGGGATTCTTTTAACCCCGATAATTTACTTCAAGCTGTACATAAACCCCTTACCTTCAAACGGTTGTTTGTTCAAAAGGTCGAGTTTGTTGCCCAATTTGACCAATGCTTGATTGAGCCGCACTTTCAATTGAGCTTTGCCTTCGTGCACCTTGTCGCGGTCAGCTACCATTTGCATTGCGTCCATCAAGTCTTCGTTTTTCAAAGGTTGATCAGCATTCCGCAGCATCTCTAAAATTGCTTCTTCCCAACGGTTGAAACCAGGAATTCGGCCTCTTTTGCCTTTTTCAGCATTGTCCTTTTTAGCAGCTTTGGCAGGTTTTTCTGCTTTTGGTGTTTTTACCTTCTTTAGTGGTGGAAGGTTGGGATCAACTTTGATTTCATCAAGAGGAATGAGGCGGGGGCGACCTGGACCTTTTTTGCCAGTTTTTTCAGCCTTGGGAGCTTTGGGTTCCTTTGCAATTGCAGGAACTTCAAGTATTTCTTTTTGTTTTGGAGGTCTTCCTGCCTTGCCAGCTTTTTTTTCTTGTGCAGGTTTTCCTCCTTCCATCATTTCTTCCAGCGCCTGAATATTTGCTTTAATTGCAGAAGCCTGGAAGTCAAGTAGCTTAAGGTCAGTTGAATATTTGTCAATCAATGCCCTAAGCTCGTAAATGTTCAAATCCAATTTTGCCATTTCTTTAAAATTTGTACGAAGGTACAAATTAATATTGAATAAAAATATACCCAATATTACTTATTTTTTTGACAATGTTCCTTTCATTAGCTGAACGATGGCTATATAGAAAATGGCGCTCAACGGTTTTTGTGTCTGTTTATTGTTTCGGCTGTAAATACGTTACCTCATATTTTTAAATTGCGTATTCTTGATAGCTGCGAAGAAAGTAAGCTCCACTTATTTTGTTGTTTGGCATAAACATCACAATACCGCATTGTTAGGACAATAACCCCTTTGTTTTCCAATTTTTCAATGATGTATATTCCATTGAGAATCGCTACAGTTTGTTCATTAAATAATTTGACTTTGGTTGACCTTGTATAATGTTTTTCACGCACGCCAGCATTGATTTTTACTTTGAATTGTCGAACCAATTCCGTAATGTCATTTAATTTGCCAAAACTGTCGATCAGTTCAAATTCTGGATTGAGCCATTTTTTGTATTGAGTTGTGTCTAATTGGTTGATTGCATCCAAGCGGTTTTTTTCGATCTGAAGCAATTCTTCGGTCAAAGAATTGGCTTTTTTTACGTTTAGATTGTTGGAATTGGACTGTTTCTTTTCGCATGAAAAAAAACACGAAATATATAAAAAAATAGCAATGAAAAAAAAAGGTTTCATCTTGGTGTTTTTTCAAAACCAGTGACAAAATATTGAAATTAAAAAATGATTAATTTAATATTTTTCAGCATAATTTAAACCAGCGCGCCAAGTTGGCACTTCACCATTTTGAGACCAATATTCAAGAATCTCGATGATCCGCTCTCCTGCGAAGGTAAAAAAGGAGGTGATAAAAAAACTTTCAGGAGAGGTGTCGGAGTAAGCCTTGACCACAGTTACAATAATTCCTTCTTTTATTTCTGACAGAATATCAATCTCTTCGATGCGCCAAGGCTGAGGATTTGCCTCGTGGGTTTTAATGAAAGCATCGCGAGAGCGAAAAACTTCTCTGGAGTTAGGTTCCCATACCACTGCATGTTCATGCATTAAGGTAGCTGCAGATTTAAAATTTGCTTGGTCGAAATGATCCCAGTATTTTCGGACTAACTCAAGTTTTGATAACATTCTGATTGAAGTTTTTTTGATGTATGGATCTTGATTTGCCATCTAGATGACACAAAAATAATGCTATTTGCTGACGAAATATGCTTTCCCCCCGCTTTTGTTCCAGAGGGTAGGGCGAAAATCTTTAAGTTCATTCCAACCCTTCTTCAAAGTCAACATCAAACCAGTCATCTTTAAAGCCATCTATTTCCCGCCGATCTTTTTTGGTCGGTCGGCCAGTACCTCGATCGCGAAACTCGGTACCGCCTTTTCCAACAAACCATTCGTTGTATTTGTTGAGTTCTACTTCAGGCGTCATGTTTTCGTAACAAGTAATGGCGATGGGTGCAGCTACTCGGTTTTTGAGCAATTCGACCACTTTGAATTGAAAGTTAAAACCATTTTTTTTCAATTCAATGATCTCTCCTCGACCAATGTTATAAGATGCTTTGACGGGAGCTCCATTGATTTTGACGCGCCCTCCTTTAACAGCGTCGGAGGCCAAGGTACGAGATTTGAACATCCGTACGGTCCATAGCCATTTGTCAATGCGAATTTTATCCATGTTTTATTGTTGCAATGGTGGGTACGCCAGGTCCAGTTTTTCGAGGGTTTCCACCATGGTTTTAGCAATCATGTAATCGCGGTACCAGCGCTGATCGACGGGCACTACCGTCCAGGGAATGCTACTTTGATTCAGTGCGTCCTCGTAACAACGCATGTATTCATCCCATTGTTCCCGTTCTTTCCAATCTCCAGCGTTGTGTTTCCAAAATTTTTCTGGATCAGTCAAACGTTGTTTGAGTTCAATTTCTTGTTGCTCCTTGGAAATGTGCAACATAAACTTGAAAAGCACCGTATTGTTGTCGTATACCAATAACTCCTCAAAGGCGTTGATGGATTCAATGCGTTTTTTTACCCGATCCTCATCAATCCATTGGTGGACTCTTTGGATGATAACGTCCTCATAATGAGATCGATTGAAGATGTGAATCATGCCTTTTGGCGGAGCATTTTGGTGGATACGCCACAAAAAATCGTGGGCAAATTCTTCTTCGGTGGGTTTTTTATAGCTGATGACCCTCAAGCTATTGGGATGGCATTCTTTAAATACATTTTCCGCTGCGCCATCTTTTCCACTTCCATCCATGCCTTGCAGGATCACCAAAACGCTGTATTTTTTTTGGGCTATGAGCATTTTTTGCAGTTCACCCAAACGTTCGACGTATGCCTGCGTTTGGTTTTTGGCTTCCAATTTGTCCAAATCGGAGGGTGCGTCGGTAGAAATTTTATTTAATTTGATCATTTAGCAAAGGGAATGATGTGAAAAATAAAGACCTGCTTGGGTCATGTAACTCAAGCAGGCCTGTAAAAATAGAAATTACCTCTAAATAGAATGACTAATTTTTTGTGAAAGCGTAATCCTGGCTTTTAACTTGTGCGTGGCAGTTGTTGCACAGATTTGAGCTGTTGCGTTGGGTGATCTTGCCAGCACTGTCGAGGTGAAACCATTCCCAACCGTTGTGATTAGAGTTGTAAGTGCCTCCGCGTTTGACCATGGCTACAATCCCGTATCCGCCTTGTACTTCCTTGACGAGGATGGTACCATTGGGATATTGTCCGTTTTGACTGCGGGTTGCATTGGCTTGTTTGATCCAGATGGTTCTTGCGGCATCGGTGTGGGCTCGTCCATCTTCGGAGAGGGCTTTGCTCAATTGTTTGACTACCGACCAATTGCGGAAATTTACAAAATCGGCGTCGGTGGCTACGTATTCCACTTGCGGGGTAGGGTTGGGGTCATCGACGACCTGTTCGCTCTCACAAGCACTCAGGATGAGGATCGCGCCCAAAGTTAGCAGGGCACAAGCATAAATGGATTTGGTCATGATTGATCAGGTTTTATTGCAAAAGAACAGCAAAACCTACTTGGGAAAAGTCTGCAAGAGGACGGTTTGAGCAGGGCTAATGTCGTCAATTTTACTTTTATACTTTCATTCTGGCCCGTTTCACCAGATAGGTTTGGAGGATATTTCGGAAACCCTGGTGAATGTCCGCTTCGACAAAATCAATCTGGTACTGCAAGCAGCGCATTTTGAGTTCGTCCATAAACTTGGTCATTTGTTCCAAGTAATGCTTTTTGATTTGATTGGTTTGCAGGCGCAATTTTTCGCCCGTTTCCATGTCAATAAAGAGGTAGGGGCGATTCTCAAATTCAAACTGAATTTCTTTCGATTTATCCACCGTATGGAAGAGTACTACCTCGTGTTTGTTGTGCTTGAGGTGTTGCAGGGCGGAAAAGAGGGTATCCATTTCTGCGTGGTGTTCGAACATGTCGCTGAAAATCACGACCAGAGAACGCTTGTGGATACTATCTGCGATCTGGTGCAAAGCATCAGCTGCGGCAGTCGTTTTGTTGCGTTCAGGGTTGTTGATCAACTTATCAAGGTGCGACAACAACAAGCGGTAATGGGTAGTGCTGGATTTGCAATTGGTGTGCAAATTGACTTGGCTGTCAAAAAGCGTGAGGCCAAAGGCGTCGCGTTGTCTTTGCAACAAATTCATCAGCGCCGCACCAGCCAATGCCGAAAAACCCAATTTGTTGACATAAGGTTTTTGGCCGGTATCCTCCGGAAAATACATCGACGAAGAACCATCAATTACAATTTGGCAGCGCAGGTTGGTTTCTTCTTCAAAACGTTTGGAAAACATTTTATCGGTGCGGGCGTACACCTTCCAATCGATGTTGCGGGTACTTTCGCCCTGGTTGTAAAGGCGGTGCTCTGCAAACTCTACAGAAAAACCGTGGAAAGGGCTTTTGTGCAAACCAATGATAAAGCCTTCCACTACCTGTTGGGCCAGCAATTCGAGGTTGCCCAAATCGCGTACTTCGTAATTGTCGAGTAATGTCATGGTAGATTTTAATAAAAAACGCAGAAAAGCCTTTAGTGTTTTGAGGCACTAAAGGCTTTAAAGAAAAGCATTATTTGCGGTATATTAGAGAATGGTGGACTTTTTTTGTATAAACTGCTTTAAAAAGCAATTTAACCTAAAACATCCGCCATACTTATGCTACAACCGTACCCAATGCGGCGTCGAGTTTGGCAGCCAAAGCTTGTTTGGTAGCCACACCGATAACTTGATCAACGACTTGGCCGTCCTTAAGGAACAGCAGGGTTGGAATGCTACGGATACCGTACTTCATCGCCACTTCAGGGTTATGGTCGACATCCAACTTGCCTATCACCGCTTTATCTTTATAATCAATAGACAACTCTTCTACGGTTGGAGCAATAGCACGACAAGGTCCGCACCAGGTAGCCCAAAAGTCAACCAAAACTACGCCTTCCGAGGCCTTTTCCTTGAAGTTTGAATCCGTGAATTCGAATGCCATGTTGTGACAGTTTATTGATTTAAAATTTATTTCGTTTGATAACAGTTCAGACGTTGATTCGGTTCCAAAGATACTGAATTGGGTTGACTTAATGTCCGCATATCGACAAGTGTAAATGTTTTATCTTTGAAGAATTTTAGCCCCAAGTTTTAATTTTTTTTGTAAAATACAGAAAATGAGGAATTTGAAATGGAATCTGTTTTGGATTTTGGCTGGCGTTTTTGCGCTGATGCTCAAAACTTTTTTAGGCAATGGTTCGAATTGGGTTGAACAATGGTACAGTCGTGGACTCTACGTCGGCGTACGTTATTTTTTTGATCTCTTGTCCTGGATCCCTTTTCCATTGATGTATTTGTTCTGGATTGTAGTGTTTTGGGCCGCCTGGCGCAAAGTGCAAAGTTGGCGCAGAGGCGGGTTTAAAGTTGGGCAATTTGCCCTCGGCACTTGCTCGTTTATTGGGGCTTTGCTGTTTTTTTTCTTTGTACTCTGGGGATTCAACTACAGTCGACTGCCGATTGAACAACAATTGGGTTTGGCCTTAAAACCGCTGAATAAAACCGAACTGGAGGAAGCATTCAAAAAAGAAACGAGCAATTTGATCGCACTACGCGCCAAAATTCCCAAGGCCCAAAATCGAGCGCTGCGCCGTACGGATTTCCCCGAAAAACTGGAAACGACCCTACGCGAAGGACTGGAAACCTGGCTGGCAGCGCACCAATTTCCTACGGCAGGTAAAGTAAGGGGGCGTTTGTTGTACCCCGCAGGCGTGTTTTTGCGCTTCAGTACGGCTGGTTTGTACTTTCCCTACACGGGTGAGGGGCACGTAGACCCAGGCTTACACCCCTTGCAGTGGCCATTTACATTGACCCACGAATTGGGGCACGGCTATGGTTTTGGTGATGAGGGAACCTGTAATTTTTTGGCCTTGCTTGCCTGTGATGGTTCAAAAGACGTAGCAATCCGCTACTCAGGGCGACTCAACTATTGGCGCACCTTGGCGGCGCAATACCGCCGCTACGATCCCGATGCTTTTCGGGCCACCCGCGATCAACTCCCCCTTACCATTCAATACGACCTAGATGCAGTCAACGAAGCCCTATTGCGCTTCCCCGACCTGATTCCCGACTTACAGCCCCGCATTTACAATGCCTATCTCAAAAGCCAGGGCATCGCCGAAGGGGTGCTGAATTATGATCGCGTGGTGATGTTGGCGGAGGCGTATGAGAAAGTGAAAAGTGAAAAGTGAAAAGTGAAAAGTGAAAAATAACTACACTTTCGGCTTTCACCGTCTAATTTCACTTTTCACTTTTCACTTTTCACTTTTCATTTTTCATTTTCACCCTCCCGCTTTCTTCGTCTGTGTATACCCCTTTTCCAATAACAACTGCACTACTCGGTCGCGGTGATCGCCCTGTACAATGATTTCACCATCTTTGGCTGAGCCACCTACGCCACATTTGGTTTTGAGGTATTTGCCCAATTCTTCAAGGGCGGATTGGGGGCCAGAGAAGCCAGTAATCAAGGTCACCTCCTTACCGCCGCGTTGTTTACGGTCAATAAAAACGCGTAATTTTTGCTGATTGGCGGGGGCTTCTGCGGCTTCTTCCTCTTCCTCGTAATTGTATTTAAACTCCGGGTCGGTGGAGTAGACTACGCCGATGCGGCCTTTGTTGTCTTTGTTGTTGTCTTTTTTGGCCATGAGACGATTTTTTTAAAATGAAAAATGAAAAGTGAAAAATGAAAAATTGATACACTTTTTGCATTTCATTGCTTCACTTTTTCTGTTTGTATAAAAGTAGAAATAGGACAGTGAAAAACAATTGGTGAACTTGCTTTTCGCTTTTCACTTTTCGCTTTTCACTTTTCGCTTTTCACTTTTCATTTTTCACTTTTCACTTTTCACTTTCCACTTTCCAAGTATTGAATGATTGCTTCAAATTGATCGGGAGCGAAGGCTTTCCAGAATCCATCGCGGCGCATCCAGGTGCCTTGGCGTTTGGCGTAGCGGCGGCTGTTGCGTTTGATGAGTTCAATGGCTTCTTCGCGGGTAATGTCGCCTGCAAAATAATCAAACAACTCTTGATAGCCTACGGTTTGTAGGGCATTCAAGTGGCGCTGGGGATACAAACTGCGCGCTTCTGCCTCCAAGCCTGTGTTGAGCATTTGATCAACCCGCTGATTGATGCGCTGGTACAATTCCTCGCGAGGCAGTTCCAGCCATAGATAAATGGGCGTAAAAAAACGAGGTTCTGCCTGCTGGGCGCGGAAACTGGAAAAAGGTAGCCCCGAGGCCCGATAAACCGAGATCGCCCGAACCAAACGTTGGGGATTGGCCTGGTCTACTTGCTCAAAATAGAGCGGATCTACCAGCGCCAACTCTTGTTGCAAAGCGCCAAGTCCCTCCTTTTGGTACAATTCTTCTACGGTGGCTCGAATAGCTTCAGGAACATCGGGAAACTCGTCCAGACCTTCGCATAAGGCTTTGATGTACAAACTTGAGCCCCCTGCCAGGATCACAATCTGCTGCTGTTGGTACAAACGAGCCAACAAGGCTAGGGCATCCCGCTCAAAATCACCCACACTGTAAGCCTGCTCAATAGAAAGGCTATTGATAAAATGGTGGGGCACGGCCTCCAATTCTTCCGGACTAGCCTTGGCCGTACCAATCGACATTTCGCGAAAAAACTGCCTGCTGTCGGCAGAAAGTATCTCCGTATGAAAATATTGAGCCAAACGAATGGCCATGGCTGTTTTGCCACTGCCAGTAGGTCCACCTACTACGATGAGGTATTTTGGTTCCGAAAAAATGTGACTTGGCTCCACCGCAATTGATTTTGAAACCGTTCCTTTGAGCCTGCAAGTTGGAAAAGTTTCCTCATTTTCAAAAATCAAAACTATTTCAAGGCTGTTCTTTAACTTTGCCCAAAACCTGAGAGCAGATGTTTTATTACCTGGTGCGTCCATTGGCCCGTTTGGGAACCTACCTGTTTTTTCAAAAGATTTATTTTGCCAACGAGAATCGTATTCCTCGGGATAAACCAGTTATTCTGGCCATCAACCACCCCACGGGATTCATGGAGCCCATCATCATGGCGGTATTGTTGAAAAAAGCGCTGCATTTTTTGGTGAGAGGTGATTTTTTTTCCAAAAAAATTTACGGTGCTCTGTTGCGGGCACTCCACATGATTCCGATTTTTCGCATGCGCGACACCACCGGATTTAGTGGGGTGAAAAGCAATTTTTCTACTTTCGAGGCTTGTTATGCGGGGCTCAAATCTGGAAAAATCATCATGATTTTCCCGGAAGGGCGTACTGTGCTTGAAAAACGTTTGCGCCCCTTGCAACGGGGTTTGGTGCGGATTGCCTTTGGGACACTGGAGCGATACCCCGAGTTGGAAGACCTCTATATTCTGCCTGTAGGAGTCAATTTCACAGATGGAGAACGCCCCAGAGGCAAGGTGATGATCAATTTTGGAGAACCGCTTTCTGCTCGCTCTTTTTACCGGAATGGGGCTGCCACAGAAGGTGATCAACTACTGGAAGCACTGGCCCAGGCCATGGCGCAAAACATCATTATTGTAGAAGATCCCGCCGATGATGGTTTGGCTGAACAATTATTGACCTTGGATCGCAGTGAACGCAAAGAGAAACTTTTCCCAGTGGTTGAAGACGCTACGGATTGTTTGTGGCGGGAAAAAAACATTGCCAATCGCATCAATGCAATGTCGCTGGACGAAAAAACTATACTCAAGGCCCAAGCTGAAGCCTATTTTAAAGCCCTGAAAGCTGCTCAAACGAACGATAAAGCTGTTGCATCTGCTTCAACTCAATTTGGCCTAGAACAATTGCTGGGGCTGATTCCGGCGTATTTGGGATACGTTTTTGGGTTTTTACCCGCACAACTGGCCTATTACATCAAACACAAACAAGTACGCCGCCTGGAATACAAAATGCCCGTGTGGGCTTGTGCCAGTTGGGGCGCTTTTTTGGTCTATTACTTGCTTTGGTTAGCGCTTGGGGCGATAAGTGGGCAATGGTTAATCCTGCTTTTGGCTTTAATATTTGGAGGATTCGGCTGGTTCTCCTTGTACTATTTTGAACACCTCGGGCAATGGCGCAACGAACAAAAATTTAAAGGCCTGGAGGCGAAACTTCAACAACAGTTGCAAGAGCAACGCCAGCATTTATTGCCATTCATCCAAAATCAATGAGCCTAAAGGGTGTGCAGCTAGAAATGCACGGATTGAACCGATGCTCAAAATGAGTGCGCGGCTTTTCTCTGGATCGTAATAATAAGCATTGCCGCTGGCCTCTGGGGTCAAGCCTTTAACCACTCCAATCAACTGACCCTTATGATTGATTACTGGACTTCCAAAATGGTCTTCCAACAGATGAGCATCGCTTAGCCAATAGGTATCTTCAGTTGGTAAGGTGAAGAGTTTGGTACCATAACTCAGGCGCAAACTTTGATCGGCATCGGGATACCCAGGATAATTGGGCAACACTTCACGCATGGCCTGGGTCAACTCATTCCCTTTTTGGGAAGCTTTTTTGCGGGCTTTTTCCATACTTGGAACTACCTGCTCGCTGTAATGCTGGAGCATACTGTCGACCAGTTGCACGGCGGGGTCGTTGGCAATGAGGTCAATATTGGCCAGAAAATCCTCATTCAGCAGGGTGCTGATTGATTCAGGTTCGCTGAATTTACTTTTGATCAACAAGGTTGAACCAAGTTGGGCGTAATCCTTCTGGGCATAAATGGCTTGGCGCATGGCATAAGGTGCCAGGTGTGCAGCGGGAAGTTTGGTGAAATAACGTTCGAGCAATTCCGGCAGCAACAACTCATTCTCAGTAGGCGGCAAACGATTGAACACATCCGGGAAATATTGACTTTCCTCCGCCGTGGGTAGGCGATGAGCCGAAGTACCCGTCTTTCCTCGCCACATTGTAAACAAGCGTACCCCTTCGAAGAAACTACACGGACTGTAAACAATACCCTTGGTGTAAACTTGAGCTGGAGCATAGCTGCGCAACTGGTCAAAAGCGGCATGACAAGAGTCCAAGAGGCCGCCATAACGGGCTTTGAAGGCGGGATTGGTCGATAGTTGATGGCGGAATTCAGCTTCTACAAGGGCTCGCTTCTCTAGGGCTTGAGTCAGCAGTTGTAAGTCTTCATATTGGCGAAACACCCCATCCTGAGTAATGAAAGGTTCCCGGGTTACATAGGTGCCTAGTGCCCGATCCAAGTCTTGATGGCATTGACTTAGGGCTTGGGCATAACGCAATTCACCCAATTGCTGGTGGAGAGATGAACCACCAGGATGCCCTAAAATCAAGTGAGCTGGCTGCTCTGGTTCAATCGAACCCCAGGGAATAAACGGATTTTGAGCTGTGGCCTTATTGCTTGTTTTCTCCCGCACCCTTAGCAGTACTCCTACTTGAGAAATATAATCATCATCACTGGGCAGCAGAAAAACGCCCAGCAATTCGACCCGGGCATAGCGTTTGTAATATTGTTCAAACTCCTGGCTTGAATTCAGTCCGGCAAAATGGTTCTCTACGGCAAAATTTGCTCCATTGGCATCGGTTTCGAAGGATTTCGCCAAAAAACCAAGACTCGCCTGGGCTTGATTGGAGGCCATAGGTTTGGAGTGGTGGAAAACCTCTGCGGTCATAAACTCCTGGAGCGGGATACCGGCATTTGGCTTGGCTAACCAGATACCTCCTTGGGTTTCCAATATTGGCCAGAGGGAGTCGGGCAAGACATGGTAGCTGAAAACGCCAAGCGCCAAACCCCGGTCATTGAGGAAGACAGCATTGCCATATGGAAAACGTAGGGTTGCCTGGGCCAGGCCATCGTGATTGGGCGCATTTAACTTTTCATAGGCACTTTGTAGCCCAATGTGCTGTAATTTTTCTTGGATTTGAGGCAGTTGATCAATGCTCCAGAAGCCTTCTTGTGCTGGTAGGATGATGGAAAGGAAAATGAAAAAATGGAGTAGAAAAACGTCCTTCATGTTTTGGTGATTCATTTAAGTACAACGCAATTTTTGCATTTTTCACCAATAACAAAGGGATAAAAATAAAAAAAAGCCAGCTCAATGAAGAACTGACTTTGTACCGAAGAAGGGACTCGAACCCCCACGCCCGAAGGCACACGCACCTGAAACGTGCACGTCTACCAATTTCGCCACTTCGGCATGGTACCGGAGGCGGGACTCGAACCCGCACACTGTTGCCAATACTGGATTTTGAATCCAGCGCGTCTACCAATTCCGCCACTCCGGCCTCCTATCAAGATAAAGCAGGAGATCTGTATCTCTCGCCTTGACCGCTTTTTTCATCTGCGGTGCGCAAATGTAGAAAGGTTTTCTTTTATGCGCAATAGGTAACGCTTTTTTAAGTAAAAATTTTTGATCTGATTTAGTTCCTCAAGGCTCGATTTTTCTTCAGTATAGCCTTGAATAGTGCCTTCAACTTCGTCAAAAAGTTCCTTTTCTGCGCTTTCAACTTCCTGTTTTACAGCGTCAAAAATCGTTTGCTCGAAATCAAACTCCAGTTCCATCAATTGCTCGTTGATGTCCATCATTTCGAGTAAAAAATTTTTCGGAATTTCGTTTTGTCCTTCCACCAACAGCCCTTTTTCTTCCAAAATGTACTTCATCCTTTGGTCAAAATCGCTCAAAGTGCGGTACGCTTCGTTGTTGAGGCTCGACAATTGGAGGATCTCCGCTTGTTTGACATCCGATTCCAGGGTGTAAAAATCGGGGTGGTACTTTTTGCTGTTGCTCAAGTAGCGTTTGCGCAAGTCAGCGTCGTCGAGTACAAAGCTAATGGGGAGGTCGAAGAAGGAGAAAAATTGCATAAGAAAGTTGAGGAGTTGAGGAGTTGAGGAGTTGAGGAGTTGAGGCTGCCGCAGCGCCTTAGACAAATGTCCCTGTCAAAATCGTTGCGGCAGCCTCAACTCCTCAACCTCACAACTCCTCAGCTTTATTTAAATATTCGGAAAATATCCAGACCATTCGCAAACAACACCAAACCAATTACGAGGACGAAGCCCACAATGGTGGCGTACTCCATAAATTTGTCGCTGGGTTTGCGGCCAGAAACGATCTCAAACAGCAGGAACATCACGTGTCCACCATCCAGTGCTGGAATAGGCAGGAGGTTCATAAAGGCCAGGATGAGCGATAGTACCGCCGTCATCCGCCAGAAACGTTCCCAGTCCCAAACATCGCCAAACATGGTCGCGATAGAGGCAAAACCGCCTAAACTTTCGGATGCTTTGATCTTGCCTCGGAACATTTGCCCAAAGGCTTTCACTTGATCGCCCAAAAAGCTGACCCCTTTTTGTACCCCCATCGGCATGGCTTGAGCCAGGCTGTATTCTTTACGTTCTACTTTGAAGTAATAGGCAGGTTCGTACGATTGTACCCCGATTTTACCTTCTTCAGTTGTTGTTAGTGGAACATTCAGCGTGTCCTTGCTGCGGATCACAGTAAGCTCGATCTTTTTGCTTTTTAGCGGCAAAACCTTTTGGGAAAACTGATGGTAATAGGGCGTAGCCACGCCATTGACTCCAATTATCTGGTCATTCACCTTTAATCCTGCTTTTTCAGCTGGAGACTTCGGTTTTTCTTTGGTAATTCCAAATAATTTTCTAAAAAATTCTAACAATTTTGGCGTCTTAGGATTGATGACTACTCTACCAATCACAAAAGGCATTCTTACCGTATACAAACCTTCGTCTTTGCTATCGTAACTCGACAGGATTTGTACAAACTTAGGATCGATTGGCAAGGTCATTTTTTGACCTTCACGCTCAATCTCCAGATTTTTGGCATTGTTGATCACGATTTCGCGACGCACCTGATTGTCCCCAAATTCGCTCAGAGTTTTGCCATTGACGCCCAAAACATTGTCACCGTCTTTCAAACCCAGGTCTTTGCCTAGTTTACTCACGGCAATCCCGTATTTGGCATTTTGGGTGGGCAAATACACCTCGCCCCAAGTCCAAAGCACCATCCCGTACAGGAAGAAGCCCAGGATAAAATTGACCGTAACACCGCCGAGCATGATGATCAGGCGTTGCCAGGCTGGTTTAGAGCGAAATTCCCAAGGTTGAGGAGGCCCGGCCATCTGTTCACGATCCATACTTTCGTCAATCATGCCCGAGATTTTGACGTAACCACCCAAAGGCAGCCAGCCAATGCCATATTCAGTATCACCTTTTTTTATCTTGAACAGAGAAAACCAAGGGTCAAAGAAGAGGTAGAATTTTTCGACGCGGGTTTTGAACCAGCGTGCTGGAAAAAAGTGCCCCATTTCGTGCAACACTATCAAGATGGACAGGCTCAAAAATAATTGACCCGCCATAATCAAATACCCCATAATTGCTTTTTGATTTTATTTTCGCAGTTGTTAACATTGTCGAGCACCCTTAGGTTTGCCCTAATTGGGCAAATGTAAGAAAAAATAGACTTGTGCAGCCTTTAGGCAGTGGAGCAAGTAGTATATTTGGACGAAATGCCCAAATTTCTCGAACTAGACGCTTTGCGCAGGTGCACTTAGTCTAGAGCGTTTAACTTTTATTTCGCGTATGAACATTTTTTTTGCTTCTAATATTGTTGGAGATGTGTTGGAGTTTGATGAAGAAGAAATTCGACATCTACAGGTGCTGCGTTACAGTCGCGAGGACCAAATTCAGGTAGTCGACGGCAAAGGCAACTGGTATGTAGCTGAACTGCTGGACTTGAGTAAAAAGCGTGCCGTGGCCCGGGTGATCGAACGTACTTCGAGCCCGCAGCGCAAGCCTTATCACCTGCACCTTGCCATCGCGCCGACCAAAAACATCGATCGACTGGAATGGTTTTTGGAAAAAGCTACGGAAATTGGCGTGGATGAAATCACTCCCATCCTCTGCCGAAACTCGGAGCGTACCCAGGTTCGCCTGGATCGTTTGGAAAAAATCCTGCTTTCGGCGATGAAACAGTCGCTCAAAGTTTTTTTGCCAAAATTAAACCCTTTGACCCCGCTCAAAACGTTTATACAGGAGCAGGAAAACTTTGCTGGGCAAAAATGCATCGCCTGGATTAGCGATCCGCCGGGTAAATTGCTGCAACAAACGTATATTCCAGCGCAAAACGTAATCGTGGTCATTGGCCCGGAAGGTGATTTTGCGCCCGACGAAATAGAACTGGCGCTGCAACATCGGTTTGTACCAGTAAGTTTGGGCCAAAGCCGCCTGCGCACCGAAACTGCGGGAGTTGTAGCCGTACATACGATTGAATTGATGAATGGTTGAAAAGTTAAAATCTTCTGGTCGCTGAGCGAAGCCGAAGCGCCGGAAGATTTTAACTTTTAGCCCTAAATAATCCATTATGTTCCTATTGATCTTGTTGTTGAGTCTATTTACGCCTAGCCACACTGGCCCTAGTCCGGCAGGCATGAAACTGGCCCTGTTGAAGTACAATGGCGGTGGAGACTGGTATGCCAACCCCACGGCCTTGCCCAATCTGGCGCGTTTTTGCAATCAGAACCTGGGCACCGCCCTGGACATCGAATACGCTACGGTGGAAGTGGGTAGTCCTGAATTGTTCAATTTTCCCTTCCTCCACATGACCGGGCACGGCAACGTGGTTTTTTCCGACATGGAGGCGCAAAACCTGCGTCAATACCTGCTCGCTGGCGGCTTTTTGCACATCGACGACAACTATGGGATGGATCCCTTTGTTCGGGTGGCCATGAAAAAGGTATTTCCTGAACTGGAGTTCGCCGAACTGCCTTTCAACCACGAAATTTACCGCCAAAAGTACGCTTTCGCTGGCGGGCTGCCCAAAATCCACAAACACGACGACAAACCGGCGCAAGGTTATGGACTGACCTGGCAGGGGCGACTGATCTGTTTTTATTCTTTTGAGTGCGATTTGGGCGACGGCTGGGAGGATCAGGATGTACACAATGATACCCCGGAAGCACGGGCCAATGCCCTGAAAATGGGGGCGAATTTAGTGCAGTATGTGTTTCAGCAGTAGGGGAGAGGCTGACTTGAAAACCCTTGAAAAAGAAAAATAGCCCCCAATCCAGGCAGGATTGGGGGTTGTTTTATGCTATTTGAATAGAAAAACTAGTTTGATTATCGAAGATTTTGAATACAATTTTTTGATTGATGGCATCATAAAAATAAGCATTGACAGTAGCTGCATTGAGTGCATCATCACTTGCCACAGCGCCCAGCCCTGCATTGTTCAAATTGACGCTTGTTGGAGATTGTGTGTAGCCCATTAAAGCGACAAAGAAATACGCCTCATTCGGTGTGAATTGGTCATGTACCCGTTCAATATTGATTGACCGGTTAGACTGGGTACTGTGAGTGCTAATGTTGATCAGACGATAGTCTTGATTTTCAATGGCAGCAGTGGTCGTTTTGTCATCCAAATACAATTGATGGCTGCTGTCCTTGCCCGGATAAATGGTGATGGTCAAGTAGTTGTTGGCCAGTTGACCTACAAATTGCTCCAATTGTCGGATTGGCACAATGGCACCTTCCCGAACATAAATTGGAACCAAACTTAAGGGAACGTACCAGGAATAGGCCGCACCACCTGCGGTAGGGCCAGTTAATGGCCCAAGCTGAGCATCAAACACGTACCAATTGCTCCCGGCAGGCAAATACACATCACGATTTAGCGTACCTGGAGTAACTACCGGGGCTACCAAAATGTCTTTGCCAACAAAAAACTGATCATCCAGGTTGTTAAACACATTTGGATCATTGACTTCATTTAAAAACAAGGCTCGGGCAATCGGCATCCCAGTCTGGGTGCATTCGTACATGGCATCGTAAAACAGTTGCAGCAGTTGGTATCGAATATTGATGTAGGTACGGCAATTGGTCGGTACGGGTTCTCCATAGGCATAAGGCTCCTGAAACAGCTTAGTATAGCCGTCATAGTGGTTGCGGTACCAGGGCAAAAAAGCGCCACAGGTCATCCAGCGCGTAAACAATTCGTAATTGGTCACACCACCTCCTTCACTGCCTGTGCCGTTGGCAAATCCACCGATGTCACAACCAGCAATGGGGATTCCAGAAATCCCCACATTGATCATTTCCGGGATGTTGATTTGTAAAAAATCCCAACTGGAGGCCGAATCACCCGTCCAGATGCCCGCATAGCGTTGAGTTCCAGCAAAACCACCCCTGGCAATGATGAAATTGCGTTTTTGGTAATTGTAAAGGTTTTGATAAGCGGGGCTGCTTTTGAGCTTATTGATACCTTGATAAGTTGCTTGTACCAAATTGAGCGCAAAGGTATTGTGGATTTTGGCGTGGGGTTGATACTGGCCACTTACCTTGTCGAACATCATTAAATCCAAGGGCAAGGTTTTGTCAGGAGTATCGTTGTCCGAATTGGGCACCACTGCCGGGTCGGTCATGTCTTGCCAAATCATGTCCAAGCCCATTTGTAACAGATAATCGTACTGCTCGCCCCACCATTCCTGTACTGCCGGGTCGCCGAGGTTGCAATAGAAGCCATAGGTGCCCAGATCGGTATTTCCATTGGGGTAGCCTGGGCTGGGGCTCAAAAATGGATTGTAGGGTGGAGCGGATGGGTCATTGTCGCCATAAGCTTCATTGGCCAGGAAAATCGCTGAATCTTCCCCACTTTGATACCGGGTATTGTAAATAAATGGCTGCACGGGTGCATTGGCTTTGTAGGTAGATAAAGCCGCATTGCTGGTGTTCAAGTTCAGAATATTGTCCCGGGTTGGATAAGGTGTTGATTCATTTCCTTTCTCATCCATCGGGTTTGCCGAGATGATGCCAGTAATGTTCGTGCTACATTTGAAGCCCATTTGGGGACTGTGCAAATAGTCGAACATCCCTTTGGGATCCGGGAACTTCTCGGGGCTACTTGTAAAGGTGCGGTAATTGTTTTGAAAATCAACGTCAATGTGCAGCCCATCGATGGGGATTTGGCTGTCGCGGTATTTTTGCGCTACTTTGGTCAAAATAGCCTGCGAATAATAGCCATAACAGCCTTGCTGATACCCAAAAGCGTACATGGGTGGCATGGCAGCCCGCCCGGTCAGTTGGGTGTATTGATTAATGACATCGGAAATCAGGTTGCTGCTGCTCGCATTGTTTGAACCAACGAGTACGTAAAAGTCTAAATCATTGTACAGGGCACCGAAATAATACTTGCCAGTCATATCGGAATAGTCATTGGAGCCCATATTGAAATAGGTTTGTGCGGTATTGTCCAGAAAAATGCCATAACTGTACCGCACTGCCTGATCGCCCATGTACCCGGTTCCCTTCCCAACCGCCAGCATCATGGGCACAGAGGTGTAGAGGGGACCGCTGGGATTGAGGGGGCCACCATCATTCCCAGGAGGCACCATCATTTGACCCGACCCAACATCGTTGTAAGTAAAATTGTCGTAGTTAAAAAAGGTCATGGTGAACCCTTTTTTGTCGGTTTGTGAACCCGCTTTTTCGCCAAAGCCAAAATAACTTTCGTTGGCTGGTGAGCTCATCAGGTTGGCTACCGCTTCGTTGCTGTAAACAATGTTCCTTCCCAACTGCGTTTGGGTTACCAGTTGGCCATTTTGGTATACCGCAAAACCATAAGGAGCCAAACCTATTTTCACTGTCAATGCCCCAGTTTCCACCTGAAGGGTTCCTCCGTTGTCAGGAATTTCAGTCACTTGAATGTTCACCTGCCCTAAATTCCGATTGACTACTGCATAGGAGTTGTCGTTGGAATAATCGGGACTGGGCTGGGGGCGGAAGCGAACCCGAAAAGCAGTAGGGGAGAGAAAGCTGATTTTGACTTGGAAATTTTGTGCGTTATTGAGTAAAATGGTATTCCCCGTTTGGTGCCAGGTTACATTGCCAATGACTGACCAACCGCCACTTATATTGGGTTGAAATGCATTGACTTGTACAAAAGAAAAAGTTTCAGTACTTGCCATAGTTTTTGTGTTTAAGTGTTCCAGATTTGTAGAAAAAATTCAATTTTGCCAACAAGAGGTAGGTGAATTATTGTTTTTTTAATTGAGCTTTCAATTGCATGAGCCATTCAAAGTCGGCAATTCGTGGTTTACCAAATACGGCTGAATCGCCAGTATTGGCTTTGTTCCGCACAATGTCTACAGCTATAGAGGCAGAGGAATGGCAGCCTACACACCCTTCAGTTCCAAAGATCAGTTTGCCAGTATTTTTCACGTCGATGTTGCGAGGGAAGCCTTCAATTTGGAAATAAGCAGGCTCATTGCCCAGGTATTCATTCAGGCTATCCAGAGTAGTAGTGGATGTTCCTCCTTGAAAGTAGGTTTCCATGATCATATTGGTGAGGAATACGGGTACGGGTTTTCCTCCAGACTTATTGGTCACGGCTTCAGGTAAATGATAAACCTTACTGGGATTGGGATAAGGTGCTGCTTTGGGATCAGTTGGCCATTGAGTGCCTATCAGCTGATAATATTGCCAAACTGAACCATTCTTTTTTAGGATTTTTTGAACCGATTGATTCAGATCCTGGGTAGCCATTGGGATCGGCAACACCCGCTGAATCTGATTTTTGATGACCGCAGCGTGGGTGTCTGGAAATTTGTTGACCGGACAGATGGCACAATCCTGATCATAAAAAGAAGGTTTTAAGGCTTTGCCATGGATTTTGGTGAGTGGATTGGTTTCCAGATTGTCGATGTGTTCAAAGGTTGCCCAAATCCATTGAGGCGAGGATTTCGTTTTGGTGGCAATATGCATCCCTACCAGGCCTACTTTTTTTAGACTGTAGGTTTTGTCTTGGTTGTAAACATAGGCATCGGTGGTGAAATAACGCTCGGTAAAGTCTATTTCTGGGTCCATGATTTTCCAGGCCACTTTTATTTCTACCACGCCCATTTTTTCACGGGTACCCGAGGGGAAATTCACTGTTTTGCCTGCTTTGGAAAAAGCGGCTTGACCATTCAGGTTGTACAATTCATTGGTGACCAAATAATCCACAATCTCTTTATTCATGCGAATTTCATACCGGACAATGTTGCCATTTTGGTCCCAAATGGGTTTGGTAAAAGCCTGGTCGATTTCGTTGGCCGTATCTCTGGCAAAAAGGTCGGCAAACTTGTTGGTGCGAAAGAGGATTTTGGAGCTTTTACTTGTATTCAATTTAAACCCCGTATTTGAACCAAAATCCAGATCACTACCCCAGGCTGAAGGGGCGCTGCCGTCGTCCTTAAATACCTCAAAACTTTCTTTCCAGCTCTCCCAAATTGGTGCGCCTGGGCTGGTAATTTTAACAGCTGGCTGGCCTTTTTCATCACAAGGCCAATTCAGTGAGATGAACATTTGCCAAGATAAAATGTCGAACAAACGTTGGGTTTCGTCAAATTTTCCCTCTTTGAGTAGTTTGTTTTCCAGCGCAATGTCTACGTCGTAGGGGGTGCTGGAACTAAGCTTCGTAGGAAAATTCAAGTATTCTTCAGGGTAACGCTGATCGGTGTTTTCGCCAGAGCAGGAAAGCAGTATGGAAAGCAGTAAGGACATTGGCAAAATAGGCCAATGCTTGATAGGGAAAACTTGGGTAACCATGTTTTAGGTATTAAATAGTGAAGAAATAACAAGATGAAGATGTTATCAGCGAAAAGAGTAGGATGGACTGAACAATAGTAAAAGGTAGTTATTTCGCAATGATCAATAGGTCTTATACGAACAAGATAGGTAGAATATCAATAAGTTAGATTAACCTAATATTATTTTTTTTAACGGCTAGGTTATTTATTTTCTGGATGTTTTTGTTTTTTTTAATCGAGCACTCAAATTTTGGAACAATGTTTTATACTTTCATTTGTTTTCGAATAAAATAGGGTGAAGCCTAAAAATAAACCAATTATAATAGCCAAATTGTTTTGGACATTAGGTGAATAATCCTGTGAGTTTATCAGTTTTTTCTTTATCGTTGCAAGGAATTGTCTTCAGTCTACAAACGATCATACCAATGAAAAACCTTCTTTATCCGCTTACCTGCGCTTTGCTTATTTTTCTTAGCCCTTTGTTTTTACCCCATTTATCCGCACAAAATCTCCAATGGTGGAAACCTGCTGACGCGCCATTCCCCGTCATCGATGGCCGAGCCTGGCCCTCAGAACTGAAAGACACCCTTCAACGTTTGCCTGGCCGCGCCAAAAGTCTGGTTCGCCCACCCGTGTGGAACCTATCCCAACAGCCTGCCGGGCTTTTCCTGCGTTTTTTTAGCAATGCAGCCCAAATCAAAGTTCGGTATCAAATTGTAGGAACGCCTGGAATGCCCCACATGCCCGCAACTGGGGTGAGTGGAGTGGATTTATATGCCATAGATAGCGACGGTACCTGGCATTTTTGTACGGGCAAGTACAGCTTCAAAGATACCGTGGAGTACAATTTTGATAAACTGAGCCCTTCGGACAATTATCACAAATTAGGGCGAGAATTCAGATTGTATTTGCCTTTGTACAAAGCCATTTCCGGGTTAGAAATCGGAGTGGCCGAGGGCAGCAAGTTTACCCCTTTGCCCTTGATGCAGGAGAAACCGATTGTGGTATACGGTACCTCGATCGCTCAAGGTGCCTGTGCCTCGCGCCCGGGCATGGCTTGGACCAATATTTTGTCGCGCAAGCTGGATCGACCGGTGATCAACCTGGGTTTTTCGGGCAATGGTCGCCTGGAACCTGAATTGATTGACCTGATCAATGAAATCGACGCCAAAGTAATTGTCCTGGATTGTTTGCCCAACATGACCACCGAACGTTTTACCCAACCTGAACTGCAAAAACGCATCGTCGAAGCGGTCAACAAAATTCGGGCTAAACACCCCACCACGCCCATCCTCTTGACCGAACATGCTGGTTATTCGGAAGGCTTTATGGTGCCTACCCGCCAAACCTTTTACCAAGAAGCCAATCAGAGTTTACAAACTGCGGTGGATCAGCTTCGTTTTCAAGAGTTTAAGGGCTTGTACACGCTGACTTTCAGTGAAATCAATTTTGACTTGGACGCGACGGTGGACGGCACTCACCCCAATGATTATGGCATGATGCTACAAGCCCAGGCTTATGAAAAAAAGCTGCGTTTGATCCTGCAAGAACCCAGTGGAAGTCTGGTTACCCAAATCCCAGTGCGCCATAGCCGGGAACCAGGCAGCTACAATTGGGAAGAACGGCACAATGCCGTCAAAGCCCTTCACGCGACCGAACCGGGTAAAATCCTCTTCATCGGAAACTCCATTACCCACAACTGGGGCGGCAAACCCCTCAACGACCGCATCAAAGGCGCTGATTCCTGGGCACAATACCTCGAACCACTCCAAGTCCGCAACCTGGGTTTTGGTTGGGATCGCATCGAAAATGTGCTTTGGCGGGTTTACCACGACGAACTGGCGGGTATCCAACCTGAAAAAATTGTCATCAACATCGGTACCAACAACCTTTTGATCAATACCGATGAAGAAATTGTAGCGGGTTTGGCCTTTTTGCTGGAAGCCATCAAGGTTCGTCAGCCAAAGGCGAAAATTTATGTACTTGGGCTTTATCCCCGCCGGGAGCGAGAAGCCAGGGTTCAGCAATTGAATGCCAAGATTCAGCTGATGTCCAAAAGCCAAGGGGTGAATTATGGCAACATCGGCACCGTACTTTTGCAGCCTACGGGCAAAATTGACGAAAAACTCTTTTCGGATGGCCTGCACCCCAATGCCGAAGGCTACCAACGTTTGGGTAAAACATTGCTGACCGTGCTTAATCCTTCCAAGAAATGAGATTTCTGATTTTATCCTTCGCCTGCATGCTGGTGCAAAACCTCTTGAGCCAGCCCAGCACCGAGACGGTCGTCTTCCAAAACGGCAACGAAGGCTACAAGTGTTACCGCATTCCTGCCATCGTCAAAGCACCCAAGGGCGAATTGCTTGCCTTTGCTGAAG
This sequence comes from Saprospiraceae bacterium, assembly GCA_027488855.1. Lineage (GTDB taxonomy): Bacteria > Bacteroidota > Bacteroidia > Chitinophagales > Saprospiraceae > Haliscomenobacter. The sequence goes on from JAIYAV010000038.1 coordinate 22,821, forward strand.
CCCGCAGGAACTCTTGCAGCGATCACGGCGATGTTCGCATCGTGCTCAAGCGCAGCACAGACAATGGTCAAACCTGGACCAACTTTCAAACTGTAGCCGAAAATGGCAACCTGCAAGCTGGTAACCCCGCACCCGTTTTTGACCTGAGCGACAAACGTTTCCCCCAGGGCCGCCTTTTTTTATTCTACAATACCGGGACGGGTTCCGAAGCCGAAGTGCGCGAAGGCAAAGCCATGCGCGATGTGTGGTACAAAACCAGCACGGATGCAGGCCAAACTTGGTCCGCACCCGTCAACATCACCCGCTTCGTGTCCAAACCGAAACAGCCACAGATCAGCCCCGCCTACAATTTTAAAGAAGACTGGCGGCATTACGCCAATACACCTGGACATGCGCTGCAATTGAATGCGGGTCCTTACCGTGGTCGGATTTTTGTAGCGGCCAATCATTCGGCTGGCCCACCCCAAGATCAGGGCAAAGATTATTGGGCCCACGCCTTTTTCTCCGATGACCACGGCAAAACCTGGAAGCTCACCCCCGATGTCGCCTACGCAGGCAGCAATGAAAGCACCGCTGCGGAATTGTCCAATGGTGGAATTTTGTTGAACTGCCGCAACCAATCCGGCGATACCAAACACCGCATCATGGCCAGTAGCAAAACTGGTGGGGCCGAATGGGATTCGGTCTATGTGGAACGACAATTACCCGACCCCGTTTGTGAAGGCAGTATGCTCAACTACACCACTAAATCCGGGCAAAAATGGCTGCTTTTTAGCAATTTAGAACATCAGAACAAGCGGGAAAACCTGGTCTTAAAGGTCAGCACCGACGAAGGGCAAAGCTGGTACAAGGCCAAAACCATTTATGCGGGTGCCGCTGCTTATTCCGATTTGGTGATTCAGCAGGATCAAAACATCGGAGTTTTGTACGAAAAGGACGGCTACGCCAAAATTGTTTATGCCCAAATCAAGCCAGAAAGCCTTTTTGACTTACACCAAGTTACTCAAACTGACCGCTGGAAGGGCTTCGAACGGGTGCATTTTCAATTGGACCAACAGCGGGCTTATTATGTCAAACCCAAACAAGCGCTGGCGGGTAATCCCTGGGTTTGGCGGGCTTCTTTTCCCGATTGGCACACCGAAATGGATAGTTTGTTGCTGGCTCGCGGCTTTCATGTCGTCTTTGTACAGGTGGATGACCAGTACGGCAGCCCGGCAGCGATGCAGGCCTGGGATCGGGTGTACGCGCATTTGGTGGACAACCTGGATTTTGCCCCCAAAGTTGCCCTGGAGGCCGTCAGTCGGGGTGGCCTTTACGCCTACGCCTGGGCCAAACGCAACCCGGACAAGGTGAGTTGTATCTACGCCGAAGGGCCCGTTTGTGACATCAAAAGTTGGCCTGGCGGCAAAGGTAAGGGGGCAGGAGACCCCAAAAGTTGGGCGCAATTGCTACAAGTCCTGAAGCTGACTGAAGCCGAAGCCCTTGCCTTTAAAGACAATCCCATCGATAATCTGGAAGGGCTAGCATCGTTCAAAGTGCCCATTTTGCACATCATTTCCAATACCGACAAAATTGTGCCTTCGGATGAAAACACTTATCCATTGGTGCAAAAATACACCGCCTTGGGTGGCCCCGCTACCGTTTACCCCGTCACTGCTGGCCCCCAAACCTTGGAAGGCCACCATTACCCCATCCAGCGAGCGGCAGAGTGGGCCGATTTCATCATGGCCAACTCGTACCCGGTCAAAAAGCCGCTGCCCAATCGGAATTATTTTCAAACGCGTAACGCTTTGGCGAATGTTCAAAGGGTGATTGCTCGGGACAAAAAGGCAACTGTAGCTTTTTTAGGCGGCTCGATCACCTTCAACAAGGGCTGGCGAGACAAAACCTCTGCCTATCTGCAGGAACGTTTTCCCGAGGTGCAGTTCACCTTTATCGCAGCAGGTATTCCTTCGCTAGGCAGTTTGCCCCATGCCTTTCGGGTACAGCAAGATGTCCTGGACAAGGGTAAGGTTGATCTCTTATTTGTAGAAGCCGCTATAAATGACCACACCAATGGTACCGATAGCCTGACCCAAATCCGAGCGCTGGAAGGCATCATCCGCCATGCCAAACACAGCAATCCGGAAATGGACATTGTGATGATGGCGTTTGCAGAGCCCAGCAACATTCAGCAATACGAGCAAGGGGAAATTCCGCTGGAGGTCAAAAATCAGGAGCTGTTGGCCGGACACTACAATTTGCCTTCCATCAATCTATCAAAGTTGGTGCGGGAAAAAATTGCGGCCAAAGAATTCAGCTGGGCCGATGATTTTAAAGACTTGCACCCTTCGCCCTTTGGACAGGAGTTGTACTATTCAGCGATCAAAAGTTTGTTTGCGACTTGTTTTCAGCGACCACAAACGGCTGCAAACTCTTTTCCAACTGCTTTAAACAAAGGTAGTTTTGAACAGGGAAAATACCTGGGGATTGACAATGCCCAGTTGGACAACAATTGGAAAATTGACCCCAATTGGACACCCGCAGATGGTTTGCCTACGCGGGATGGTTTTGTCAAGCGACCTATGCTAATTGCTACCACGCCAGGGAGCCAGTTCAATTTGCCTTTTAATGGTACAGCCATTGGGATTGCCATCGTTTCGGGCGGAGATGCGGGGATGCTGGAGTACTCCATCGATGGGAAACCTTACGCCAAGTTGGATTTGTACACCCGGTGGAGTGCACAGCTTCATTTGCCTTGGTACTTGATGTTGGGAGCAGATTTGAAGCCGGGAAAACATACCCTAAATCTAAAAATCAGTGCAGACAAAAATGTCAACAGCAAGGGAACTGCCTGCCGGATTGTCTATTTTTTGCTGAATGGTAACTATTTAGCAGCCGCCTGCGGCGGTTGCTAAAAATGAAAAAAGAAATTATCTTAGGGCATCAAAAACATTGAGTTGGAGCTACCAAACACAGTCGAAGGCTGCCATGTTGTGA
>JAIYAV010000344.1 GCA_027488855.1 Saprospiraceae bacterium
TTACCCGCCGCTGGCAGTGTGCCCAAAATGTTCCGCAACCGCAAAAAAACCATTGGCATCCGGGTTCCCGATCACAACATCCCCTTGCAATTGGTGGAAGCTTTGGGTCGTCCAATTTTAACCACCTCCCTGAAATCAGACGATGAAATTCTAGAGTATTTCACCGACCCCGAACTCATTTACGAAGATTTTCAAAAACTGGTCGACATCGTCATCGATAGTGGAAATGGGGGAAACACACCTTCAACTGTAGTAGATTGTACCCAGGAAAAGCCAGTAGTTCTACGTTTGGGTGCTGGGATGTTAGAGTTTTCATAATCACCTCACGACAGATTCTCTTGTAATTTGCCGACAAAATCGGGCATGGCAAGCATTTGGCAAAGGCAGAAAGGTTAACTTCGCTGCGTTAAATGTCACTTGTTATGAAGAAATTTCTTTTGCCCCTCCTATTCCTGGTCAATACCTGGCTTGTCGCTCAAAATGCAACCCTGCGGGGCAATGTGTACGACGAAGAAACGGGCAATCCAATTGCTTATGCCGTCATCAGTATAGCCAACAACCCAGCTCAAGGTGCCATCACCGACCCCAGTGGTTTTTTTACCATCGCCAATCTGATTCCAGGCAAGTACCAAATCAACATCTCTTATTTGGGTTACGAAAGTGCAGCGTTTGACCGTGAACTCAGCGCAGGCACCATCAACTACCAGCGTTTTTTGCTCAAACCAGTAACCATTCAATTGGAAGGGATAGACATTTCGGGGCGGCGCTCCCAGGCGCGTTCCCAGATTCAAATCTCCAAGCTGAGTGTATCGCCCAAAGAAATCCGCAGCCTGCCCTCTACTGGTGGCGAGGCTGATGTGGCGCAATACCTGACTGTGCTTCCGGGTGTAGTCAGTTCTGGTGACCAGGGTGGGCAATTGTACATTCGGGGAGGCTCCCCCGTACAAAACAAGATGCTGCTCGACGGCATGATCATTTACAATCCCTTCCACTCCATCGGTTTGTTCTCCGTTTTTGAAACCGAAACCATCCGCAATATGGATGTGTATACCGGGGGCTACAATGCCGAATACGGCGGTAGGATTTCGGCAGTAGTCGACATCAAAACCCGCGAGGGTAACCGCAAACGTTTGAGCGGCCTGGTTTCTGCTAGTCCTTTTCAAGCCAAAGCCTTGATTGAAGGGCCGATCAAACCCTTAAAAAACGAAAACGGCAACAGCATTTCCTTTTTGTTTACGGGCAAACATGCTTTGATTGATCAAACTTCGCGCTCTTTGTACAGCTATGCCGTAGACAGCAATTATTATTCTTTTGCCCAAAAAGATACCAGTTTGAGTGTGGCCAAAAGCCTGCCTTTTCGATACACCGACTTATACGGCAAGTTGTCTTTTAATGCCGAAAATGGCTCTAAATTGGACTTGTTTGGTTTCAATTTCAGAGACCAATTCAATTTTGCTGGGCTGGCCAAACTGGATTGGAATTCGACGGGTGGTGGAGGCAATTTTACCCTGATTCCCAACAACTCCAATGTAGTGCTCAATGGCACGGTAGGTTTTAGCAATTACAGCATTGCTTTGCTGGAAAAAGACGGAGCACCGCGTCAAAGTGGCATCAGCACCTACAATGCCAACCTCAATTTCACCTATTATGGCAACCGCAATCAAGTCAGCTATGGCTTTGAATTTGTAGGTTTCAATACCGATTTCCGCTTTCGGAATTTGGTGGGACTGAGTTTTGCACAAGAAGACTTCACTAGTGAATTGGCGGGCTATGTGAAGTATCGGCAGGAGTTGAAAAATCTGGTGCTGGAACCAGGTTTTCGGGTGCATTATTACGCTTCGCAGTCCAAGATGTCGCTGGAACCGCGCCTGGGTTTGAAATACAATGCTACCGATTTTTTGCGCTTTAAAGCAGCGGGTGGGGTGTACGCCCAAAACCTGGTCAGCACCGTAAACGATCTGGATGTGGTCAATTTCTTTGTGGGCTTTTTGGCTGGACCTGAAGAGAGTTTGTTCAAGCCCAATTCACGTACCCCAGTTGACCACCGCTTGCAAAAAGCCTGGCACGCGGTAGTCGGGATGGAAATTGATCTGGGACAATACCTGGAGTTCAACGTAGAACCTTATTGGAAACAATTCACCCAACTGATCAACATCAACCGCAATAAACTCAACGCGCAAGACCCCAACTACATCACGGAAACGGGGGAAGCCTACGGGATTGATTTCACCTTGCGTTATAGTCGAGGCAACTGGTACCACTGGGGCACTTATTCTTACGCAAAAGTGAACCGCAACGATGGCATTCAGGAATATGCTCCAGTTTTTGACCGTCGGCACAACATCAACTTATTGAGTACGTATCGCTTTGGTGGGCAGAAACAATGGGAAGCGAGTGCGCGCTGGAACATTGGTTCGGGTTTTCCTTTTACCCAAACCCGTGGTTTTTATCAAGACAATCCTTACAGCAATTTGTTGCAAACCAACATTTTGACGGGTAATTTCCCCCTCGGCATTTTGCTTTCAGGTGAAATCAATGGCGGGCGTTTATCCTGGTTTCACCGATTGGATGCGTCATTGAAGTATACGGCCAAATTCTCCCGCTACTCGGCTTTGGAGATTACGGCCAGTGTGACGAATGTATACAACCGTGAGAATATATTTTATGTGGATCGGGTGACGAATCGGCGGGTGAATCAGTTGCCGTTTTTGCCGAGTTTGGCGGCGGCGGTGCGGTTCTAACGATTTCGGATAAGGGATTTCGGATTTCGGCAAGTTCCAGTTAATACCAATTCTTATTTTGAACTCAAAAAAATAGCGCCTATTTTTGTAAAAAAGCGATTGATCATGACCGAAAACACCATTTATATGGGAGTCAACGCCCCGAAAATCCACCAGCGCATCATCGGACAATTGATGATGCGACTCGGTATGCTCTATTATTTGGAAAAAAAGATTCCATTCGAACCTTTACCTGAAACCATGATAGATGAAAGTCAAACCAGCCCAACTCCCGACATCCTGCTTTTTGACAATGAAAATAAACTGAACAGAGTAATCATCGAAATCAGTGGCAACACTGGTGCTCGTCGTGATTTTGAAAAAATCAAAAACCTGATGATTGACTACAATGTCTCTGAAGGATTTGTATACAATTACGACACTAAGCAATGGCGCAAATACTTATTGGACAAAGGTGAAGATTTGTTGAAGCCCTCCTTTTGTGAAGCTATTGGATATGATTTAAATGCATTGATTTGATTTTGAAGCACCTTAGGCCCTGTGAATAGGAGGTCTAAGGTGCTTCAAAAAACGCTAGCGCAGTAAGGCCACATCCCCACTGCGCACTTCTCTCCTTCCTCCTGGGAATTCAAAAACCATATTGTACACATATACCTCTACTGGTGCAGGTTTGCCACCCACGTTGCCATCCCATCCATTGATGTTGTTGCCACTGTATACCAATTTTCCCCAACGGCTATACACCTTCATTTCGGTAAGGCGGATGTTTTTGTTGGAAGTGATTGGGCGGAAACGGTCGTTGGTACCATCACCATTGGGGCTGAAGGCATTGGGAATGGTTACCCGGGCTGGTTCTACCGAGATGGTAATTTCATCAGAAACCGAACAGGAATTTGGTCCAGTTACAACAACTTTAAAAACCATCTCCGTTGGTGTAGCTGTCGCAGTAATGGTCGGATTGGTATTGTTTCCAGGACTGGCTCCGTTGATGGTCCAATTGTAGGTGATCGCTGTTGGTGGCTGGGTTTGGATCAGGCGGATCCCAGCAAGTAAGGGATCACCTTCTTGGGCACCTCGGCTGGCTACTGAGTCAGGCGTAAAGAAAATGCCGTTTTCGGTAGGCATCTGAATGACTTTGACGGTAGCAGTGTCTGTCAATCGGCCACAAGTGGCCCCCCCAACAACTCCATAAGTATAAGTGACACTCACCAGTGCAGTTTGGGCTAGGCTATTGATGTTTAAGGTAGTACCCGAAGAAGGTGCCGTCGCACCCCCAATTTGCCAGCTGTAGGTCTCAAACAACGCTGGGACGGTTCCTGGTGATTGGTTCACTCGAATGCTGAGTGGCGTGCGGGTGCGTTCGGTGGCACATACCGTAACACCATTGATGTCAACGGAAGTGACCCTCGGGATTACGTTGATGGTGATGTCTCCTGAGTTTTTACAATTGCGATTGCTGGTAGCTTCCAAACGATAAGTTGTGTTAGTACTAGGGCTAACGGTGAAAAGTGGAATATTTGACACCGTATTCCCTCCTTGAGTCCAGACATAAGTAACCCCTTGTTGGCTGGCACCATTAAGTTGAATGCTTCCCCCCTGACAAATGGTACGTAAATTGGGGAACAAGATAGCTGGTGTCGGCAATACCGTTACGGTTTTACTAGCATTGCTGGGGCAGTCTTTTTCCTCCACCTTGATGCTGTAAGTTGTGGTGGTATTACCAGGCGCAGCCACAGGGTCTTTACAATCGGTACAAGAAAGGCCCGTTGCTGGTGTCCAGGTGATCTTGTCAAACTTGCCTTCAAACTGGGCATTCAAACGTATGCTACCACCGGGGCATACTTCAGCTGGTTCGGGAGTAATGACAATGTTTTTAGGTTTGATAACTGGTACAAAAATCGCGGCACTGTCTATACAACCATTGTTGCGGGTATCGCGGATAAGCACCACACTATCGATGGTATTCAAAACCATGTTCCAGAGGGTGTCAGGAGTTTCGAAGTCATAGCCTGGTGTTGTTCCATTGGCGCGCAAGCGGGGTCTCCACTTGTGTTCGATGTCTGGATATGCCCCAGTTTCGAAGATATCCGACTTGAGTGTGATGATCTCCCCAAAACAGTAGGCTTCTTTTTTGGGATCAATGGTGATGGTCAATTTGGGCAGGGAGTCCACTTTGACCACCACTGAATCGATGATCGTACAAGGTGTAGCCACTAGCGTAGCGTAATAAGTCGTAGTGATTTTGGGTTCAACCTGAAGGCTGAGCACATTCGTTCGGGTGATGCTTTTGTCTTTGGCCGTCCAGGTAACGCCAGTGGCCAATCCGGTATTGGTCGTTGCACCCAAGGTCACTCGATTGGCACCCTTGCACACTTTGACGGTATCCCCGTTGGTGATGTCAATTTTTTGCTGAGCGATATTGACGGTTATGGTGGCGTCGGCCTTACACCCAGTGACATTTAGTTCAGCTCGATAGGTGGTGATGTTTTCGGGCAGGGCAATCACTGTGCCTGCATTTGGGTTATTGAGTCCCTCGATGGGGTCCCAGGTTACCCCCTTGCCATTGGTATTCGTTACTGCTCGCAACACAACCGGGGTTCCCCTACAAACCGAAGTAGGGGTTAAGGCAATCAACTGAATTTGGGGGCGCACGACGATGAGCGTGATGGTATCCCGGCGCAATTGACCATTGACAAAACCTTCTACAAAAATGCGGGTGTTCGCCGTAGGTTTGGCAATGACGATGTTCCCATTGCTGCGGTTCAGGATATTGGCGGGGCTCCAACTGTAATTGAACCCACCCCTGACTTCCAGCGTAATGCTGCTGTCAGGGCAAACGTATGTTGTGTCGACATCGGGCTGGATTTTGATCCGACCAATCTGGGCGTTGAGCTGACCTAATGTTAGGGCAAAGAAGCAAAAGCAAAGAAGTGTAATCAACCAATTCTTCATAAATAATGGTTTGGTGGGTGTAGTTCTCCGGTCCCTGAGCGTAGTCGAAGGGCAGGGGAACGTTACACCACAGTTTGTCGGGTCGGAAAATACGACCTTTTACCCAAAAACAACGGAGAAAGCAGGATTTTATTGATCGCTGCGATGTAATACACCTGACGATTATTTACATTTTTCCAGTGCCTTTTGCACGGTTTGTACCTTCACGTACCCATAATCGTTGCCCCAGGCCTGATGGATGTAGTTGATGATGTTGGCAATTTCAAAATCGGTGAGCTTGCGCTCGCCCGGCATGGCTTCGCTGTATTTTTTGCCATTCACCACTATTTCACCTGCTTTGCCGTAGCGAATGATGCAGGCAATTTCATCCGGGTACTTTTTTAAATAGTCCGATTTGACCAGCGGTGGGATGCGCCCACGCAGACCGGTACCATCCTCCATGTGGCAATTGGCACAATAGGAGCCATACATGATTTCGCCTTGCTGGTAGGGGTTACTCTGGCAAGCCCATACCAGCGTCATTACAAAAATCAGGGCAATCAAAAGAGAACGTTGCATTTAGTAAGTTTTGGTCATTTTGGCTGGCACACAGATGATAAAATCGGCCTTGCCCAGGTTTTCCTGGTCTAGTTTATCGATGTTATCCTGCTCAACCGTGGCAATGTTGACCACGTCTTTGCCTGCTGCGTATTTGCGCAGGTACCACACCGTTCCTTCTTTCAGATCGGAGTGATACGAGCCGTTAAAGTGTAAGAACACATGACCCTTCTTTAAGTTCTGGGCAATAAAATAACCCATGGTGGCATCTTTTACGGCCTGGGATTTGATCAGGTTGTCGGAAGCTGAACTGCCACCGTGGCCACCCATCATTTTGATCATCGCCTGATAGGAGGGCAGGTTCATGTCGACTTCAATAGGTAGAGGGGCAATCCAGGATTTGGCTTCGCTGGTCAATGGATTGAGGGATTCCAGGCCTTGTTTGTACACCATATTGGCGTAGCGACGGGGTATGTTGGTGGCAATGAAAGGTAATTTTTTGCTTTTGGCCAACTCCACCAAGGGTTTGTAATCGGTGGCGTAATTGTCCCAGATGCGGGCTTCCTCTTCAAAATTCTTGCTGCTGATCTGGCCAGCCAGGTACTCGTTGAGGATGGCCTGGTTGTCGCGCTCGAACATTTCAGCACCCATGATGAGTTTGCCGCTGGTTTCTTTTTCTAAATCTTGAGCCAGTTCAATTTGCAGCCAGTGGGAAATGGGGTTGTTGTGTTGCTCGCCAAAAAAGACTACGTCAGCTTTTTTGCTCTGTTTGAGCAATTGCGCGTAATCACTTTCTTTGCCTTTGCTGTCAAAAACGCGGTAGGCTTGTTTGTCTTGTGCTGTCGCTACCAAAGTAGCCAGGATGAAGATACAAACGTTTAGGATTGGTTTCATGTTGGTCTATTAAGCCAGAAACTTAGTTAGTTTTGACCTAATCTTCCTCTTTTGGCGGGAGAATTATTTTTTTGCGGCCCGCTTTTTTATCGCTTTGTACGGATTTGGCCTTTTTGCGTTTTTTCGGGTTGGCCACCAGGCGTTCGGGTACTTCTTCGCGCTCGGGTTCGGGTACAAGAGCGGTTTCGATTAGATCCAGGATTTTTTTGATGGCTTTGTCTCGATTGCTTTGTTGCAGGCGACTTTCCTGGGAACTGGTGCTCAATAATCCTTCTTTGCTGATGCGCTTGGCCAACTTTTGGCGCAGGGTAGCCTTTTCTGCTTCGTCCAGACCTTCTGATGTATCTATCTCAAAAAGGGCTTCTACCCGGGTTTCCACCTTATTTACGTTTTGCCCGCCGCTGCCGGAACTGCGGGAGGTGCGAAACTTGAGTTCTTTTTGTATCTGTTGGGTATTCATGTTTTTTTGTTGAGTTCCTAGAACAGCATGGACAAGGTAAAAAGTTTCCACCAGTTTGTAAATGTTCAAAGTTTTTGCCCATAAAAGGACAAAGTCCGGTTCAGCCCTTCCCAAATTTCCAATTTCTGCTATCTTTAAGCCAACGGATATCTAACCCGCTACGGATAGTATGAATAAACACATTTTACTGGGTCTCCTGATCTTGTACTGGATCGGGGGCACTGTCCATCTTTATGCGCAAAACCAGGCTCCTCCCCTGCGAATCAGTGCCCAATTGGCGGATCAAACGCTGCCCGATATTTTCCAATACCTGGAAAAACAATACCCACTGCACTTTTATTACCGTGCGGATGAATTGCCCAAAGGGAAATTCTCCCTGCAAGTTCAGGATGTGCCGCTGGAAAGTGCGTTGCAACAACTCTTGAACGAAAGCAAGCTGGGATTTTTCCGCTACCGCAATTATGGCGTGGTCATTGCCCCCCTGGAATTGGTCAACGAAGGTTTTAATGCCGATTATTATCAGGCTTTGGAAACCGGGTTGAATGCCAATGCAGTGAGTACTCCCGTGCCCAACCTCCTCCAAATTGGCGATGTACGGCAATTAAAAGCTTCCGGAAAAGCCAAAGTGAGCGGCTTGATCCAGCAACAAAAAGACAAAACACCAGTCATTGGTGCAACGATACGAGTCCAAAAACTCGATAAAGGCAGCGTCAGTGACGAAAATGGCCGTTTTGAACTGGAGCTCCCGGTGGGCAAACACCAATTGCTGGTGCAATACGTTGGCAATGCCGAATTGACCCAGGACATCCAGGTGTTCAGCGACGGCAACATCACCCTGAGCATGGAAAGTGCAGCAGTGACCCTCGACGAAGTGGTGGTAGGAGCACGCGCTGTGGATGCGAACGTAGAAAACGTACAAATTGGTGCCACCCAACTGGACGTGCGCAGCATCAACAAACTCCCCGCTTTTATGGGAGAGCCGGATGTGATCAAGAGCCTATTGCTGGCCCCGGGGGTTAGCTCGATTGGGGAAGGCGCCACGGGCTTTAATGTACGTGGCGGGGAAGTGGATCAAAACCTGATTTTGCAAGATGAAGGCATCATTTTTAATTCTTCGCACGCCCTGGGCTTTTTCAGTTCTTTCAATTCCGATTTGATCAGTCGGGTTACCTTGTACAAAAGCATCATACCCGCCCAATACGGTGGACGACTGGCCTCGGTGCTGGACGTGGAAATGCGCGACGGTAATTTTGAGCAATTCCGCATCAAAGGAGGGGTTGGCCCGCTGAGTAGCCGCATTGCGGTGGAAGGGCCGGTGATTCCCAAAAAAGCTTCGTTCATTGCCGGGTTTCGATCTTCTTACTCTGACTGGATTTTACAAACGGTTCGGGATGTGGATGTGCGCAATAGTTCCGCTTTTTTCTACGACGCCAATTTGCGCTACACCCATAAATTGAGCGACAAAAACACCTTGATCCTGGCGGGTTATGCGGCCAAAGACAAGTTCGCGTACGGCGATAATTTTGGTTTTGACTATCAAACCACCACGGGACAAGCCACTTTCAAGCAGATTTTTTCTCAAAAGTTCTACTCCAAATTTGCGGCTACGCTGAGTCAGTACAAAAGCACCCAGTACGATTATTCTGGCCTCGATGCTTCACAACTGGACAACAATATTGAATTCATCAGCATCAAAGAACAACTGAGTTTGCAACCACGGGCTGGCCTACAACTGGATGCGGGCTTGTCGACGATTTTGTACCGAAGCTTGCCCGGCGCACGGCGGCCATTGGATGAGGTGTCGCAGGTTTTTGCCAAAAGTTTGGAAAAAGAGCGGGGCCTGGAATCCGCAGCGTTTGTGAATGCTGAGTGGAGTGTTTCTTCTGCTTTACAAATATCCGGTGGTTTGCGCCTGGGTTTTTACCAGTTTTTGGGGCCAAAAACGGTGTTTGAATACCAAAACGACGTCCCGAGCCTCTTGAACCTGATCGATACCACCGTGTACGGCAAGGGCAAAACCATTGCCACATACAGCAGTTTGGAGCCCCGTTTGTCGGCTCGGTACCGCTTCAGTCCTGCAGTGTCGATCAAGTTAGGGTACAGTCGCACTGCCCAATTCATCAACCAGATTTTCAACTCCGACTCCCCTACCCCCACCAGCCAGTTTCAATTGAGCACTGCTTACATCGAGCCAACCCGTTCGCACAATGTGGCCCTCGGCTACTTCCAAAACTTCAAAGACAACCTCTGGGAAAGTTCGATCGAAATCTATGGACGAGCCATCGATGCCCTGTTTGACTACCGCGATTTTGCCAATCTGGTGGTCAACGAGCAGCTGGAAACCGAACTGCTCAAGGGCAAAGGGCGGGCTTATGGGATGGAGTTGAGTCTGCGCAAAAATCGGGGTCTGGTGCATGGCATGCTCAGTTATACCCTGTCGCGCACCGAACGGCAAATTGCAGGCATCAACCGGGGAAATTGGTACGTTAGCAATTTTGACAAGCCCCACGACCTTTCACTCGTACTCAACTACCAATACAACCAACGCCATACCGTGACGCTGAACTTCACCTATGGCACCGGGCGGCCTACCACCGCGCCGCAAGGGGGCTACCGCACTCAATTGGGGATTCCCGTGCCCATCTACTCTGAGCGCAATGCCCTGCGCATACCCGATTATCACCGCATGGATTTGGCCTATACCATTGGCAAAGACCACCGCAAAAACAACAAATTCAAGACCAGCTGGACCATCTCGCTGTACAATGTGTACGCCCGCAAAAACGCCTTTTCGGTGTATTTCACCCAAACGCCGTTTACTTCGGCACAAGCCAACCGATTGGCGATTTTGGGCAGTGTATTCCCTTCGGTCACCTTCAATTTTGAAACCTTATGAAAAAATTCCGCTATATCCCGATCCTTTGCTGCCTGAGCCTGTTGTTGAGCGGCTGTTTGGACGAAATTGAGCTAAAAAACCAGCGCTTCGACACCAAAGCGGTGATCATTCAGGGGCGTTTGATCCTGGGCGCTCCTTCATTGGTAGAAGTAAGTGTACAAAGAGTTGGTGAATTTGATGGCTCCGAAACTGCAGTACACATCGGCTCAGCCAAGGTTACCTTAGAGCGCGGCGATGGAACGAGTATTGAGTTGCCGGAAGTCAACTTTGGCAAAATTTACCGCGCCAGCATACCAAGCAATCAAGGTACTTTTAAAGTCCAAACAGGGCAAAACTACCGCATCAAGGTGAGTTTATTGGATGGTCGCCAATACGAATCGGATTTTGAGCCCCTAGTGGCGGTGCCCGAACTGGAGAAGACCAATTACTTCATTGAGGATTTGACTTTTCAGGATAAAAAGGGATTTCTCAATACAGCGCCCTTTTTGCGTTTTTGGGTCAACAGCAAGCTCAGAGCCAACAACAATTCCGACAAAACCAGGTTGCGCTGGGAAGTCAATGCGGTGTATCGCCTGACCGACAACACCCGCAAAGTGTGCTACAACTATGAGCCGCAACGGGTTGAAAAGGTACTGATTTACGATGCTCCCGCTTTTCAGGTGGATCGGCTGGATACCTTCAAGTTGGTAGATGTGCGCCTGGATCACCGCTTTGCTGAGGGCATTTACATGACGGTGTTGCAGGAATCCTTGAGCCCGACGGCTTTTACGTATTGGGATCAGGTCAAAGCCTTGGCTGAACGCAGTGGTAGTATGTTTGAAGAACCAGCGGGAAAAATAGTGAGCAACCTGCGCAGCAAAAACCCCAAGGAGGAAGTGTACGGCTATTTTTATGCCACGGCTCAGGATACCCTGCGCATCTACATCCGCCCAGAGCAGGTGGGAATGCCGACCAACTATTGCCCACAACCGCCCACTCCCCGGCTTGGCCCAAGCATTTGCGACAATTGTTTGCTGAGTACGGGTAGTACTTTGACTAAACCTAATTTCTGGATTGAGTGACTTTTTTAGGGAGCAGCTACGCTGCTTGTTTTTTTATAACCGCGACGACGCGGCGTTTTGCGCTTTGCGCTTTTGAGGCTTCGCCTCTTTTTGCTGAAAGCGACAGGATGGCAAAACGGATGAAACGGATGGAACGGATAAAAACGGATTTTTATTCCGCCTACGGCGGATAAGGACGAGCCGAAGGCGAGTCAAAGTCCGTTCCTATCCGTTTAGTCCGTTTCATCCGTTTTTCCATCCTGTCGCTCTACGCCGAAGGCGTTAAAGCGCGAAGCGCAAAACGTCGCGCCGTCGCGTCGTCGTGGTTACAAAACATTTGGCGCAGCCAAATCAGAAAGTATTCTTCTCAATTGACCCATCTTTGGTCAACAATAAGCATTGGCATGAAAACTCGATTTTTGATTCAAATAATGGTATTCTCCCTCGCTTTTGCAGCTCCATCGCTAGCCCAAAGCGACCTACAAAACCGCTGCCTAGTGCACCTGGACAAATCTTTTTACGTGAGTGGCGAACTCATCTGGTTCAAAGTATACCTGCCTGCCTCTCTGCGTGAGCAAAACTTCAACATCAAAGTGGGAGTACTGAACCCAGCCGGGAGGCCAATTGAATCCTTTTTCATCAGCAGTCAAGGCGAAAATCAGTCCAGCGGGTACTACAAAATTCCCTTTGACTGTAGTGCTGGGGTGTATCAGTTCCAGTTTTCAGCTTTGGAAACAAGCTCTAAACGCCCGGTCTTGCTATCCGAAGTCCTGGTGCCGATTTACAACGACTTGGATAAAGTGGATGCGCAGGCAGTGAATCGCGTCAATTCAGGCCGCGATGCAGCAACAACTTTGCAGGATTTAAAAGTGGAAATTCTTTTGTCTAAAACCAAGTACCTGCCCCGCGAACAAGTGCAGGGCAAAATCCAGGTCAAAAACGGCCAAGGCAATCCAGTTGCCGCGCAAGTATCGATTGTAGTGAGCGATTGGGAATTGAGCGGCACGGAGGTATGGCCGCAAACCAACTGGAGCCTGGGACCGGTCATTACCCCGGCCACCCTGAGCAAACAGGTGTACACCCAGGTCAAACTCCAAAGCAATAGCGCTACCCAAAGCCAAAACCTGGTGGGCATTTTTTTTCCGCAAAACTGGCAACTCCTCTACACCTCCTCCCAACGGCCCGAATACTGGGTGGAAGTACCCAATTTCACTGGCCGCAAACAGGTGCAGTTTTTGGGCCATCCCAATCCCGAGGTGCAGGTGCAAGTGTTGGAGTCCTTCCCGAGCAAAGCCAGTCCGCCCCTCGCCTACACCCCCGGCATCCGGCAATACCTGGAATGGAGCCGCATGCGCAAAAAGATTTACCAATTGTACAATGCCTTGGAAATGGCCCTACCCGCCACGGTTCCTTTGACCGATAGCATTCCGCTCAAGGCGGACCGCAGCTTGCGTCCAGCCGAATTTGAAGCGTTTGAAGACCTGGCCACCTTTTTCCGCGAAATCTCGGCCCCGCTGAGTTTTAAGCAGGAGCGCAAAACGGGCCAGTACAGCGCCAGAATGTACAATCCGAGCACCTTTACCGATTACCCCAGCGCACCCGTTTTTGTGATCGATGGCAAAATGACCCGCGATGCCGACTTTGTAGCCCGCCTCAAGTGCAGCCAAATCGAAAGCATCGACTTGTATTACCAACCGACCCAACTGCTAGGCTACTTTAAAGCCATTGGGCGCAGTGGGGTGGTGCAAATCCGCAGCAAGGCAGAAATCGCCATCCCGGCGGCTGAAGCGGAGGATATTTTCCAATTGAATGGCTTGCAGGCAGCTGCGGGATTCCCGGCCCTAAAGACAGAACAACTCCAGGCCGCACCCGCCCAGGCTTTTTTCCGCCCACAACTGTATTGGCAGGCCAATTTGCGCACCGATGCACAGGGGCAACTCGATTTTTCCTTTTTGCAGGGGGATGATTGGAGTCGGTTTCGGATTCAGGTGATCGTACAGGGGAGTGATGGGCGTTTGGGGGAAGGGGAGGTGATTTATACAGTAGACGAGAAATGATGCTTTGGAGAAGCTTTACTTAGATTTAAGAAGCTTTATTTTCCTGCTGCGCAATCCATGTCAAAAGGTATTCTCTATTTTTGAAGGCTTTGAGCTTAGCTTCAAGTGCCAATGCATCGGATCTGGTTTCAAAAGCACGGGAGAACATCAAAATCCAAGGCCCTTTATTTTTGGTCCATTTATTGCGATTGGTATTGTGTCGAAGGAGTCGGTCGGGTAGATTGTTGGTTTGTCCGATGTATAAAACGCCCGAAGAGGTAGATTGGATAATGTAGGTGTGAAACATAGGAACGAGGTTGATTAAAACTAAAAAAGCCACCCCAAAGGATGGCTTTTTTTTGTCGGGGCACCAGGATTTGAACCTGGGACCCCCTGCTCCCAAAGCTTTTCCTTATTGGTTTTATCTGGTTTCATTTGTTCTAATTGCCTTGATTTACAAGGGTTACAAGATTTTAAAAGTACATACTGAATCAAAAAAGCCCTATATTTGTTTGCAAATGGCTTGCAAATTTATTCAGTATGGTTTCAGTGAAAATAATTTTGGACAACCGCTCGAAGAAAAGAGATGGCTCTTTTCCTCTAACCCTTAGAGTGATTCACAATCGAAAGTTTTTCCAGCTTCCTTTGGGTTACAGCATTCAGGAAAAAGATTGGGACGAGGTCGGTCAAAAGGTTAAGCCCTCTTGTAAGTTGATTGAGAACATCAACAGGGTAAATTCCATTTTGACAAAAGAAAAACAACACGCCCTTGAAGTAGTAACCAAACTTCAAGATGAAGGGCAATTGGAAACACTTTCTTTAAAGGAACTTAAAACCTACATCTCCAAAAAGCAAACTGATTTAATGGTTTTGGATTATTGCGAAGAGGTAATTGAACAACTTCAGGAAGCTAACAAAATTGGAAACTCAGAAGTTTACAAGACCATGCGGAATAGCATTCGCACTTTTACCAAGGAAAAAGACTTTCCAATAAAGCAGTTAAATTATGCTTGGCTGAAAAAGTATGAGAGTTGGTATCTGGGGAAAGGTAACACCCTAAATGGCCTGAGTGTAAATTTGAGAACATTGAGAGCTTTGTTTAATCGGGCGATAAAAGAAAAAAAGATTTCAAAAGAGTACTATCCATTTGATGAATACTCCATCAAAAAAGAGCAAACCAGAAAAAGGGCTATCCCCGCATCTGACCTTGAACTTATCAAATGTTTTGAACCCAAAACCAAGCAGCAACAAAAAGCAAAGGAATACTTTGTATTGAGCTACTACCTAATGGGTGCTTCATTTATTGATTTGGCTTACCTCAAGGTTGAAAATATTATCAATGGCCGGATTGAATACAAAAGGAAAAAGACGGGCAGGTTACATAGTATTATGGTGACCTCTTCACTCTTAAAAATTTTGAATCCTTACCTGGAGGGAAAGCAGAAAGATGATTTCATTTTGAACATCATCAAATCTGATGAACCTAAGACTCAGTATAAGCAGGTAAAAAAAGCCCTGAAGCAATACAACAAATACCTTGAAGAGATTGCCAAAGAATGTGGCATTAGCTTCAACATCACCAGTTATGTTTCCAGACACTCTTATGCAACGATTGCCAAATATAAAGGTGTGCCTACTGCGGTAATCAGCGAAGCTTTGGGGCATTCATCAGAAGAGGTAACACAAGTTTACCTAAGCTCCTTTGATAAGACGGTGATGGACAAGTATCACAGCATGATAATTGACGAAGAATAAACTCTTTTCAAAAGCCATAAAACATCAAGCAATGGAAAGCACATTGATAAATCAAGACTTCGAGCGTTCTATCAAACGGCTCCGCCAAATTTTACCTAAACTTGCCTTTGGGCTTTTGATTGGGACTTATCTTACCTCTGCCATTATTATGGGTTTATTTCATGCCCAAAATGCACCTGGGCTTGGGTTCAAAATTGCGGCATTCTTGGTGCCACTGGCCATTCAGGCCGGGCGGGGAACATTGGTGTTCTTTTTTCAGCTTAACCCGCTGCGGATTCAAAGCAGATTCTCTTTTGGAATCTTGGCGGCAACTGTGTTGCTCCTGTTGTCAATGGTTGAAGCATCACTGGTGATGTACCCTTATGGGCTTTCCTGGACGGTTTCAGTATTGACCTTGATGATTATTGGCTGGTTGATTGAAGTGATGATTTTACAGGAGATAACTTTTGCTACAAAACTGGAGCTATTCCAGAATCAACAAGAGTGGGAAAAGCTGAATAAATTCTACAGTGCGGTCAATGAGTTTGAAATAACTGCCACTAAGCCCAAAACCCAACTTAAAATTGAGGCAAACCCGGTTGAGCCTGAAAAATTAGGGCAGGGCAAGGAAGATAAAGAACCTGAATTCTCTAATGATACCTTTTATGGGGTGAAGATTGACAGAAGCAACCCGATGTTGAGTCATAATTTACTTAGGCTGAAGAATCGTTTCCAAGAACGGTATGACGATTCTATCAAAAAAGCCGATGCCCGAAAGAAGCAAGGCAAAGCTCCACATCAAACGACTGAAAAATCAATTCAGGATAATCAAGAAAGGTTGAAAAGGGTTGATTTCATTCTCAACACTTTACTTAAACAAACTGCCTGATAGTTTATATTCTCCAATTCATACCTGTTAAGTCATGGCTAAAAATTCATCATTCGTTGTGCAAGGCACTGAAATTAGGCTCTTCACTCAAAAAGAGGAGGACTACATTTCCTTGACGGATATTGCAAAACGGGTCAATCCTCGTTCTGAAATTGTCATTCAAAACTGGATAAGAAACCGTGATACCGTTGAATTTTTAGGGGTATGGGAGCAACTGCATAACCCAGATTTTAAACACATCGAATTCGATGTGTTTAGAACTCAAGCAGGGATGAACTCATTTGTGCTTTCTCCAAAGCAATGGATACAAAAAACCGATGCTATTGGGCTTCAATCAAAAGCTGGTAAAAATGGCGGAACATACGCCCATAAAGATATTGCCCTCGCTTTCTGTTACTGGATTAGCCCTCCATTCCAACTCTATGTAATTAAGGAGTTTCAAAGACTTAAGAAAGAAGAAAATGACCAGCAATCTCTTGAGTGGAATGTAAAGAGAATCTTGACCAAGATTAACTACCGAATTCATACTGATGCAGTGAAGGAGCATCTTATCCCTCCTAGAATTTATAATACCAAGCAAGAAAGTTATGTTTTTGCCACTGAAGCTGATGTGCTAAACCTAGCCCTTTTCGGCATAACTGCAAAGGAATGGAGAGAAGCAAACCCAGATGCAAAGGGTAATGTGCGTGACCAAGCTACCGCCGAACAATTGGTTGTGCTTTCTAATTTGGAAAACCTCAATGCAGAGTTTATCAAAGATGGGCTTTCGCAACAAGAGAGATTGCAACGACTCAATGAAATTGCTATTTATCAGATGAAGTTGCTTACGAATGTTCCATTTATCAGCCCATTGAAAGGGATTAAGGATAAATAGAACGGTTAAGAATCGCTTTCAAGAACGGTTGAGTTTATTATAAACACGCTGATAAGTTATGCAAAATATGATAATATGTAAACTAAACGAGAATGACTTCTTTAAAAATGAAATTGAAAAATTATTTAATTACCTTCTGATCTGGATATATGGGTTTTCTACAACCATCTTCCATAAATTATCTTCAGTATTATATTGAAAAAACACCCCTGATAGGCTGTTCGCCGATGAGAAATCAATATCTGAATCCGAAATCTCTTCAATTTCTGAAAGATCAGGACTAACTAAATATTGCTTACCATTAATTTCTTTAGCAATAAGTGTCTCGGTTTTTTTGTGAACTTCTTCAAATATAAAGTTTGGGATATTGTCAACGAACTGAATTTTTGTATTTGTTAGGTGTGATAACAATTCAATCCATTTTATGCAAGTATCGGATACCACTGATTGATAAAATTTTTGATTTACAATAATCTCTTTTTTATAATCTTGAATGCTTTTCTCCCAAAGTTCATCTTCAAAAAACCTCGATAATTCACTTGCGGAAACTCTTGATCTTATTCCAGCTTGATAAATTTTCAATGCAATTAAATTTGGGACTCCGATTTCAAGTAACATAGAAATTTCTTCAATAATTTCAGCATTTTCTTTCATCTCTCCAGCTCTAATTTTTTTTGCTATGCCATTAAAAACCCAAGGGAGAGTAAATGTAAATAAATTAGCAATTATTTCTTCAACTCCTTGAAATGCATCAAATGAATTTAAAGGCTCCGCATTAAGCCATTTTTCGGTAATTGCATATAGGTCTATATTTTCAATTAAATTTCCATCTTCAATTAATATAGGCATTTTATCAATTATTTTAAGAATTGAATTTGTTAGAATAATTTTGTCTTCAATGGTTTTTTCGGATATACTAAACAAAGAGAGCTCAGATTGTATTTCTGGAATCTTACTTTCCAAAAAAAGATCACTATTAAGTGGTATCCCTGAATTAATTATTGACTTCCATTTTTGTTTATCATCCCCAACCTTTTTAATAATTCCTTTGATTCTTGCTTGAAAAAATCCAATTAGATTTTGTTCTGAAAGCCTTGTTTGTCTTTTAGCCTGGATAAAAGCAAAAGAGTTTCTAAAAAAATTCTCAATCCATCCAAAGTCCACAATTCCATCTTCTGGATTATTCAGGTCTTGTAAAGCAAGAAGAGTATCATCAATCCAATCAAGAGTGTTGTCGATTTCTTTTGCATTAGAGCCGATTTCGTCTATTTTATTTTCAGCTATTAGTTGTAACAAAAGATCAAATTGCACCCCTCCTTCAATAGTAACTCGATGCAAAGCTTTAATTAAAGCTAAAATCCCACTTGAAGCATGGTCAATTTTCTCCTTATTGAAATAGTTTTTAATGGTTTCTCCATACCATTTTATTTTTTTTCTTGCTCTTAATGTTGAATTATCAGAAACATCTCTTGCGACAAGTATTTTCCCTTCATGATCAACAAAAGCTCTACCAGCTCTGCCTGCAATATTCCAGAAATCCCTGGGAGTAATTAGATTTTTTCCTTGATAAATTGTAGAAAAAATAACTGATGAAACGCCCAAATTAACTCCTTGACCTAATGTCGAAGTGGAAATAATTACAAGGGGTTTATCATTTCTCATGAGCCGTTCTAAAGGTAATCTGACATCAAATTGTAAGCCCCCATGATGGCAAAGAATTCCTTTTCTAGCAAAAAGTAACCAATCATTATTTTCTCCATATGTTTCGGTACAGGCTAATTCAAATGCATTCCAGTCAAATTTATTTGACCACTTGTAATCCTCAGGAGCATTCCCTAAGCATTTAAGATATGCATGTGCCATTGTGAAAACAGATTTTTTTATTCCAACAAAAATTAAAGCAGTTCCAACGCTTCTCAGCTTGTAAGCTGTAGATGCTACAGCTTCATTTTTGTTACTGGGAAAAAATCTTGCTCTTTTTTGTCCAGGATTTAAAGGCTGTTGTTTTTTTAAAATAAATTTATTGTTAAATGAAGGTCTTTCCTCATCGTTATTCATCCAATTTAGATTAACTTGAGTGCCATTCCAATCTAGAATCCCTAATCTTTCATCAGAAGGTCTCCAAGTATCTTTATAAGTTGTTTCGATTGATTTTGTCAACCATAACGCTAAATCTTCAGCATTTGGAAGAACCGCAGACAGCACTAAAAACCTTCCGCCATTATTCTCTATAAAAAATCTTAATTCTTCATAAAAAATTTCATTTATAATCAATCTTTTATCTGCTCCTAATAGATGCCCCTCATCAATTATTACAAGCTTAATTTGTTTGCCGATTTCTCTATTACCTCTAATAATAGCTTTTGCTTTTTCAGGAGTCGCTATTATTACATTAGAATCCTTAACAAGTTTTTCATCAATTCGACTATACAGGCTACCTCCATATAAATGTGACAAGGTGATACCTAAATTGCTAAATATTTTCTCTAGTGAATGTTCTATTTCAAATGCTAATGATCTGAAAGGGGCAATATAGAGAATTTTATTCTCAGCGTTTTTATCAATACAGTCAAGAATTGCAATTTCTGCAATTCTTGTTTTTCCGCTACTCGTTGGAATAGCAACAACACAGCCTTTGTTTGATACATCTAAGACCTTAGCTAGAGATTTCCTTTGAGTGATAAATAATTCATATATGCCTCTTGGCGACAAGTATACGAGCGATTGAATATATTTTTTAACTATTGGTGTTTGGATATTAAAATATCCATTTAAAGAATTCCATAAAGAGGCTTCATTAAATCCTTCCGCAATCAATAGCAGCAATCGAATTACCCACCAAATACTTGGTTCCGCATTTATTTCCGCAATTTCTTTTAAATATCTCAAATTTGTCTTTGCAGAAGCAATATAAAATTCATCCCCAGTCTGAAAATATTTTATAAAACCGTTAAGGCATTTTGCAATTGTAAATTCATAAATTTTAAGTTCGTAATCTTCATTTTCATCATTTAAATTTAGATTATCTTCTGCTTCATCACCTATTAAATTATTGGTGATAAAGTCATCGGTATAGGTTATGTCCACTATAATTTTTTCAATTTCTTCATTTAGTTCACTGAAGTTCCTTTCAAGGAAAAGAGCTATTAATTTTGATATTAAGGTATTAGGTTTGATTTTTTTGATGAGAATGAAAGATTTTGAATATTGGAAACTTACATAATATGCTAAAGCTGAAACCAAACAGTAATAGTTACTCAACTCAGTTTTATTTGATTCTGAACCATGGATAAATTCTAATATTGATGCACCTTTTTCCATAGGTTCTATTGCATTCTCAAAACTTTGGCTTTCCGCAAATGAACAACCAATTTCTAAATAATATAAGGCTAAAATATTTAAATTATCATCCTGAATTGTGTAAGCTGGAAAATTTCCCCTTTGTTCAGAAGTATTGAAAAGAATGTACCTAGCATCTGCCTGAGCAATTAAACCCTGAATGACTTCGTCACTATTTATTTTCTGCAAGCGTTCAATATTTTGTTCAATATTCATAACTGATTAGGATTATTAAATAAATATTCAGCTTTCTTAAAAGCTTTATCTATTAGCTCTTCAGGATTCGTAATTCCGATTGATATTAGAATAAAAAGGGGGTTGTCAGAGTTAAGATTTGCTTCAACAACATCAAAAGTTTTTTGGTTACTCAAAAGCAATCCAGTGTAAACTAAGTCTCCTTTACCCTTCACCTCATCAACAATAAATGTATCTAATAAATCAGCAATATCTTTGGTCGAATCGCTTCTTCCTAGCTCATCAATAATGAACGAATAAGACAAAGGTTTCTTGTCTTTTGAGAGGGATTTAGCAATGGTTTTTATAACAGTACTATTAGGAGTTGTTCTAAATTTAGCTTCTCCTAAGTATAACCGAACCTTTTTTGATTTTTCATAATTGATTACATCAATTAATAAGGTATCATCTCCTTTCATTGCTTGATCTGCGTTCGGGTTATATTTAAGTTTAAAAACCTTCAGAAGTTTCTTATCTAAACTTCCTTCAATGTATTCCGATAGAAGGATCTCAGTTGCGTTTCCCTTTCTTGTTTTGTCGGCAATTGGTAATTTTCTGTTTTGTTCAGCATATTTCGCAAAGCCCAATTGACTAAAATTCTCTTTTAACTTTTGAATGCGATAATCACTATGATGGTGTTCAAATATTTTCCTCCCAAACCATTCTATTAAATCATTGTCAGTAGATAAAACCAACTCTTTTAATGCTCTGTGTTTTTTTGTTGCTGTTACTGCAACATCGTTACAAGCCAACCAAATTGAAAACATATTTGGAGCCTTAGGATGTGTGCCTATTAAGTCTTGTTGATTTAGCATTTCATTTATTGCTTTTTATTTATGCATGTTAAATTTAGAATAATAGAAATATACATAGTGTTTAGTTTTTTCATCCGTAAGATAAGTCCATTTGTATAATGTTGCAAATAAATTAGAAGCTATTTTTTTTGCATATGCACTTCCACTGCTGCAAAAAGCATGAGAGACTTTTCACCAGCCTAAACACAACCTAAAAACCCCTTTCCGCCGCCGCTAGGAAGAGCCTCCACCTTCAAGAAAATGTATAGATATTAAAAAATAGCATAAGGAAAACCTTACTTTAATACTTTCATGTCTTCTTCCATTCATTATGTTTGTATTTTATTTGAATCAATGAGTTCCAAAACTATATGCTGGTGAAAAGAAAGAATAATGGTCTATGAATCATAGCTTTCGCTAAAACATTAGAAATTTTTTAGCTTAAATCCGCTTAATGCCTTATTTCCGCAAAAAATATGAGAGATTTTTTTTGCCAGCATAAACGCAACCTAAAAACCGCTTTTCTCCGCCGCTAGGCGGACGCACCACTTTCCAGAAAGTGTATTGTTATATAGCAAGAAAAGGAAAAGCCCTGCTTTTACCACTCGCAGGGCTTTCAAACCTCAATCAATCTCTTTTTACCCCTAGCACATAATCAGCCGCTTTTTGAGCTTCGGCGGCTACTTTGAAGATGAACATCTTATCTTCTTTCAGCACCTTCAACCATCCTTGCAAATAGGCGGCAGCGTTTTCAATGATGGGGTCAAAATCAATTGACACCTGAGCCGAAAGGAAAGAAGCGGCCATTTCTGCAATTAGCTCTTCTTCGCTATATGTTTTATCCCCAAACTTGGCGGCTTCCACAATGCCGGGACGGTTCAACCGCTTTTGGTGTCCGGTGGCGTGGGCTAACTCATGAAAAAAGGTGATGTAATATTCTTCCGGGGTTTGAAACTGTCCAATTTCGGGCATGTTTACAAAGTCGTGTACTTTATTGTAATAGGCTTGGCTGAGGTCTTGGTTTATCATCTCGGGGGCGTTGGGCATGTTGAGAATGATGTTTTCACAGCGTTCTAACTTCTCGTGTGGTTTGAGGGTAATACCTGGGCTTTCATACTCAATGCCTTCAATGTGCTGGATGTTGAACACATTGTAATATTTCAGGTATTTGTAAACCTTTACTTCTTGCCCTTGCTTTTGCATCCGGTCGGCTTCCTCCTTGCTGATGTTGTTATCAGCTCCATCTTTAAAAGTGATGTTGTAGAAAAAAACGAGTTCCGCTTTTGCCCCTTGTTTTACCCTACCGCCTTTCTCCTGCACTTGTTTGAAGCTCATGTAATACGGTATAGGGTAGGGCAAACAGTTCATCAAAACTAGGTTGATGCCTGTGTAAACATGGTTGGTGGCAAGGTTGCGAGCTAGGCCGTAACTGCTCCATGTTTTACGCCAGGGAATTTCACCGTTTTCAAGGTGGTTGATAATGCGGTCGGTGACCTTTTGATATAGGTCTAGCTTTTCAGAAACCTTTGTCATGGCTTTGAATTTTTGGAAAGTGGTTAAATATGAGTGGATTAAATCAGGCCTTCGTCAGCAAAGGAGTAAAACCCGTCCGGGCTGATGACCAAATGATCTACTATTTTGATTCCAAGGATTTCACCCGCTTTGTACAGGTCTTTGGTAAGGTCTATATCTGCTTGACTGGGGTATAAATTGCCGCTGGGGTGGTTATGGGCAAGAATGACAGAAACGGCACAAGCCTTGAGGGCGGCGGCAAAAATGACCCGCTTATCTACTGATGTGCAATTGATCCCGCCTTTGGATACATTAAAAAAGCCAATGACCTTATTACCCTGATTGAGAAACAGTACATTAAACTCTTCAATATAGCTGATTAAGTGGCTCCACTGGCTCAAAAACACCTTATAGGCCTCGGTGGAAGTGTTAGCAGTTGCCCGCTCTGAAGACTTCACTTTGGGCTGATAAGAAATACTGATTTCCGCCACTTGAAAATGTTCTAAAACGCTCATTTTGATTGTGTTTTGTGTGCTTAAAACCCTTGTTATTAGGAAACTCCCCTCAATCGGGAGTGGAGGTGTGCCGGTAGGTTTTCTTTCCCTGGCCTTGCGGCACTTTATTGAGGTAACCTCCCCTTTACGGTTGCTTTTCAAATGGCGGCGGGGCGGTAGCTGCAAGGGGACAGGAAAAATTATTTTTCAAGGGCGGGGAAAAAGAGAAGAGCAAAAAAAATTTGGCCTGTAGCGACCCAAGGAGCGACCCTTGAAGCTACCGACACGCTGACATACTTTTGTGACCGAAAAGGGGAGGTTACTGAATTGCCGAAAGGATAGGAGGAAGAAAGAAAACCGGACGGTGCACCGGAAGTCCCACATCAATTTGCCGACGCTCCCCTTGGTTCCTAGCCTGGCGTTGTTTTTGCCCTCAAAAGCAAAAACCATGACAGGTTAGGGGGGAGCTTGAGGGAAATTGAAACTTGGAGAGCGTTAGGAAAAAACAAAACAGATGGGAAGTTCCCTTGCTATTGAAAAGAAAAATTATAGATTTGCATAAGATGAACTTTGAAAGTAAGTTGAATTATGCCATTAAGCTGGAACGAAATAAAAACCCGTGCGATAGCTTTTTCCAAGGAATGGGAAAACGAAAGCAGTGAAGATGCTGAAGCAAAATCCTTTTGGGATGATTTCTTTAATGTTTTTGGCGTAAGCCGTAGACGAACTGCCACATTTGAAAAAGCCATTAGAAAACAAGACGGTAAGCAAGGGTTTATAGACCTACTTTGGAAGGGTGTAATCCTTATTGAACATAAATCAAAAGGTAAAAATCTTGATAAAGCCTTTCAGCAAGCAAAGGATTACTTCCCTGGTCTGAAAGACCATGAATTGCCTAAATATATTCTTGTTTCAGATTTCCAAAATTTTAGATTGTATGACCTCGATAGAAATAAAAACTACGAGTTTGAATTAAAAGAACTGATTGGAAATATACACTTGTTCGGTTTCATCGCTGGCTATGAGAAGCGGGAATACAAAGAAGAAGACCCTGCCAATATTCAGGCTGCGGAGCGAATGGGAAAATTACATGATGCACTTGAGGCTAGTGGTTATACTGGGCATGATTTAGAAGTTTATCTGGTTAGATTGTTATTCTGCCTTTTTGCCGAGGATACTGGTATTTTTGAAAAGACACAGTTTCAGGACTATATTGATAGGCATACTAAAGAAGATGGCTCTGATTTAGCGATGCATTTTGCACAGTTATTTCAAATTCTAAATACTCCCCCTGAAAAACGACTTAAAACCCTTGATGAATCACTATCTGCCTTCCCTTATGTCAATGGTAAGCTTTTTGAAGAGGTACTACATATTGCTGCTTTTGATAGTAAAATGAGGGACATGCTTTTGTATGCATGCGGATTGGATTGGAGCAAAATTTCTCCTGCGATATTTGGCTCAATGTTTCAAGCAGTGATGAACCCAACGGAAAGACGAAACCTTGGAGCACACTATACATCAGAAAAAAATATAATGAAGGTTATAAAGCCTTTATTTTTAGATGAACTATATTCAGAATTTGAAAAAGCAAAAAACAATCGAAGACAACTGCATGAATTACATCAAAAAATCGCAAACCTTAAATTCCTTGATCCAGCTTGCGGATGCGGTAATTTCTTAATTATCTCATATCGAGAACTTAGAAAGTTAGAAATAAAGATTTTAAGAGAACTAAACAAAACTGGGCAAGGGTTTTTAGATGTTCGTGAGATCATTAGAGTTGATGTAGATCAGTTCGGAGGTATCGAATATGATGAGTTTCCAGTTAGAATCGCAGAAGTAGCAATGTGGCTTATTGATCACCAAATGAATATGCAAGTATCTGAGGAGTTTGGCCAATACTTCGTAAGACTACCTCTGAATAAAGCAGCAAAAATTTTACATGGAGATGCTTTAGAAATTGATTGGAATAATATCTTCCCCAAAGAAAATCTCTCATACATTCTTGGAAATCCTCCATTCATAGGCTCTAAGATAATGAAACAAAGCCAACGAGACCAAATTGTGAAACAATTTGACAAAGCAGATGGAAGCGGGGTTCTAGACTATGTAACAGGTTGGTATATTAAAGCTGCAAAATTTATTCAATCCTCAAAAATTAAGGTTGCCTTCGTTTCAACCAATTCAATTGTTCAAGGTGAGCAAACTAGTATTCTATGGGGTCAAATGCTTAATAAATACAACATTAAGATTCATTTTGCTCATAGAACCTTTAAATGGAGTAATGAGGCGAAAGGTAATGCTGCTGTTTTTTGTGTAATTATCGGCTTTGCAAATTACGATACAAATAATAAAAGCATCTTTGAATATGAAGATGTAAAAGGAGAAGCCCACGAATTAAAAGTCAAAAAAATCAATCCGTATTTGGTTGATGCTAAGGATATACTAATTAATAAGCGTAGCAACCCACTTTGCAATGTTCCAAAAATCAAGTTTGGTAATCAACCTATTGATGGAGGTTTTCTCTTATTGAATGAAGCTGAAAAAGATGAAGCGATCAAAAATGAACCTGGAATTGAAAAACATATTAGGCAATTTGTTGGTAGTGTGGAATTTATAAACAATATACCTAGATATTGTTTATGGCTAAATAAAGTTGAACCTAATGAATTAAGAAAATTTTTCTTTATTACTGAGCGATTAAAAAAAGTGAAAGAGTTCAGAGAGAGCAGCTCAAGAAAAGAAACTAGAGAACTTGCAAAAAACCCTTCGCAATTTGCCTTTATTTCGCATAGCGAATCGGAATATATAATTATCCCAAGTGTATCTTCTGAGAGAAGAAGATACATACCTATTGGTTTTATGCCAGCAGAGGTGATAACCAGTAATTTATGCCTTATTATTCCAAATGCAAATTTATTTCATTTTGGGGTTTTAACTTCTCAAATGCATATGACTTGGGTTAGAAGCATGTGCGGACGACTTAAAAGTGATTACAGATATTCTAACTCAGTAGTTTATAATAATTTTCCTTGGCCAATTAGCCCTAATGAGAAACAAATTAAGGCTATTGAAATAGCTGCTCAAAAAGTTTTGGAAGTTAGAACCATGTTCCCCAATAGTTCGCTTGCTGATTTATATGATCCATTGACAATGCCATCAATGTTATTAACAGCACACCAATCATTAGATAAGGCTGTCGATCTCTGCTATCGCTCCCAACTATTTCCAAATGAATTAAGTAGAATTGAATTTTTGCTTGGATTATATGAACAGTACGCAGCACCAATGTTTAAAGATGAAAAAAAGAAAAAGCTAGTTTAATCTGAAACGATTACATCAACATAAAAATTTACATTTTTTATTGATTGTGGACCAATTAAATCGTAAAAATTCTGTTTATCCTTAGTCTTTTTATAAGGATCATAAACAAAGCATATTAAGTGTTTTAACCACTGACACTGGTAATAAGATTGAATATCAGTTTTAAGCTCTTCGACGAATTTTTTCTCGTTCGAATCACCGCTTTTTATCATCTTTACCTCGATCAAAATCTCTTCTTCCCTGATTATCAAATCAATTCTATTGAATTTTCCGCCTACTCTTGGGGTTGGGTCTTCCTCTTTTAAAGTTGGAAAAATAGACTTCAATAAAAAATAGAGCAAATCTTGAACATCATACTCATCCTTTATTGTGAAAACCTCATGCCCCTCTCTCCGGTTTTGTGTAATCTTTCTTACTGAATTTGAAAATTCGTTTAACACATCACAAACTAAAGTCTTGGAATCTTTATCTAAAAATCGGTTCTTAACTATCAGTGAGCCTACCAAAACTGAATAATAATCTTCCAAAATAAGCAAATCAATTACATCTTTAGCATTTTGGATTAAGTATTGAAGTGCATAGATAAGCTGCTTATCATCAACATTAAAGCCTAGGATTTTCCCAATAATAAAGTCTACAGATTCTTTTGGCGAAAAAGAATCTGTGCTCAAAAGGAAGGCACTATCAAATTTTGAAATAAAATATTTATTTTTTATTGAGGTATTTATGAATTTCTTGTTTAGTTTATCCCTAATCTCATTAGGAAATGAAAGGTACAAACCAACCAATTGAAAAACATTTTCGGAATAGGAAGTCCCTTTATTCTGAGGTCGATTAATTGACCTTTCAAAGTATTCTCGATCTATAGTCTTTCCTTCATATCCATAAGCAGCGACTTTTTCGATGTCAAAAAACCTATCTAAATTAAGGTTTTTTATGGCGTCATAATCTCTAAGCCGAAGGTATGCCAGTGTATTTAGACTCTCTTCGTGCAAGATTTGTTTTTTAAGTTTATTTATTACTTCAGTTATAAGAACCATAGTTTGTCACTTACATTTTTTAATCTATCATAATCCCAATTTGGGATTTTACTCAATTCCTCCGTCATTCTTGCCATTAGAGAAGGGTACATAATTGTGACCGTTCTTTTTGCAGGATTGAAACTTCGATGAGAAAGATTGGAAAACCAATAAACTTGCTTTGATAGACTGTATAAATCCACAAAGCCTCTTGAACGCTTATCAAGTTCAATTTTTAAAGGTAAGTCACTATCGGGAACAAAGTGTAAAAGAGCGGTATTATTTGACAATTTTACATAAGTCCCTTTTTTTAAAACCTCCTTTCCATCATCATTATAAAGCCTGAAGTTATGTCCATATCCTACATGCAACCAAGCATAATCAAAATCATAGTTATTGAGTCTTTTCATGACCCGTTCAAGGGCGGCAATTTCATTATTATCACCTACTAATTTATAGAGGTGAAATATTAATCTAAAACGCTCTTGCCCACTTATTTGATAATCTATTACTTTTTTTAATTCGCTGTATAAGTATTCTTCTAAATTTTTGGAATAGTCATCAAAAGTAGATAGCGGTGCACAATCTCCAACTATATACCTACCATCTGAGTGAAAAATTTGAGCAATGCCCAAAATATGTTTTCCATCTTCGGATGTAGTTGAACCAATCCCTATAATTAATTCCTCTTTAAGTTTTTCCTCCTTTTCAATTGTCCATGCTGTCCCCCCTATCTTTGCATAGATATTTAGACAAATATTACTCATCATCAGAGGGTGTATGTATCCTGTTATTTTTTCATATTTTATAGCCTGACTTGGGATACCCATACCCAGTAATTTAGCCTTGCAATAAAGATATGGATTTTTTGTTGGAGGCAGATTTGCATGTTGCTCATTTATTACCAAAATAAATAGATCGCACCCTCCTTTTAGAATACTCTCATCATTATAGAGTCCATCAGCGTATGATTGATAATTTGAACTAGGGATTTTGATCAACCTAAAGTCGATTTTTTTAAGATGAAGCTCTTCCTCCAAAGATTTCTTAAGTTTAGATATAAATACTTCTGTTGTTCCTTCATATTCGCTCGGAAAAAGCACAGCAACAGATAAAGTTTTATCTTCAAAAGCACCATATGAGTAAGGTTTATTAGCCTTAACCTGTTGATTATAATAGCGAAGGTTAGGATCGGAATTTTGAATGCCATTAAAGAAAAATCTCTTCGGCGAATTTACACTCTTCACCTGAAACTCTTTACAAGGTAAAAATTGCATTTTAAAATCGTTAATTGTAAGATCATCGGGTAAACATAAAGTCTGCTTCTTTATGTTTAACCAGCCCTCTAGTTTCTTTATAGCTTCGTAACTTTTTTTGTGTTCATTTATTAAATTTAATTCTTTCTCAAAAGGGTCTCTTTGCCCTGTAGCCTCTAAGAATCTTGAAATTGCCACAGAGTTTGGAATAATTTCACCTTCAACTGTTTCTAAACCATATACATCGATACCCTTTTCAATAAATTCTTTTTCCTTCCAAATGAAGTGATTTTTAGTGTTTAAAGAAAGGGTTATTCCAAAAAGAATTTGTGATGACAGTCTAAAATAAGTAGCACATAAATATACTCTTTTATGAAGTGAAATACCTTCTAATTTTGTTTCTAAAATATTTTTTTTGGCTATTAACTGCCAAGTTTGACTGTAAATATTCTTTTTGACTTTATATTGATCAAGTTCTCTAAATAATGTTACAATGGCTAATTCGACAATTTTGGAAAAAACATTTGGATAGTCATTCTGGTTGATTTTAAGTTTTGTTGTTTTAAGTTGATGATTAGCATCCTTTTTATTTGGCCAAAAAAATATTAAATCTCCTTGTCTATAAAAATTAAAATCCGGGTTCGCATCTCTCAATTCAACATAAGAATCTTTTGATGGATAAGATTTTACAGGTAATGTTTCTAATTCAATTTCATTTTTTGAAAATGAGTACTGAATGTAATTTATAGTGAGACCACTCATGGGATTGAATTTTTTAGTTATTACAGCCTTTCTTTAAGATGTGATTTTGTTTGCATTAAGCAACAAAAATAACATTTATTTGTAAAACCAACAAGCTCGCCTACAAAATAAAATTCAAGCTAAAACAACCTGACTTCCAAGATACTTATAAAAAGTGCTCTTCGCAATGCCCAAGTGCTTGCAGATTTCAGCAACGGTCATTTGCTTTTGGGCGTAAAGGCTTGATGCGATAATGGCTTTATCTTTGGCATCTTTGGTTAGCCCTTTTGGTCTTCCTCCCACTCGGCCACGAGCACGGGCAGATTCTAGTCCGGCTTTGGTTCTTTCTCTTATGATCTCTCGCTCGAACTCTGCAAGAGCGGCAAATAAGTGAAAGGTTAGCTTTCCTTGTGGCGTTGTGGTATCTATTGAGTCATTCAAAGATTTGAGTCCGGCACCTTTGGCTTGAATGTCGGTGACCAGGTTGACCAGGTCTCGAAGTGAACGACCTAAGCGGTCAAGTTTCCAGATAACGACCAAGTCACCTTCCCGTAAATGTTCCAGTAATTTTTTGAGTTCTTGGCGGTCGGCATTTCCTCCAGTTGCTTTTTCCTGAAATATTTTTTCACAACCTTCTTTCTCCCGGGCATCGAGCTGGAGAGAAAGGTTTTGGTCTTTGGTGCTAACACGGGCGTATCCGATTTTCATAAAAGTTTGAGAAAAGGTTTCAGGAGCGGTTTTTCATACCTTGATTTATAAGACCAGTTTTGTGGACTGTAAAGCTAAACTTTCAGAGGGTGATGAGTTGGGGCAAGGATGGTTCGAGAAAACGGTGGTTTTAAGAAACCAAAAATAAAACAGGGATTATGCTTTTTCTTTTTAGTTGTTAATTTTAGTGAGTTTATGAGAAATTTTAATATTATTTAGACTTGTAACTAAGTAGATTTTATTCCTTGTAAAAGTATGAACAATGGTTTTTTGTGTTTGGTCTAAGAGATTGCATATCTCTTGAGTGCCATCAGCAGGAATCCGGTTCAATTCGGAGGCATCAATCTGACAATAAAGAATCTGCTCATTAAAAATTTGACTTCCGTATTTTAAATTATAACTACCCATTACTTTTCCCTCGCCTACTTGCCGTCTAAATAAAAATGGTATGTTTTCGGTCGCTTCCGCCAAAATTTTTGGTGATTTTATGATGTTTTGTTTTAGAGTAAAACTTTTCTTAAAAGTTAGACTATCAGAATAAAAAGCTTTACCAGAAAGTACTTTTACCTTTCCGTCATTCTCTATCCTGCATTCATATTTCCACTTTCCTTTAATTATCGTTGACCAACTACTTGATGGAGCTATTACATTAGGTAGATTGCCATAGAATATCATTAGCAAAACAGAACCAAAAAAAATTAGTAGCAAATAACTTTCTTTCATAAAAAGACCAAATGAAAAATTTGTTAAAGCTTGAATTTTCTTTTCATGCTTTTCCTTATCCGAAACCGGATTAGATATTGATTTCATTAGCCGAATGGCTTCGTTTAGGTTTTCTTCTTTAAGGGCAATATCTGCAAGTTTTTTTTTAGAAAGTTCTATGTAAACCTTTGCTTCATCACTGCTTTGTCCTTTTACGAATTCAATTGTTTTGGTTAAATCAGCTTTGGCTTCTAAAAATATCCCCTTTTGAATGTAAAGATTTGCTCTCATAAAATAATTTTCCCAAGCGTCTCCTATGTTATTAGTTATTCGATTGTTTACATCATAGAAAACTCTGTCTATATCATCCATTTGAATAGATGAATCTGACAGACTAAATCTATCTGAGTGATAAATTAATGACGCAATATAGCGATGGGTTAATGCCGTCGCCAAAAACACTAATTCAACAGCAGAAACGGAATAGAAATAAGTATCACGATCCAAAATGTCAGATGGAAAGTATAAAAAGAACAAACCTATTCCCAAGGGAAAACTAATGACCCTCATCATTTCAAGTAAACCAATTTGAGGCAAGCTAAAGAAAGGGCCAAGTAAATAAAAAACTTGGATTGCAAGTAAGAAGTAAATAGAAGTCAAACTAGCCTCTGCTAAACGCCCAAATAAAATCTCATCAATCCTCAAGAATTGAGGTAATGCATTAAATAAAGTCTGAAACGAATGCCAGAAAAGACATTCTTTTAGAGAAATTAAAAAAACGGCTAATAGGCAGTAGATAAAAAGAAGTCTTAACTTCTTTTCTTTAAAACAGCTTAGGAACAAGAGTGTTCCTAAGCAAAAAGTTATAGATAATTGAATACTAGTCATTTTGAAGGAATTTTGCTTTCAGTTTTTCGCGAAGAAGGTCTATTTCACTAGTTTGTGAACCATGTTCTACTTGATTTTCCGACTCTTCATAAAATCCTGCGAACGCTACCGATGATATTGGTTCTGATTCCTTAAAAATTTCTTCAGCAGATGATGGTTTTGTTTCTGATTTTTTAGCAGTTAATTCCGCTGTTGTCTTCATAATAAAAGCCATATCATATTCTCCATCAATAACATCGAGTGCCGCTCCTCTAATTCTCATTGCTATTCCTACTTCTTCGAGGAAGAGACAAAAGCCAGAAAAAGCTAACATTATTCCAAAGTTGAATGCCCAACCAAATAGAATGTAGAAGTACACACTTGAACCTTCAAGTGGAGCTTGAAAGAACAAAAATAGCCAAATTCCAAGTGTTATAAAAGAAATTATCAAGCCTATTCGTACAATAATTGAAGGTTCAGATACCATTCTAATGAAGCGATCATTAATCACGAATCCCCATTTCTTTTTACCGAGTTTATGCTGAAGGTTGAAATTTGGGTCTCCTCGATAATATGAATAGTGTGTTTTGCCATCGCTTATCTTCTTTAAGGAATCCTTAAAATGATGGTAACCTAAGTAAATGATAAACAGTAGGAACAAAATGTATGGATTAAAAACAATGTTCCATAATAATAGCTTTGGAATGATTATCCACAAGTTGTTTGAAATGATAGGATCAAGGTATTGAAAAGCTAGAAAATTTCCAGCTACTCCCCCTGGTAGGAAATAGTTTTTCCCATCCATATCAGGAATAATCCCATACCAAAAGAAAAAGCCAATTGACAAAATGAATGCAAAAGGACTAAAAGCTCTTTCTCCTAGGTTATGTCTTAGTATCAACCTTGCAGGTATAGCACCAGCTCCTACAATGAAGTAATAGCTGTGTGCAATAAGCCCTAAGAAAGGACTGCTAGTAGGATTCATTCCATAAAATCCTCCAGCGGTGCTTACGCCATCCATTTTTGAGAGTGAACCTTGAAGCATAATATTTTGATTTAGATTTTTTGAGAAAAAGAACAAATCCTAAAATTCTTAGTATCTGACCATTTTTTGCCAGTTATGGTAACCACACCTTCTACAATCAAATCATTTTCATCTCCTCCACTTTTCAGAGTGGTAAACTCAACGGGTTCAACCTGATAATGAAGTTGTTGGTTTATACCAGATGATTGATGACCTCCAACAGTAATGCTGGAAACATTCATGAATTTCTTGCCAATTGTGTTGGCCGCCCATTCATTGGTTACATAGTCGTTATTACCATGAAAGATTTTTGTAGAAAGGTTACCAAGCAAGCTATTTACCCTTGCTTCGGCACTTTTGCCGCCCATCGCGGCGTAATAGTTGCTTATGTTCTGACTTAAAAAGACGGTACAAGCTCTTGAACTTCTGGCTGTAGTCTGAAACAACATATCATACTCATTAACGAAATATTGGCTTTCATCGACCCATAGGAACACTGCTTTTGTCTCTTCTTTTACTTCACGCCTTTCTGTTGCTTGTTGCCATAAAAGTTTGAAAATGCTTTGAGCATAAATGCCAGCATCTAGGTAGTTTTTTACGGGGAAATCAAGAATGATAATTTTGCCTTGGAAACTATCTTCGGGATAAATGTTTAACCCTTCAGAGAAATGTTCTTTTAAAATACCGGAATTAAAAGCATCAGTCAGCCCTAGGAACATTTCCTGAACAGTAGTTCTAGCCTTATCATGCATTTTGGCAAATTCCCGCAAGAAGTAATTGTAAACCAAGTCAAAACCCCAGGAGTCTTCTCCTTCTTCAATCAGGTCATAAGCGGTGAAAAGACAATCTATGCAATAGTTATCTTCGCGAAGCTTTTGAAGCTCCTCGTCCTCCATTTGACCAATTCGGGCAATTAAACTATCATCTTCCTCAAGATTTGGCGATGAGCTTAGAATTTTCGCCATGTTAAAAACGCTAAGCTCTTCTTTTGATAACTTTAAAAGGTCAATTGTGCGGGCTAAGCATCTTTTCAAGGCGTTTTCCCAGTAACGCTCTGATTCTTGGGATTCTCCGCCTGTTAACCTTTGCCCCATCCTGTAAATACTCATGAATAGATTGACAATATTCATGGTTTCGCCTGAACCTTCTCCCTTTCTTTCTAATTCGTATTGTAATGGGTTAAACCGAAATTGAGAACCTTTTTGAAAA
>JAIYAV010000296.1 GCA_027488855.1 Saprospiraceae bacterium
CCGTAAAAATCAATGGCGATATGGAGGCTTTCATGGAATTTAGGATTAATGCTGAGCAAAAATTAGCAAATGCAAGGGCTGCTTAGTCCTATATCTGCCCCAATTTTGTCATGCACTCTGATGATTTTTTCTCGATATGATCTTGCATTAATCCCCCAATAGCTTTAAATTGAAGACGTTTGAAAGATCCTCTCCAATCACCTTAGAATTTATTTATAGCCCTTTTCGCTCCTGCAAAACCCCAACTCTTGCAACGCTGATAATCCAACACTGCTATTGATTGGCATGACCAAAATCAACCTTGGCCATGACCGAAATCAGTGCAACATGATCTTAATCTCACAAAAATTGGGCAATCCACTATTGATCATTTATAAAGCCATACCACTGATGAAGACCATTAAGCAACTCATGAGTAGCCCGGTCGTTATGGCGACTGTAGAGACTACTGTACAAGATTTAAGGAAATTAATGAGCCAACACGACATCGGAGCTGTACCCATTACCGACGAAGGTATAGGTGCGGGAATCATGGGCATTGTAACCGACAGCGACCTGCGCAATGTAAAGGATTCGACTTTACCTGTAATGAGTGTGATGAGTACCAAATTGTGTTACATCAACAACGATGACTCCACCGCTACGGCAGCCAATTTGATGTTGAAAAATGGCATTCATCATTTGTTGGTTAAGGAAGACAACGAGGTGATTGGGATTCTAAGTTCCGTTGATTTGTTGAAATTGGTGGCAAGTAAACCGATTACTTTTCAACCACACCTGTTTTTTGTGTAGCAATGTGCTTGTTTTGATGTTGGGTTAAACAAAGAATGGTACACTGTACAAATGCGAAGGCACCAAAAGACTTGACTTGTTCTCTTGGTGCCTTTGTATTTCAGCAAAGCTGATTGCACATTATTTCTTGTTGAATGTATTCATGGTATGTGCCAAACCCACCGCCGCAAAACTTTTACTCGTATCAGCCGCATACTTGATGATCTCCGGCAAATCTACATTCTCCTCATCCGACCACTCGCCGAGCACAAAATCCACCTGCTGTCCTTTGCGAAAATCGTTGCCGATGCCGATGCGTAAGCGGGCGTAGTTGTTGCCGATGGCCTGGTCGATGTCTTTGAGTCCATTGTGGCCCCCATCGCTGCCCTTGCCACGCAGGCGCTGTTTGCCAAACTCCAGATTGAGGTCGTCCAGCACAATCAGCAGGTTTTCGATGGGAATTTTTTCCTTTTGCAACCAATAATTCACCGCCTTGCCACTGCGATTCATGTACGTGGAAGGTTTGAGCAAAATGAGGGTACGCCCTTTGTGCTTGATTTTGCTCAGGGCACCCAAATGTTCAGTTTCCCAACTCGCTTCAGCGTCTTTAGCCAGCCGATCCACCACCAGAAAGCCGATGTTGTGCCGGGTATCTGCGTATTCGGCACCGACATTCCCCAGGCCGACAATTAAATATTTCATGGTTCCAAGGTTCTGGAGTTAAATCGCACACTACTCGACGGTTTTGCTCAGAGGACATGAATTGCCCCAGGTTTATGAAGTAACCGATCTTAACTTTTAGGCCAGAGCTCCATGAATTGCCTCCAGCTTTAGCTGGTGGTTCGAAGGTCAAGTATTGAATGGGCTTTAGCCCTAGCCTCAATATTGCAAATGGGGCTAAAGCCCAAAAACTAGTACTCACCGCTTCCACCAGCTAAAGCTGGAGGCAATTCATGTCCTCCGAGCAAAAATGTCTAGCATTGCTCATTAAACCGCTACACTGTAATCCCGCAGCGCATCATTCAGCGATACTTTTTTATCGGTACTTTCTTTGCGCTGCCCGATGATCAACGCACAAGGCACCTGGTAGGTTCCGGCAGGGAATTCCTTGGTATAAGAACCTGGAATGACCACCGAACGAGCAGGTACCCGGCCCCGATAGGTGACAGGCTCTGGCCCACTCACATCGATGATATGGGTACTGTTGGTGAGCACTACGTTGGCCCCCAGCACACATTCTTTTTCAATTCTTACGCCTTCCACCACGATGCAGCGCGAGCCAATGAAACAATCGTCTTCGATGATCGTTGGGGCAGCTTGAGGTGGTTCTAGTACCCCACCAATGCCAACACCCCCGCTGAGGTGTACATTGCGGCCAATCTGGGCACAAGAGCCTACGGTAGCCCAGGTGTCCACCATGGTGCCGCTACCTACCCAGGCACCAATGTTGACATAGCTGGGCATCAGGATGACGCCACGCTCCAGGA
The DNA here is from genome assembly GCA_027488855.1 of Saprospiraceae bacterium. Lineage (GTDB taxonomy): Bacteria > Bacteroidota > Bacteroidia > Chitinophagales > Saprospiraceae > Haliscomenobacter. The sequence goes on from JAIYAV010000296.1 coordinate 2,259, forward strand.
AAGAGCCATACCGTGCAATCGCGTGGGGCACTACCCGCACACCCATCTCGGCATATGATTTTTTGAGTGGAATTTTGTCGTGAAACTCAAATGGACCTACCTCAATGGTTTCCATTTGGCGCAGCGGGAAGTACATCACCACCCCTTTTTTGACCCAGTCGTTCACCTTCCAGGTGCCGTCGGCAGTGGGTTCGGCTACGCGGAGTTGCCCTTTGTCTAGTAGCTCTACTACTTGAAATACGGCTTCTTTGACCTCCGGCTGGGCCAGGAGACTACGATCCTCCCAGGCTTGTTCAATCGTTTGTTGCAGCGTGCTCATTTGTATTGGATGTTAAAAACGAGCTGCAAAAATAGAAAAACGATTGGAAAAAGTTGAGGAGTTTAAGCTTCCCCCTTCGTAACCACCACCCGCCGCATCAGAATCAAACCGATGATAAAAAACACCGCCAGCGACAACACCGAGTTGCGCATTCCGCCACTGAGTTGGGTGATCAGGCCAAAAACAAAAGTGCCCATCACGGTGGAGAGTTTATCCAGAATATCGTAAAAACTGAAGTAAGAGGCGGTATCTGGGGTGTCCTCAGGTAGCAATTTGGCGTAAGTTGCCCTGGCCAGGGATTGCATGCCCCCCATTACCAGGCCTACAGCTGCAGCAAGAAAATAAAAATCCAGCCCTGTTCTGACTACATAGCCGCCAACACAAATCACAGTCCAAATCACCATCATGTACATCATCGCATTTTTATTGCCGCGTTTGCTGGAAACCCAGGCAAAGAAATAAGCGCCCCCAATGCCAACCACCTGCAAAATCAAAATCAGTACGATCAGGTTCGAGGTATTAAAATGCAATTCCTTTTCAGCAAAAATGGAGGCGAGGTACAATACCGATTGAACGCCCGCATTGGCAAAAAAGAAAGCGGATAAGTAACGCAACATATTGGGGCGAGCCAATACCCGACGGGCAGTTTTGCTGACTTCTTCATACCCTCGTTTGAACAGCTCTTTGGAATAAGGGTGGCGCGCGTCTTCCGGCAAGCGACGCAGGGGGATTTGTGCAAAACCAATCCACCACAAACCCACCATCACAAAAGCCACCGGAACTGCCTTTAAACTTTCGGAAAAGCCGAACCACTCGAAATTTTGAATCACGATCAAATTGGTCACCAACAAAATAATACTCCCGGCAAAGCCATAACTAAAACCCGTGGCGCTTACTTTGTCGTACCGATCCTCCGTAGCGATCTCCGGCAAAAAGGCGTTGTAAAAAACCAATCCCCCCGAAAAACCAATGGTCGCCAGCACAAAACAAGTGACCCCAACCCAGAGGGTTTTCATGTCGGTGAAAAACAAAAGCCCCATGCATGCCAGTGCACCTAATGTGGTAAAAAAGCGCAGAAAAACTTTTTTGCGCCCCCCATAATCGGCAATCCCCGAAAGCAGGGGTGAAACCAGCGCGATCAATAGGTATGCAAAAGACAAAGAATACGAATACAGGGCACTATCGCTAATCTTTAAGCCTAAAATAGTCACCTCATCAGCGGTAACATGTAAAAAATAGCCCGGGAAGATAGCAACCGTTATCACAAGCGCATAAGCACTGTTGGCCCAGTCAAAAAAAGCCCAACCCTGGAGGATACGGGGTTGATTTTTCACAAAAGGAATCGCTAAATCGCCGGATTCGTTGGTGTTTTTTTTCATGGATTGAGTTCCGTTTGGCAGATTTTTTTTCGGAAAGTAGACATTTTATTTAGATTGATGTACGAAATCCAAAACAAATTTCCTATCTTGCCAATGTTCAGTTTTTTCCACTCCCATAAGGCGAAATTTCGCCAGGTTTTCAGACCTTTTTTCAACAAAATTCCACTGTAATTACTTAAAAATGAACAAATTGAAAGTTTTAACACTTTCAAGTGGTGAAACTTTCAGAAATTTTGCTTTATCTTTGCAGCGGTCTCATCCGAACATATTTATCAAATACTCACCCAGTTACACATCCCATGTAGTCCCATACATAAATCATTCATGCGAACCAATGTACTTATTATATGCTAGAAGTATTAACTACTTGTTTAGCCTTAGGAACTTGTGCACCTACGACGCTTAACGTTTCCATTCCTGCCGAGCTGCCTACAACGGTAGCAGAAGCAGAAAAGCGATTCCGCAAGGACGTTCTGGATTATGCACAACTTTACGTGGGGTTGCCATACCGTTACGCCGGATATTCTCCGGTAAGTGGTTTTGACTGCTCCGGGTTTACTTCCTACATTTTGGCTCATTTTAAAGTCAACGTTTCACGTTCATCTCGCGCCCAGGAACTGGAAGGCGAGAAAGTTGAACTGAGCGCTGCGCAACCAGGTGATCTGCTCTTTTTCCGCCGTTCGGCCAGCAGCAGAGTTTTTCACGTCGCCATGGTTTACTCCAATGATGAAAAAGGCCTCAGATTCATCCATAGCTGCTGCTCCAAAGGCGTTGCTATTGACAATCTGAACGAATCAAGCTACTGGGGCGCCAAAAGCGTTTCCGCACGAAGAATTGTACAAAAAGCCGATTTTGTTGGGTTGTATGGCCCACAAGTCATGCAGGTGGCTCCTGCACCTACTGCCGCTCAGGTAGTAACTGCTCAGCTCAACTTGGTGCCCGAAGAAACAATCGAACCCATGGGGTTGATTGCCGAAATTGAAACTCGGTGTTTTTCGATCGAACCAAGAAGGTAAAATGAAGTTGAGAAAGTGGATGCAATTGATGAGGTTTAGGCTCTAAATTTCTTCAGTCTATTACATTTTCTCGACTTACTACATTTTCAATCTAAATTTCTTGAGGGTTTGAAAGTTATTTAATAACTTTCAAACCCTTAATTTTTTCAATAACTTTTGCTTCTTTTGCTACGCAAAACCTACTTTAAACATGATCAATTTGATACTCTTTGGTCCTCCAGGATCAGGTAAAGGAACCCAAGCGGCTAAACTGGTTGATAAGTATCAGCTCTTGCACATTTCTACTGGTGATCTTTTTCGTTACGAAATAGGCAACAGTACCCCCCTTGGTCTGGAAGCCAAAAGTTTTATGGATCGGGGAATGTTGGTACCAGATTCGGTAACCATTGGAATGTTGCGCAATAAAGTGGAGGCCAATCCCGACGTAGCCGGGTATATTTTTGATGGTTTTCCACGCACCATCCCCCAAAGTGAAGCTTTAAATGCACTGATGGCTGAAAAAGACCAGCGCATTTCAAAATTGATCATGTTGGAAGTCCCCGATGAAGAGCTGGTGGTTCGTTTAATGGAACGGGGAAAATCCTCTGGCCGCCCCGACGATGCGAATGAAGACGTGATCCGCAAACGCATCGACGTTTACAAAGCGGAAACATCACCAGTGTTTGATTTTTATGCAGAGTACAACCTGTCTATTACAATCGGTGGAGTAGGTAGTAAAACAGAAATCTTTGAGCGCTTGTGCGCTGAGATCGATAGTCTTTAGATTTGAAGTGTTGAAGTGTTGACGGGATTGGTCACAGAGCGAAGTCGAAGTGCGATCTCTTCAACACTTTAACATTTCAATTTGTAAAATTTAAAATCGTGGCTGAACAGAACTTTGTAGATTATGTGAAAATTTGTTGCCGTTCTGGCGCGGGGGGATCAGGGTCTGTTCATTTTCTTCAGGACAAACACACCTCTATGGGTGGCCCCGATGGCGGCGACGGTGGCAGGGGTGGGCACATCATCTTGCGGGGCAACCGCAATGTGTGGACGCTGCTGACCCTCAAATACCGCAAGCATGTCATCGCTAAAGCGGGCGGCAATGGCCGGGGTGGCAATTGTACGGGCGCCGATGGTGACGACGTTATATTGGACGTCCCACTAGGTACCGTGGCCAAAGACGCCGAAACCGGCGAAATCGAATTTGAAATCACCGAGCACGATGAAATCAAAATCATCGCGCCAGGCGGCCAGGGAGGCAAAGGCAACGCCTTTTTTAAATCTCCAACCAATCAAACGCCTGTCCATGCTCAACCTGGCGGCCCAGGGCTCGAAGAATGGAAAATTCTGGAGTTGAAAGTTTTGGCGGATGTAGGTTTGGTCGGCTTTCCAAATGCGGGCAAATCAACCCTCTTGTCGGTTATTTCGGCAGCCAAGCCCAAAATTGGGGACTATGCCTTTACTACCCTGACACCCAACCTGGGGATTGTACCCTACCGTGACGGCAAGTCCTTTGTGATGGCCGATATCCCAGGGATCATCGAGCATGCCAGTGAGGGCAAGGGTTTGGGTTTGCGTTTTTTGCGCCATATTGAGCGCAATTCAACGCTCCTATTCATGGTGCCTGCTGATACCGACGACATCAACCGGGAATACCTGATTTTGGAGAATGAGCTACGGGTGTACAATCCGGAATTGCTGGATAAACCCCGCTTGCTGGCCATTACCAAATCAGACTTGATCGATGAGGAACTTAAGGAAATGCTGCTGCCCACTATTCCGAAAGATATTCCCCACTTGTTCATCTCTGCGGTCGCCGAACAGGGCTTGATGGAACTCAAGGATTTGTTGTGGGAAAGCATCAATTCGGCCTCGAAGGATGCCCTCAACCTGAATATTGCCAACCCACATCGCCTGATTCACGGCACCCGATCAAAGCATTCCGAAGAAGAATAAAGTACAAAAAGAGGGGCGACCTTTTTTATACAATACTGTTTATCAAATAGCTATACTTTCATAGTGCCGTCTTTGTGCCCAAACTGCGCGGGAACAAAAAAATGAAAAATGGTAGTGCGGGGGTATAGCTTTTTGTTTTACTTTGTTGTAAATTTATAAAAATTTAAAACAATGGTAAATCGTGTAATTCTCATTGGTAACTTGGGAAAAGACCCCGAAGTCCGCAGCTTAGAAAATGGTGCAATGGTAGCCAAATTCTCCTTGGCTACGGGTGAAAGTTACCGCGACAAAGAGGGCAACTGGCAAGAACTAACCGAATGGCACGATATCGTCGTTTGGCGGACAGTGGCAGAAAAGGCCGAAAAAAGCCTCAAAAAAGGGATGACGATCTATTTGGAAGGTAAGCTGACCCACCGCACCTGGCAGGACAAGGATGGCAACAACCGCAGAACCACCGAAATTGTGGCTGATTATTTCCGGATCATTAAAAGTGGTTCAGGAGCCAATGGAGCTTCTTTCCCTGGAGAAAAGGACGATCCATACAATCGCAACAACAATTCCGGCGTTAGTGAAGCGCCAATGCCCACTTCTGCTGAAGAAGTACCCGTAACGGCAGACGATGATTTGCCCTTTTAGTTTACAGGCATACCTGTGTCATCCCAAATGTATGAACACGCACAAGGGACACAAAGCGTTGTCACCGTCTAACTTTGTGTCCTTTGTGCTGCCTTAGCGACCTTTGTGCTAAAAAATGTCGCTTTGGATTCAATCATTTGGGACAACACATTTATGACCACATGCTGATCCAAATACATGACCTTGCTATTTCGTTTTGTGTTTTTGTTGTCGATTGCCGGGCTGGCGATAGCTTGTGAGCAGCCTACGCCCATTCCACGCCCACGGGCCTACCCCCGAGTGATTTACCCACAGAAAGCCTTTCAAGTTTTTGACAAAAACTACTGTGCTTTTACCTTTCAATACCCTAAGTATACTGTAATACAGCAAGACACGGGTCAAAATGGCGTAAAACCGGACAATCCCTGTTGGTTTGATGTGTATTACCCCGATTTTGAGTGCCGGATTTATTGCACCTATTCCAGAGTAGGCGCAGGGAAGTCCTTGGATAAGCTCAAAGCAGACGCTTTTGAATTGGTAGATTGGCACAATAAAAAAGCCAATTACATCGCAGAAGAGCGCATCAATCGTGGGGCTGACTTACAGGGTATGGCTTTTTCCATCGAAGGCCCCGCTGCTACTCCTTTTCAGTTTTTCATTACCGATGAAAAACAGCATTTTTTCCGGGCTTCGTTGTACTTCAAGACCAAAATCAATACGGACTCATTGGCCCCTGTGTACGATTTTGTGAAAAAAGACCTGCGGAAAATGATCGAAACTTTTGAATGGAACTAGTATTCTTGTACCTTCATCTATCGATTCTATTCTTAAACATTTTTTGACTCCTTCACCAAAGAACTCATAGCAATTTGCCATCTTCCTAGTGCAAAAAGTGTCCAAGTTGTACATTTTTCGCTTAAACTGTTATGAGTTGTGAAGCTACCACGCATCAGCTTTAAAAAAGGTATTTCTTTAGCCGAAGTAAAAATAATGTATCCAGATCTTCAGGTTTGCCCGCAGGTACTAGCTGGAAAAGAATACATTCAGGCCCAGGTCAATGTACCTGGCGTTGGTTTGTTGATTTTTGTTTTCTCTACTTTGGAGCAATTGCTTGAATTTGAAATTTTACCCTTGCGGCAGGACTAATACTCTCAGCAGCAAGACCACTCCGAAGACAATTAAGGCTCCACCCGATATTCTGCGCAACCAAAGCAAGTGAACTGGGCGCAAACTGTAGCGAATTTTTTTGGCCAAAATTACCTTCAATAAGTCTGTTGCCACAATCGTACCCAGTATGCCCCCAAAGAACCAGGAGGCCTGCTGGCCATCAAATCCATCTTTAATCACCACCGTTCCCATCAAACTGGTCCAAAAAAAGACAGTGAAAGGATTGATGGTATTGATCAAAAATCCTTTGACAAACAAGGACAAATAACTAGAACTGCGTTTGTACTCAGGCAGGGTATTGCTCAATAAACCTTTGGGAATGGTCAGTAGGGTAGCCAGCCCGAAGCAAGCCAGCAAAATGCTCCCTGCAATGCCTAGAATCAGGGAAAAACTCGGCGCTTTTACAATCTCTGCTAAGTAGGATACACCATAATATACGGCCAAAACAAAAGAAGCATCACTCACCCAAATGCCCAAGGCAACCATTGCTCCAGCCCGGAAGCCTTCCTCCACACTTGTTTGTACCAATGCAAAGAAAATGGGGCCAATCATAAAACTAAGAATAAGCCCTAATTTGATACCATCCAAAAGCATATCCATGTTCTTGTCCGTTCTTTATAGCCTACTAAAATAGTGGTGCAAAGTTAAACGCAAAAAAAGAAGGACATAAAAAAAGTAGCTTAGTTGCTCTTGCGCAACCATTCCAACCAGTAACAAACCCCAAATAGGAGTAAAAAACCATACACCGCGTCTTCTACAGGCACAGAGCCAATCCGAATGCCCAGGTATTCTTCTGGATTGTACAGCACAATCGGTTCTTTGGTAAACCCGCCAGTGAGCACCCCATCAACGAGTAAAAAAGGAATTAAAATGACCAAAAACGCCCGGTAAAAACGGGTACGGTAAGTGTTCGGAACATAGTACCAGTGATACAACATAAATCCACCAGTAAGGATGAAAGTGGTACTGGAATAAGCCTTATTGATGTTGAAAAAGGCTAAAATAAAGCAGCCAATTATCAATCCAAGGGTAATGCGTTTGTCCCAACGCGCCAATGGATCGCCTGGAAAGTACGCATTTAAGCATTCGTAAATAAAGATGCTGGCGAACGGAACCGTTACGAAAAACAGCAACTCTTCCCAGGGCAAATACACAATTCTCAACCCACTAACGTAGTAGCCGTTGAATCCCCAGACACCAGCCAAAGTTTTGTAAATATCCCAGACAATGAAAAGTGCCCCCATAATGAGGATGGAAGGGAACAGATCCAACCAGGATTTATAATAATGCACCTTGCGGTCGAAACTCAATAGAAAGACGGGCACAAAAGCAAAAATGTGCACATAGGCATAAGCCATTCTATTTTCCAAAAAAGGGAAATGAGCCAGGGTAGGCACATCGTAAACCAGTTTGCCCGGGTTGATGCTGCCGAAAAGCCACAGCAGGGCAACGGCCAGGTATGGCCACAACAAGATGGGCCATTTCCAACGGTTAGATATTTGTGCCTCTGGAACGGTAATAGCTGTTTTCATGCTCGATTTTACAGCAAATTTAAACGATTTCTGACAGCTGAGCTTAAAAGTAGTGCAACTTTACGCCCATCGTGCACCCGAATTCTTTGTTTTTGCACCTGATGTGCGGGTGAATTTTTGATTTTTTGAAACAACTTGGTATAGTACACATACGCCAAGTACACCCCAAAACGCACGCCTTTGGGCAATTGTACGATGCCAGTGTATGCATGGTCAAAATCGGCCTTGATGTCTGACTCTATTTTGAGCTTATCTGCTTCCGTAAACTGCCGAAAATCCACTCCCGGGAAATAAACGCGGCCCCTTTCATCGAAATCACTTTTCATGTCCCGCAGGAAATTGATCTTTTGAAAAGCCGCACCCAGGCTACGTGCAGGTGCTTTCAAGTGCTGATACTGTGCCTCTTCACCATTGGTCCATACCCGCAGGCACATCAGTCCAACTACTTCCGCCGAGCCGTAAATGTACTCCTGATAAAGGCGATCCTCGTATTGGTGGTGGTGCAAATCCAATTCCATACTGTACAAAAATGCTTCTATCAGTTCCCGTTCGATCTTGTACTGATTGACCACTACCTGAAATGCCTGCAAAACCGGATTGAGGCTGATGCCCTCCTCAATGGCCCGATAAGTGTCTTCTTTGAAGCGTTGCAGAAGCTCAGCTTTGTTGTATCCATGAAACGTATCCACAATTTCATCCGCAAAACGGACGAAGCCATAAATCGCGTAAATCGGTGCTCGATAAGCTTTGTCAAACACCTTGATTCCCATTGAAAATGAGGTACTATAGCGCTGGGTGATCAGTTGGCTGCACTCCATACAAGTGCTGTTGAATAAACTCATCATAGATTTAAGTGATTTTAGGATGTGATATTATGGCCATAATTTAGCAACCTCGCGTGCCACCACCTGCCCCGAAATGAGCGAAGGTGGTACACCAGGCCCAGGGGTCGTGAGCTGGCCCGTAAAAAACAGGTTTGCTATTTTTTTACTACGCAATTTAGGCTTTAAAAAGGCGGTTTGAAATAGCGTATTTGCCAATCCGTAGGCATTTCCTTTAAAAGCGTGGTAGTCTTGCACAAAATCGCGGTGGGCATAAGATCGCTTGTACACCACCTCCGAGCGAACTTCCTGGCCAGTAAGCCGTTCCAAACGCTCCATCACCACTTGATAATAGCGTTCGCGAAGTGCTTCGGTATCTTCCAAATCCGGGGCTAAGGGGATCAAAATAAACAAATTTTCGTACCCTTCTGGAGCTACACTCGGATCGGTAATCGAGGGCACACAAACGTAAAACAAGGGTTTTTCGGGCCAACGCGGCTGTTCATAAATATCGATGGCATGTTGGGTGAAATCTTCGTCAAAAAAGAGGTTGTGGTGTTGTAGATTTTTCAACCGCTTTTTCACCCCTACATAAAACAACAATGAAGAGGGCGCCATGACTCTGGTTTCCCAATACGTTGCGTCATAATTGCGCTGGTCTGGAGCAAGCACCTGCTGATCCAAATGGTGATAATCGGCACCGCCGACTACGGCATCTACCTCGTATTCCGCATTCTGTGTGATGACTTTGGTGGCCACACCATTGCTGGTCGTGATTTGTTTGACCTCTTGATTGAGTTGCAGCACGACGCCCAGCTCTTCAGCCAGACTCACCATGGCCTCCACAATTTTGTACATGCCTCCCATTGGGTACCAGGTGCCCAATGCCATATCTGCATAATTCATTAGGCTGTACATGGCCGGGGTTTTGGCCGGGGTCGCCCCCAGAAAAAGTACCGGAAACTCCAACAATTCGATCAACTGGCGATTCTTGAACAACTGCCGGACATGCTTCGACATGCTGGTGAACATTTGCAGGCGAAACATACTCTTGAGGATGCGCAGGTCGGCAAACTCCAAGATAGAATGGCTGGGCTTGTGTACAAAGTCAGCCATACCTACTTCATATTTGTATTGGGCTTCGTCCAAAAACTTTTTCAGGTTTGAGCTGCTCCCTGGTTCGTAGCGTTCGAAAAGGGCGAAGAGCGCGTCCATGTCTGCGGGTACCTGCATAACATCGTCTTGGCCAAAAAATACCGAGTAAGAAGGATCCAGGCGTTTGAGTTGGTAATAATCAGCGGCTTTTTTGCCGAAATGATTGAAAAAGTTTTCAAAAACATCGGGCATCCAGTACCAGCTTGGCCCCATATCAAACACGAACCCGTCAGTGGAGTATTGACGAGCACGTCCCCCTGGTACACTGTTCTTCTCTAAAATAGTGACCTTATGTCCCGCTTTTGCCAAACAACATGCGGCAGCCAAACTGGCGAATCCAGCCCCAATTACAACTACTCTTTTTGCCAAGGTATTTTATTTGTCGGTGTAAAAACTGGAATGTTAACAGCGTTTGCTGATTTTTGTTTAAGCTATTTTTTGCAAAACTTAAACAAAACCAATCCCACCAAAAGACGCCAATAAGTCATTTGCGAAATAATTTTGAGATTGGTGCAATATTTTTTCAGCTTATTTTGTTTTACACTTGATATTCAGTCATTAAACGATGCTACATGGATCAAACTTTTACTCAAGACATGCTCATTAAATACCTTTATCAAGAAACCTCGGCTGCGGAAACGCTGGCGGTTCGGGAAGCACTGCAAGACAACATTTTACTCCGCGAAGAATACCGCGAACTGCGCAAAGCTTACGAACAATTGCCAAAGGTGAAATTCAATGCCAAGGCATCTACCTTACAAAACATCCTGCAGTACAGCAAACGCTCGGCTGCCCTACAAGGTCAGGATTAGGGTATCAGATGTTACACACGAAAAAGCGGAATTTGGAGAAGCATCCAGGTTCCGCTTTTTCTTTTTTTCTAAAAATTGTTTCACAAAAATTTGCATTTAAAACATTTAATACTAACTTTGTAGAAGCTTGTTTAAGCTACCAGTTTTATTTGAGCATACAAACGTAATATAAATCACCATGTCACAACTGGACAAAGACCAAAAATTAAAAGCCCTCCAACTTACCATGGATCGTCTGGACAAGACCTTCGGTAAAGGTACGATCATGCGTTTGGGCGATAAACAAGTGTCCCATGTAGAGGTTATTCCTACGGGCTCTTTGGGCTTGGATATTGCCTTAGGCATCAATGGACTCCCCAAAGGTAGAATTGTGGAAATTTATGGCCCGGAATCTTCCGGTAAAACTACACTGGCGATTCATGCCATTGCAGAATGCCAAAAGCAAGGTGGAATTGCCGCCATTGTGGATGCAGAACACGCATTTGACCGCTTCTATGCCGAAAAATTAGGCGTGAAGACCGACGAACTACTCATTTCTCAACCCGACAACGGTGAACAAGCCCTCGAAATCGCTGAAAACCTGATTCGTTCTGGCGCTATCGATATTTTGGTTGTTGACTCTGTTGCTGCATTGGTACCACGCAGTGAAATTGAAGGGGAAATGGGCGACTCCAAAGTGGGGGTACAAGCCCGCTTGATGTCCCAGGCCATGCGTAAACTTACGGCAAGCATCAGCAAAACCAATTGCTGCTGCATCTTCATCAACCAGTTGCGCGAAAAAATTGGGGTGATGTTCGGCAACCCTGAAACCACCACCGGGGGTAACGCACTGAAGTTTTATGCCTCCATTCGTTTGGACATCCGTAAATCCGGCGCAGCCATCAAAGACAAAGACGGAAACGTGGTAGGCAACCAGGTGAAAGTAACCGTGAAGAAAAATAAATTGGCTCCGCCATTCCGCATCGCTAATTTTGACATCACCTTTGGAGAAGGGATATCCAAGTCTGGCGAGATCGTGGACATGGGTGTCGATTACGATGTCATCCAAAAAAGTGGTGCTTGGTACAGCTATGCTGGTGCTAAAATTGCTCAGGGCCGCGAGTCTGCCAAGCAGTTTTTGGTAGACAACCCAGAAGTGGCACTGGAATTGGAACTCAAAATCAAGGATAAACTCCTCGCCAGCCCCGAAGTCATTAAATTGGCACCAAGCAGCGGCAGCGATGACGATTCCGACGATTAGTCGTTGTAGGAACATCAATAAAAAACCGTGTTGATCTTTGAAAAGCTGATCAACACGGTTTTTTTATTGCTGTAAGTTTCTGATTTTATCGATTTCGCTCCAAATAACCTTTTACAAAATCGCTGACTAGGTAACTCAATAACTTTCCTGTACTGTGGTTTTCCAATCCATTTTCCAAACTGGTGGCAGCTTCACAAATGTGCAAGTAGGCAATTTCGCAGCGCCGGGCCGTTTGGTACAAACAATACCTGGCTTGCTGGGTGCTGATGCCACTGGGGGTCAGCGCACTGGAAAGTACATTTTCGATACAGTCCACATCCAACTCAATGCCTACCCGATCTGCGCCAAGTTGGGTAAAGACAATAGACTGCTCCAGCGCTTGAGCAAAACTTAGTTTTTCCCGCAAAAAAATGTCTTCCCAGGTTGAAAACTGGATGGCAGGGTGCTGCTCTAAATCTTGCAAAATGTTTTCTGGCGTATAGTTTTCATGCAAACCCAGAATGGAATAATGCTGTAAATAGCCCTCTTCCTGCGCATACCGAAACCCATTGCCGCTGTGACGCCCTTCTTTGATGCGGTAATCAGAATGGGCGTCCAGGTTGATACAATTAACCAAGGCAGTTGGGTTATTTTTTCTTAGGCCCAGGGCTGCTCCTTTTAGGTTGGCATAAGCTCCAGCATGGCTTCCACCAATGATCAACGGGATTTTACCTGCACCTACAATCTGGCTAAGGAATGCACTGACCTCGGCGTCAATTTGTTCCACTTGCTGCCGCATCAACTCTATATCTGTATGCTGGGGCAAAACAGTGAAATCAAAATGACCCAGCAATTGTATGTGCTGACCGCGCAAAAATGGGGTGTCCTGCACGTTGAGAAAAGCATTCAGGAAAGAGTCCCATACAGTGGCGGCACCGCCCAGGCCAAAATTGGCACGAGCACCCAGGTCTTCTTTTACGCCAAATAAGACAAAACGAGGGCCAGAGGACTCTAATTCAGATTGAACCAGGATTTGTTCACCCACTTTGGTTTCGTGTGGGCGGGTACGGGTGCGGGATTGAATGTCGGTGAGGGTAGCAGGATGAAAATGCATGGTTCAAAATTAAAGGAACGTGCATCATCTTGAGTTTTTGTAACTCTAAAGCGACATTTTTTTAGCACAAAGAACACAGAGGAGGCACAAAGGACACAAAGTTAGACGTTGACGACTCTTTGTGTTCTCTGTGCTATTCTTCGTGCTTAAAAAACGTCGCTCTGGGATCACAACTCCCGGTGATATACACTCCCATTAATCAATACTTGTTCAATCAAATTACTGCCAAAAGCATAAGGCAGGTACGCCAATGAAGGCATCGCTTTGGTCACAATTAAATTGGCTCGTTTGCCCACTGCAATGCTACCTACTTCCTGCTGTACCTCCATCGCGCAAGCGCCGTTAAACGTTGCCGCATTAATCGCCTCTTCGGGCAGCATCCGCATTTGGATGCAACTCAATGCGATCAACAAAGGCATATTGCCACTCGGCGATGAACCCGGATTGTAATCAGTAGCAATGGCCACTGCAGCACCTGCTTCGATCAATTGGCGTGCCGGAGGGTAGGGCAAACGCAGGAAAAAAGCGGCTGAAGGCAACAAGGTCGCAATCGTAGGATGTTGGGCCAGAAGTTGGACCTCCTCTGGGCCAATGTTTTCCAGGTGGTCTACGGAAACCGCTCCTGCTTGAACGCCCACTTGTACTCCGCCCGAATTGTGCAATTGATTGGCGTGCAACTTGGCTTTTAAACCATAACGTCGGCCAGCCTCCACAATCTGCGCGGTTTCATCCGGGGTGAAAAAACCTTGTTCACAAAACACATCGATGTAATCGGCCAATCCTTCGAGAGCAATGACTGGCAACATTTCTTCAATGATTTGGCGGATGTAGCCACGGCGATCATCTTTAAATGCAGTTGGAAAAGCATGTGCGCCTAAAAAAGTGGCTTTGATGGGAATATCGGCCTCCTGTTTCAGGCGTTTGATCACCCGCAACATTTTTATTTCTGCTTCTGGGGTCAGCCCATAGCCACTTTTGATTTCAATTGCGCCAGTGCCCAGTTTTTTTAGGGCTTCCAGCCGCTTCCAGGCTTGTTGGAACAATACTTCGGAAGAGGTCTTTTGCAGCAACTGGGCGGAGTTCAAAATCCCGCCCCCTTTTTGAGCGATCTCCGCATAGGTTAGCCCGCGAATTTTGTCCACAAATTCCTGTTCGCGGCTGCCTGCAAAAACCAGATGCGTATGTGAATCACACCAGCAGGGCAACACGTACCGACCACTTAGGTCTTGAGTCTGAGCTGGGTTTTCGTAAGTTTTTAATGCACTCATCGGCCCGTAGCCCACAATCTGGCTACCCTCTATCCGCAGGTAAGCTTGCTCGATGCCGGGCAATTGTGCCAGGGCCTGACCACGCAAAGCTTTGGTTTCAGTGTGAACACCCAATAAATATTTGATATTGGTCAAAAGCATTAGGCATCTATTTTTCTTTTTTCACCACTAAGTTTATACTGAACCACCTTAGGCACCTTAGAACACCTCAGGAGTTTACTTCTAAGGTGTTCTAAGGTGCCTAAGGTGGTTCAGTATAA
>JAIYAV010000015.1 GCA_027488855.1 Saprospiraceae bacterium
AGTACGTCGTACATTGCCTTGAGGTCGTGGGCATCGTGGGCCTCTACATCCTCTTCGTTTTCGTAAGCATCACCGAATTGCCAGCCGTTCACGCCGTGGTCGCAGGCTTCGGGCCACCAGCCATCCAGGATGGAGAAGTTCAGTACCCCGTTCATGGCTGCCTTCATCCCGGAAGTACCACTTGCTTCGAGCGGGCGGCGGGGGTTGTTCAACCAGATGTCCGAGCCACGCGTGAGCATGCGCCCGATGGCCATGTCGTAGTTTTCAAGGAAGATGACCGCTTTGGGGTATTGGCGCGCCATTTTCACCAAATTGGCGACGATACCTTTTCCGGTATCATCCAGTGGGTGCGCTTTGCCGGAGAAAACGATCTGGACCTTGCGCGATTCCAGCAGCGGGGCGATGATTTCAGGATCGGTAAAGATCAAATCGGAACGCTTGTATGGCGCAGCACGGCGGGAGAAGCCAATGATCAGGTTGTTCTCATCCAGGCGGTGCCCCGTTTTGGCTTCGATGAAATCGATCATCGAACGTTTGTTCTGCAAGTGAGTAGCCCAAAGGTCGCCGTCGTTTTCAGCCGCAGCGATCATCGCCGGGTCCACCCAGGTAGGCTTGTGAATGGCGTTGGTAATGGCGATGATTTCGGAACGGTCTTCAATTTCCGCCCACATTTTATTGGAAGTCTCGCCATGCAATTGCGCTACGGCGTTTGATTTTTTGGACAACCGCAGCGCCCCTACAGTCATGTTGAAAGGGCTGCCGCCGAGTTCTTCCAATTGCTCCCAGGTCAGGTGCATGTTTGCGCCCATGTACATGATGCGCTCGATGGGGTGCGACTCGTTGCCCTGTAAGATGGGGGTATGGGTGGTGAAGACGACCTCACTTTTCACCGCGTCTACGGCTTCTTCAAATTCCAGGTCTTCTTCTTCCATCTTTTCGCGCAGCAATTCAAAACCGGCGAAAAGGGCGTGCCCTTCGTTGAAGTGGTACACATCTACATTGATGCCCAGTTTGCGCAAGGCGCGAACACCGCCAATGCCCAATACAATCTCCTGAGCAATCCGCTCTTCACCAAACCAGCCGTACAATTGCCCGGTCACCCAGGTATCGTTGTTGCCAGGGAGGTCGGTATCCAGGAGGTAGAGTGGCGCGTTGCCAAAGGCTTCGAGTTTCCATACTTTACATTCCACTTCTAAGCCACGAATTTCTACGGTGACACTGACGCCAGTGTCTTCCATAAAGTCGTAGTTGTAGTTGTGGTAGGTATCGTAAGGCTTACCCATGGGGTCGATCCGCTGATCGGTGTAGCCTTGTTTCCACTTGATGCCAATGCCGACGATGGGAAAATTGTGGTCTTTGGCGCCTTTCATGTAGTCGCCCGCCAGAATGCCCAGACCACCTGCATAGGCTTTGAAGGCTTGGTCCAAGCCGTACTCCATACAGAAGTAGGCTACTGAAGGATTTGTTTGGGTTGCCATAAGTTCAGGTTAGTTAAAAGTCCATTCTAAGTTTCCCCATATTCACCCGCACTCCGGCACTGATGAATTGGGCTTTCTGATCTCGCGCATTTTCGGCGCTGTCCTTTCGGCGGTAAAAATACTGAAGATCAATGAAAACATTATGTGCTAATTGGTAACTCAGGTCTAAACCCAGCAAAGAAGTTTCTGCAGCAATACCCTGACCGATGAAATTGCCATATTCGCGCTGGCATTTGTAGTTGTTGAGGAGGATGTTGCCACCCCAGTTGTCGGTAGGGCCATCTTCACCAAAATTGGCACGGATGTAGCGGGCATCCAGCACCAGCCGTTTGAAGGGCTGATAACGCAGCATCGCGATGAACTCTTTAAAATTCGCGCTGAGCGGATGTGCTAAGGGCTGATTAATCTGAGTGTAGGATGATGCAGTATCGAAATGCGCGTAGGTGTAGGGCCGGGCCAGGTTGTACTCCAATTGCAAATCCAGGTGATCGATCCCCAGCGCGTTGACATATTTGAGGCCTGCTTGAATGGCGAATTTGTTGGCCCAATAGCCTTGATTGTCGGAGATGAGGCGTTTGAACAAAAATTCATCGATGGTCAACTGGCCGTAGAGCTGGATTTTGCGAAATAAGTTCCATTTGCCATCAAAACCCAGGATTACGTTGTCGGGGCTACCCAAACCCTGCTCTACAGCCCGATAAAAAATGACCGGATTGAGGTAGTGGAATTCAAAATGATCGGGACGGGTAAACATCACGGTTTCAAAAAGGCCCAGGTTGAGATTCGGTCCCAGGTTGATGCTCAGGTGGTGAGCGGCCATGTATTTTTTCTTTTCGATGATGTTGTTGCCATTAAAGTTGGGCGAGGAGGACACCATCTCGGCGAAGATGTTCTGGAAATGAAACTTCCAGATTTGCCAATTGAGTTTGAGGTAGAAATAATTGGGGGCAAAATCGGACAACAGTAGGGAGCGGTAGCCATTGCCGATGAAATTGCGGCCAAAACCAACTTGCGTGCCAATGTGCCGCGTCAAATTGAACCCGACATAGCCATCACTCAGCAAAAAATCGTAGCCGTTGTTGAATTTCAGGAACTTGCTATTGTAGTTTTTGACCAGCGCAGCGCCGGGCAAGGCAAAGGTTTTGTTGTACAAATCCCGCACATATTGGGGGTATATGGCCTGATTTTCCAGCAGGTTCATGTACACAAATACCCGATCGTCGATGCCACCACGCAACTCCACACCTCGGGAATATTGGAAAAAATCCTGAGCATCATCGTTGGTTTTCCCCAATTGCAGGTTGAGGATCGGGTTGACCCGCAGGTGAAAATCGGGGGTATTGACCTCCAGCAGGTTGGCCGGCGTAGGGTAAAGCCATTTGAAGAGTTGCCGTTTGCTGCGCTGGTAATGCGGGCTGCGCAGGCTGGCTTCGATCATGTTCACCACCGTATCGCCTCTTGGCTGGTATTTGGGTCCGCCGATGGTATTGGGCAAAGCCGCTTGGCCCAGCCATTCATTGTTGTCGAGAAAAAGATAGTTCAAGTCCTCACGATCTAAAGTCGACCAATTCGCGGAGGATAGGCTATCCAATTGCAAGGCGAATTGGGTGACTTTGCTGCGGGCGTAGTATTTGAGCGAGGAATGATAAGGCGCTTCGATGCCGCCGAGGATTTCCAGGCGATCCAGAATGGAGTAAGCGTAGTTACCACGGGGGATGGGGTTGCTTTGGGCGTGGAGGGCGCCGTGGGTGAGGAGGAGGAAAAGGGTAAAGAGGAGTTGTTTTCTCATGGCTGTGTTTTCAATGGTGTGGATTGTCAACAAGCATTTTCCCAAAGCGACATTTTTTTCACAAACATGTGTCACCCCAAATTTTTTTCAAAAAACACAAAGCGACAATTTTTTTAGCACAAAGAACCCAAAGGCAGCGCAAAGGACACAAAGTTAGACGTTAACAAGGCTTTACATCCAAAATAAGAAAAAGTCCAGGCATATTGCTTTGTCAAAATCGCGTCTTTGTGTCCTTTGTGCTGCCTTTGG
The DNA here is from genome assembly GCA_027488855.1 of Saprospiraceae bacterium. Taxonomy (GTDB): domain Bacteria; phylum Bacteroidota; class Bacteroidia; order Chitinophagales; family Saprospiraceae; genus Haliscomenobacter. Next base: position 3,517 of record JAIYAV010000015.1, read on the forward strand.
GTTCTTTGTGCTCATTTTTTCTTTGTGATACTTGTAAATTCGGGATGGCTCATATTTGTGTTCATTTTATCGCTTTGGGAAGATGTTGAAACTTGGAGCCAATCCATATCAATCGTTAGCTATTCTTAATCTTCTGTTCAATCGAAGTCGTTGAATATCCTTCCACAAAAGGCAAGGTCATCACTTTTCCACCTCGCCCTATCACTATATCTGCCCCAATGATGCTCTCCGGCGCATAATCGCCCCCTTTCACCAATATATCCGGTTGGAGTGCCTGAAGCAAGTCCCAGGGGGTATCTTCTTCAAACGTCACCACCGCATCGATAAATACCAGGGAAGCCATTTGCCAGAGGCGGGTATGTTCATCGTTGATTGGCCGGTGGGGGCCTTTTAAGCGTGACACCGAAGCAGCTGAATTCAAGCCCAGCACCAGCCTTTGTCCCAAATCCCTTGCCTGCGCCAGGTAGTGCAAATGCCCGTAATGCAGGAGGTCAAAGCAGCCGTTGGTAAACACCACTGTTTCACCCTGGGTCTGCCATTCCCGCACTTTGCGGCTTGCAGCATCCCAATCCAGGATTTTAGCCTCAATTTGCGCCAGCATGCTCATGGCCTAGGGTTTTGGGGTGGTAATTGCGGTTCACGACCGGGAGCAACATCCAGGAAGCCAAGCCGATCGCTACGTTGCCGCCCAATTGGATGGTAAAAAAGGAGATGTTCGCCCAGGAAAAACCATCGTCACCACTGATGCCATACATCGCCAGGGCGGTTTGAGCCAAAAAGTGGTAGGTGCCCATCCCACCGGGGGAAGGAATCACGATGCCCCAGCCGCCAAACACAAAGGTGATCAGCGCAGCTACCAAAGAAAGGTGTGCCGTGGGGGGGAAGGCGTGAAAATTGAGGTAGGTCATGGAATAGTACATGAACCAGATCAAAAAGCTATGGAAAACAAACAACCAGGGGCGCTCCAATTGGCGGACGGTTTGGATTCCTTGCCAAAAACCTTGCGCCAGATTCGTGATTTTTTGTCCGATGCTGGTCGCCAACAGTGGCTTTCGGAAGTACCACAGTACCCCAAATCCAAGGAGCATCAAGGGAATACCCCAAAAGATCATTTTTTGCAAAAGCGCAATTTTATCCGCCACCGATACGTGCTGTTTGGCAAAAGCCAGGATGGTATCGTATTCCAGGGCAATCGATAGCGCGGTGACCAACAAAATACTGATCACGTCAATGATCCGATCCACCACCACGGTGCCCATTACTTTTTCCACCGGAATTTTTTCGTACTGCGCCATGGTACCCGCCCGCAACACCTCACCCAAACGGGGCAAACCCAGATTGGCAAAATAACCAATCATGATGCAAAAAAAGGAGTTGATGAGGCGTGGCGTATACCCGAGGGGTTTGATCAACATGTTCCAGCGAATCGCCCGGGAAATGTTGCTCACAATAAAGGCACCAAGCACCAAAAACAACCAACTTATCTTTACCGTGCCAAAATCGTGCACGACCTTATCAATCAAACTACATTCCTCGCCAGGGATTCCCTTCAAGGCACATTCTGCTTGAAAAGCGGCGTTTTGATGGCGGTACAAAAGGTACAAAATGACAACGCCAACACCGAGGAACAAGAGGAATTTCAAAAAATTGAGCAAATATCGTGGCATAAGTGGTGATTAGAGGTAAGTCAACCGGGTGATGAATTTAAGTAAGTGCCTAAGCTTGAACGTACACAGCATATTTTTCCTCATAATAAGGATCTTTAAAAAAAGTGCTGAGGGGAATTTTATTCACAAAAGTTCCCTTCGGCAGTGCCGCAATTTCCTCGCGGAGGTCGCCGCCCTTGAGCGTGATGAGGCCATTGGGCAAAGCGTGCTGGTGCTTGCGTTTGATGAGCGGCCAACTCCAGGCGCACAATTTGTCCAGTGTAGTTACGGCTCGGCATACGGTGAAATCGAACTGTCGCTTGAGCTCCTCGGCGCGGGCATGCTGCGCATCCACGTTTTTTAGACCCAGCGTCTGGGCAATTTCTTTGACGACCAGGATTTTTTTACCCGTTCCATCTACTAGTGTAAATTGGGTTTCGGGAAAAACAATCGCCAAAGGAATCCCCGGCAAGCCGCCGCCCGTGCCAATGTCGAGTATCTCGGCGCCGGGTTTGAATTGCACCATCTTAGCGATGCCCAATGAATGAAGGATGTGGTGCGCATAAAGGGAGTCGATGTCCTTGCGCGATACCACGTTGATCTTGGCATTCCACTCTCGGTACAAGTCGTCCAACTGCGCAAACTGCGCCTGTTGTTGGGCGTTGAGGTTGGGAAAATAGTCGAGGATAACCTGCATCGATTGGCTTGGCTTTTTTTGTACGGCGCAAAGATAACAAAAGTGCAGGAGTTGAGCAGTTGAGGGGTTGAGAAGTTGAGGCTACCGCGATCAACATTCAAGCTTTTTGACTTTTCCGCAAGCGGTACCACTGCCAGCCTAAGGCCGCCATACACACCACCAGGCCCAAAAACTCCCGAGTCAGCTCAATGTGTGGGGCTTCAGCTTTCATGTGGGCTACAATGGTCGGCATGCCCATTTGTACCCAGTGGATAAAATCGGATAGGAGGGTCAACATCCAGATGGTGCTTACGCCAAGGCCAAGGAGAAGCATAATTTTGTTGCTTTTGCCAAAAGCGGCCATGCCGCAAGCGGCGGCTACATAGAGGTACAATGCGGCCCAGCCCCAGGGATCGGGGTCGTTGTATTGCACAACGGCGAAAAGGATGAAAAGGACGGCGAGGATGAGGTTGAGGACTTTCATGTGGTGGTAGATTTGGGGGGAAGTTACGGGGAAAAGTAAAAAGAGTGTGGATCCATTGAAAAAATCACTTGATTATGCCCTATTTTGTAGCTAGTTTGCAGAATGGTGGGCTTATGATGCCCCATAAACAAAATCGATGATTACTCGGATAACATTAGAAAATTTTTTCAGCTTTGGCGAACCAGTGTCGGTTGATTTAAACCCTGACATTAATGTTTTAGTGGGTATTAATGGAAGCGGAAAATCCAATTTTTTAAAAGCGATCTTTCTTTTAAGTGAAAGCATTACAGGAGAAGGTTTTGAAAAAGTATTTCTTAAAGATTGGGGTGGTTTCAGAAATGTCAGAAATTTCAAAGATAACGATGAAGACAAACCGATTCGTTTAACTTTTATATTTGACAAAGAAGCAATCAATGAAGCTGTCAATTATCAAGGCTTTCAATTCCCTTTCGACCCTGTCTATCAATTAACAATTAATCCGGTAGGAAGTACAGCTTATTATCTAAAAGAATCCATCTTCTACATTAATTCCATTCTCCAAATGCAAGTACCCTTGAAATTGATGGAGATGGAAAATGCAACTGGTTTTATTACCATCACTCAAAATGGAGAAAATACAGTTCAAAATTATACTCAAGGAAATACGCCTATTGGTTTTAAGACTACGGAACCCGTACTGCGACAAATATCTGAACCTGATCGTTTCGCACCTATATTTACGCTCAAACGAGCCATAGAAACAATGGCTTTTTATAACCCATTCGACACGACTTCAAACAGTCCAGTTCGCCAATTAGCCAACTATGGCACTGAAGAAAAACTTTTATCGAACGCGAACAATTTAATGTCGATTCTCAATCGGATTAAAAATCACTTCGCTAATGATTATGATAAAATTGAAGAATACATCCGTAAAATTAACCCTCACTTTAAAGACATTGGCTTTGATCTGGTTGGGAATAAATTTTTCATGGTATTGCGCGAACAGTTTTTAGCTAAATCTATTCCCATTGACAATATTTCAGGAGGCACTCTTCAATATTTATGCTTATTGGCCATTTGTTTTAATCCCAAGCGAGGCAGTATTGTTTGTCTTGATGAGCCAGAGATTGGTTTGCACCCTGATATGATTCATTCAATAGCCGAAGCATTTAAGGCTGCCTCAAGAGGCAACACTCAATTTATTATTGCCACTCATTCACCACTTTTTCTAAATGATTTTGAACTAGATGATATTTTAATTTTCGAAAAGAACAACCAAAATCAGTCTATTGTATCAGAAAAATCAGCTGATGATTTTGATAACTGGAATGACAATTATTTGTCTGGCCAACTTTGGTTAAGAGGCTTAATTGGAGGTAAAAGATGGTAAAAATCACAATATATATCGAAGGTGGAGTCCCTAGTTCCGAAGAGAGTTTCCTTGATAATAGCGTCGTTTTTAGGGAAAATTTTCATCAACTCTTTGTTCAAAAGTTACCTCAAAATTCTTTTGATTTAGCTATCCAACCAATTGGTCAAATTAGCCAGGCAGCAAAATATCTTGAAAAAATTAATACGCAAAATATCAATGGTATTCTTCTTATCGATCTTGATGGCCCTAAAAGCATTAAAGCCGAACGCCTTAAAAATAACTATGCTTCAGAGCCATCCAAAGTTTTTTTTATGATTCAAGAAATGGAAGGATGGATAATATCACAACCTGAAAAGATTGAAGAATATGCACGTGCAAATGCTTTTATTTTTAAACGAACTGAAACAGTTCGAAATAATAGTTTAATTTTCGGTATTCATCCAGAAGAAATTGTTAAACCAGGTGATCGATTGGATACTATTTTTCGACAGCATTTTGCTCTTGAAAAGAGACACAAAGGTACTTTGAAAACGAAGCCAAAAAATTATGTAAAAAGTAAAGATGGCCCGGCTTTGATTGGGCTCCTCGATCTAGATAATTTATTTGAAGTTTTTGACGAAGTGCAAAATCTTATAAATCATGTTCAAGCAATATAACCCTAGGCTTTTCTAGCAAAAAGGTTAATTTTTTCCCGTAAACCAAAAAGGGGCGAACACCTCTCAGCGCCACACCCCTTTTTATCTTTCGTTTTGTTTCTCTCTTTCCTTAATCCGACGATAGCGCCGCAGCACCACCTACGATTTCCAAAATCTCGTTGGTAATCGTTTCTTGGCGGGCTTTGTTGTAGTGGATGCGCAGGTCACGCAGCAAGTCGTTGGCGTTTTCGGTCGCCTTGTCCATGGAAGTCATCCGGGCACCGTGCTCAGAAGCGTGGGTATCCAGGAGGAATTTCTGGAACTGCGTCTTCAAGATGCTGGGCACCAGGTATTCCAACAAACCTTCTTTGGTTGGTTCGAAGATGTAGTCAGCTTTTTTGGTGCTGGCACCTGCTTGAACTTCCAGTTTGGCGACTGGCAACCAGCGTTCAACTTCGGCGAATTGCATGGCAGCGTTGCGGAAGCGGCCATAAGCTACTTCGACCGCATCGTACTGCTTGCTCACAAAGGCTTCCATCAGTTTGCCCGATACTGCTCCTACATTGCTTGAGCTCAGGTCTTCAAAAAGCATCATGTGATCGTCGATGATCCGGCAATCCGAGTAGCGTTTTTTGAAGAATTCTGCACCCCGTTTGCCAATGCAGAGGATGTCCAGGTTGCCCTTGGCGCGTACTCCAGCGTACTTGGTTTCGATGACATGAACAGCAGCCTTATTCACGTTAGTATTGAACGCACCGCAAAGGCCACGATTGGAGGTCACGACCACAATACAGGCTCGTTCCACTGGGCGCTCCTGGCCGTAGGTTGTGCTGGCATCGCCCTCCAAGTTGGAGAGGATGTTGCGCAGCATCTCGTTCAATTTATCAGCATAAGGCCGCAATTGCTGAATCGCAGTCTGGGCTCTACGCAACTTGGACGCCGAAACCATTTTCATGGCTTTGGTGATCTGTTGCGTATTCATCACCGACTTGATCCGATCACGAACCTCTTTTAAGTTTGCACCCATGGCAGATTACTTGAATTGATTGGTCAGCTCAGCGGCAACTTCTTTCACTTTTGCCAAGTCGTCATTTTCCAGTTTTCCCGCTCTGAATGCGTCCAGTACTGCTGGATAGCGCCCTTCGAGGGTAGTCAGGAACAATTCTTCGAATTCACGAACTTTATTCACTGGAACATCTTTCAACAAACCGTTGGTACCCAGGTAAATGATGGCTACCTGCTTCTCTACCGATACTGGAGAGTACTGTGGTTGTTTGAGGATTTCCACGTTGCGCTTTCCTTTTTCCAATACCGCGAGGGTAGCTGGATCGAGGTCGGAACCAAATTTTGCAAAAGCTTCCAATTCGCGGTATTGCGCCTGGTCGAGTTTCAAAGTACCAGATACTTTCTTCATCGACTTGATCTGCGCGTTACCCCCTACCCGGCTCACGGAGATACCTACGTTGATGGCTGGGCGGATACCCGCGTTGAACAAGTTGGATTCGAGGAAGATCTGACCGTCGGTAATCGAAATTACGTTGGTCGGGATGTATGCAGAAACGTCACCAGCCTGGGTTTCGATGATCGGCAGGGCCGTCAAAGAACCACCACCTCTTACGATGGGTTGGCCGTTGGCATCTTTTCCGTTGCGCAGAGAGTCGGGCAAGTCGTTCATGTTGCGAGCAATCTCATCGTTGGCGATGATCTTGGCGGCACGCTCCAACAAACGGCTGTGCAGGTAAAATACGTCCCCAGGATAGGCTTCACGACCGGGAGGGCGACGCAGCAGCAGGGATACCTCGCGGTAAGCCACAGCCTGCTTGGAAAGGTCATCGTAAATGATCAAGGCAGGACGACCAGTATCGCGGAAGAACTCCCCAATCGACGCACCCGCAAATGGTGCGTAGAACTGCAGTGGAGCAGGATCAGAAGCAGAAGCAGATACGATTACGGTATACGCCAATGCGCCAGCGTCTTCCAGGGTTTTAGCCACGTTGGCTACCGTAGAAGCCTTTTGGCCAGAAGCTACATAGATACAGAATACAGGTTCACCCCGATCGTAAAATTCGCGTTGGTTGATGATGGTGTCGATCGCGATGGCGGTTTTACCCGTTTGGCGGTCACCAATGATCAATTCCCGCTGGCCACGACCGATTGGAATCATGGCGTCGATGGCCTTGATCCCCGTTTGGAGTGGTTCGGTTACAGGCTGACGGAAAATTACCCCGGGAGCTTTGCGTTCCAGTGGCATTTCGTACTTGGCACCCGTGATTGGTCCGCGACCGTCGATGGGCTGACCCAGTGGGTTGACAACCCGGCCAAGGTAACCATCGCCTACTTCAATCGAAGCAATGCGGCTGGTGCGTTTTACGCGAGAGCCTTCTTTGATGCCGTCGCCAGCACCCATCAATACAACCCCTACGTTGTCCTCTTCGAGGTTCAGAACGATGGCTTGTACGCCTGAATCGAACTCTACCAATTCACCGGCCTGAGCACTATTCAGACCATAAACACGAGCAATACCGTCGCCTACCTGTAGTACGGTACCAAACTCCTCCAATTCGGAAGCAGATCCAAATCCAGAGATCTGCTGCTTGAGTATCTGAGAAATTTCTTCTGGTCTTACATCAACCATTGTTTATCGAATTTGCACCTGCCGGTGAGAGCAGATGAGGTTATTTTAAAAAGTGAAAAGTGATGAATGATGAGTTATGAATCGAGTGGAATGTTAGCCATTCATCACTCATCACTTATCATTCATCATTCCTATTTTATCTTCCAATTGCAGATTCAAACAAGTTGCCTCTGAATTCCTTGCGCATTTGATCCAGTTCGTAGCGCACACTTACATCGTAAACGTGGCCTTCGAACTCGATGATGAAGCCACCAATCAGGCTTGGATCAACTTTGGTTGCCACCTCTACATTGGCGTAACCGATGGTAGCATCCTGTAGTTTTGCCTGAATTTTGGCTTCCAACTCGGGAGTAATTTCGCCAGCCGTGATGATCGTAGCTTGTGAAATCTTATTCAAGATCCGGTATTGGATGATGAATTCCTCCGCAATTTCCGGCAAATAAGCTTCCCGTTTTTTGGACGCCAGCAAGTCGACGAATTTGAAGGTCAAGTCTTCAAATTTGTCTTTGAGCAGTGCTTCCAAAGCCTTTTTTTTGCGCGAATACTGGATCACCGGGCTACGCAAGAAGCTGTTGAAGTCCTTGCTGCTTTTGATCATCCGACGCAAATGCTCAACATCCCCGTGAATCTTCTCCAGGTTATTTTGCTCTACGGCCAAATCAATGAGCGATTTGGCGTAGCGAGATGCAATTCTATTAACGGACATATGAGGTGTGAGTGTGGGTGTGGGTGTGGGTGTGTCCGAGGCATCTTGGCACGAGCTTCGCTTGTGGTCGTTTGCCGGGAACTTTCCCCTCCCTTACCGCTGCTAGTTAAATTTGATTTCCTCCACCAGTTTCTGCGCGAGCTCCATATTTTCGGTGTTGCTCTTGAGTTCTTTGCGCACCAGCTTCTCGGCAATGTCCAGGGCCATGTTGCCCAGTTCATTCTTGATGCTGGTTTTTAACTCCAAGCGCATGTGCTCCACGTCGGTTTTAGCCTCAGCAATCATGGCTTGCACCTTTACTTTGGCTTCTTCCTCGGCGCGTTTGATGGTCGCTTCACGAATTTCTTTTGCTTCTTTGATGATCGCAGTACGTTGTTCCTGCGCTTCTTTCAACAAAAGTTCATTTTGCGATTGCATTTTGCCGATCTCTTCCCGGGCACGTTTGGCTTCATCCAAAGCATGTTGGATGTCAGCGTCGCGCTTCTTCAGGGATTCCTGGATTGGACGGAACGCGGTACGCCCCAAAACAACCCATACCAAAAGGAAAATGACCGTAGTCCAGAAAATCAAACCTGGATCCGGTTGCATGACTGAAAAGCCGCCTAAAAAAACAAACTGCGTCATGTTTTATACATTGTAGCGCCGCAAAACATCGGCGAGTATATTAAAGAATGATGACTTTCCAAAACACGTTTGCACAGGTTCCACGAGGAACATGCGCATCCACAACAGGAATATGAAGACCGGCCAAAAGCCAACCGCTGCTGTCCGGTCTTCCCTTTTTGTTGTAGCTTTTTTTACTACGGGTAGGAATTAACCTGCGAGCAGACCAACTACGATTGCAAACAGAGCAGCACCTTCCACCAAAGCGGCAGTCAAGATCATGTTTGCACGGATGTCGTTCACTGCTTCAGGCTGACGTGCGATAGCGTCCATTGCTTTGCTACCGATCAAACCTACTCCGATACCAGCGCCAAGCGCTGCAATTCCAGCTCCAATTGCTCCCATTGTGAGATTTATTTAAAACGTTAAAAGTTCTATTCAAAAACTTCAGGGTTCCTAAGTTCAAAATCAATCAACTCAAGATCCTTGAAACCTATTTTTTAGTGTGCGTGATGCGCCTCATCGTGGTGATCGTGATGGCCATCTTCTACTGCTGCGCCAATGTAAGACGCTGTCAGCATCGAAAACACGAAGGCTTGCAGGAATGCCACCAACAATTCGATCAGGTTCATAAACGCGGTAAACGCGCCGCCAACAATTGCGCCTACCACACCACCGCCGAAGCTGGTGCCGTTTTCGCCAAATACAAAGATCAAACCAATCAAACTCAGGATAATGATGTGACCAGCGGATATGTTGGCGAAAAGACGAATCATCAAGGAGAAAGGTTTGATGACCAAACCGAGCACTTCTACTGGCGTCAAAATCGTTTTGACCCAAGCTGGAATGCCGGGCATCCAGAAGATGTGCTGCCAGTAGTGGCGATTGCCATTGATGTTGGTGATAACAAAGGCAAAAACGGCCAATACAAAGGTTACCGCTAGGTTACCCGTTACGTTGGCACCACCTGGGAAGAAAGGCATCAAACCCAAGAGGTTGCAAAACAAGATGAAGAAGAACAAGGTCAAAATGAAAGGCATAAAACGCTCGTAGTGTTTTAGCCCAATATTTGGTTTGGCAACTTCGTCGCGGATGAATACAAAGAATGGCTCGAAGAAAGATTGAATGCCACTTGGTGCTTTGCCTTCATTTTTGCGGTAGCCATTGCGTACCGAGGAAAAAATGAGGATCAGCAGCAGGGCTGCCAACATCATCGTGAACACGTTCTTGGTGATGGAAAAATCATAAAAGGAAGTGATGCCACCACCCATCATGCCACCATCTAATGTACTGGGTTTTTCCAGCTTATATTCTTTGCCTTGGTAATGGGCGTAAAAAACTTCTACTTCTTTTTCTTTGCCCTTTACGAGTTGCATTTCTTCTTTGCCGTGGACACCTTCGATGTGTACTTCACCCATGGGGAAGGAAGCATCTGCGATGCGATTTACCCGACCGTGATTGATCACGTAGCGATCGATGGCTTTGTGGCCGTGTTCAAATTTGCCAGAGGAGAGGAAAGTCCATTTTTTGGTGGGCTCGCCTGGAGCGTACAAGAAACAAGGCAGGGGAATGTGTACTCCTTTCCAGATGTGGAATTCATTGGCATCAGAAATGTGGTTCATCACAGTACCTACTGGATCGTACTTACCCGGGGTCTCTTCTTCGTTCGCCCAGGCAAGATTCATGCCCAAAATACTGATAAACAACGTCAAAGCTATTCTGATGATCGGCTTATTGCTCACTTTCACCTTCGTTTGTCTTTAAGAATGAATTATGCTTTCGCTTAAATCGGTGCAAAGGTAGTATCTCTATCTCGCTTAAAGAAGCGAAAATTATCTTTTTTTACAATTAAGAAACATAAGGGATCACTGAGGGACAAACACTTAGACCATTTCCCCCCTTTTTCACATACAGAAAGCGGTAGGGCTCAGATGACGTGCAATGGCATTTGGTAGGTTTTTCTCCTAACAAAATTAAATTTTTACAAGGGTCAATGCTCCATACTGCGTCTACTTTGTAAATTACCGCTCTAAAATAGTACCTGCATCAATGGCAAATCTCAACCTGGATAGCATCAAAAAACGCAGTTTCGATGCGATCGTGATTGGCACCGGAATCAGTGGCGGCTGGGCCGCGAAGGAATTGACCGAAAAAGGACTCAAAACCCTGGTCCTCGAACGGGGCCGCGACGTGCAACACATCGTGGATTATCCCACCGCCAATAAAATGCCCTGGGAACTCGAACACCTCGGTACCGTGCCCAGTGCCATTGCTGCGGAGTACCAAAAATCCAGGACGAATATTCATTACATCTTTTCCGAAGCTACCACGCAATTTTTGGTCAAAGACAGCGAGCAAGAGTACATCCAGGACAAACCCTTTGCCTGGATTCGAGGCTATCAGGTGGGTGGGCGTTCCTTGCTTTGGGCCCGTCAAACCCAGCGCTGGAGTGATTTTGACTTTGAAGGCCCGGCCCGCGATGGTTATGCCGTGGATTGGCCGATCCGCTACAAAGACATTGCGCCCTGGTATAGCCACGTGGAAAAATTTGCAGGCATTAGTGGCAATCGTGATGGAGTGGCCAGTTTGCCCGATGGGGAGTTTTTGCCGCCACATGAAATGAGCTGCGTGGAAAAACACTTCAGCCAACAGGTGGCCCAGAAGTTTCCGAATCGCCACGTCATCATGGGACGTTGTGCCAACCTGACCCAGGTCAACGAGATTCACCGCCAGCAAGGTCGGGGCAAATGTGCCAACCGCACCCTCTGCGAACGCGGCTGCCCCCTGGGTGGCTATTTCAGCACCAACTCCTCTACCCTGCCCTGGGCGGCCAAAACGGGCAAAATGACCCTACGCCCGCATTCGCTGGTGCACTCCATTATTTATGATGAGCAAAAACAAAAGGCCGTAGGTGTGCGGGTGATCGATACCCAAACCCGCGAAACGCTGGAGTTTTACGCCAAAATCATTTTCCTGAACGCGAGTGCCATGAACAGCAACCTGGTGCTGATGAACTCTACCTCCGCCCGTTTTCCCAATGGCTTGGGCAACGACAGTGGGGTATTGGGCAAATTCCTGGGTTGGCACAACTACCGGGGCGGTATTTCGGCCGAACACGAAGGTTTTTTGGACAGCACCACCGAAGGTAAACGCCCGAATGGTGCCTATGTGCCACGCTTCCGCAATGTGTACAAGCAAGAAACTGACTTTTTGCGCGGGTACGCCGCACAAGTGGGCTCCTCGCGGAGTAACGTACAAGACGGCTGGGGGGCCGAATTAAAGGACAACCTGACTAAAAAATTGGGCCACTGGACCATCAGCGCCAGCATGGTAGGCGAGGTGCTCACGCGGGAAAGCAACTTTGCCCGGCTAGATCCGGTGCTCAAAGACAAATATGGCATGCCACAAATGCGCTTTTCGGTGGAGTTCAGCGACAATGAGCTGAAAATGCTCAAGGATTTTCACGATTCTTTTGCGGAAATGTTGGACGCAGCGGGTTTTAAAAACATTCAAAAAAGAGATACCCAGCGGGTACCCGGCCACGCCAACCACGAAATGGGCGGGGTGCGGATGGGTAAAGATCCGAAGACTTCGATGTTGAATGCGTACAATCAGTTACACGCTTGCAAAAACGTGTTTGTGACAGATGGAGCTTGCATGACTTCGACTTCGACGCAGAATCCGTCGTTGACGTATATGGCGTTGACGGCGCGGGCGGTCAACCATGCGGTGGAGGAATTGAAGAAGAAAAATTTGTGAGGATACATGCTACTGGACATTTTGTATTTCCGAAGCGAAGGACATGAATTGCCACGTGCTTTAGCTAGTGGATGGAGATTGCCTTTTTGATGGACTTTAGTCCTAGTGCATTAACTCATAGTGGTATTGCATGAATTTGAAGCGATAGAAGATGAATGGTAAACAATTCGAGGTTTGGCTGGCTGATCTTAACCTATAATCAATCAAGTTAGGGCCGTTGACAACAAAAGGCTTTTAAAGAAATTAGGTAACTTGCCAGTACATCTCAAGGATACAGTGAAAGATAATTTGAAAATCGTGATGGACTTGTGAAAGGTTATAGCTCGTGTTTATCAGGCTGCACATAGCATACCCCATCAATATGAGCGGATAGCGGGGAAAAATCAGCATCTAATTGATTGGAGAAGGCAGCACTCTTAAAAAGAATAGGCAGCCCTCTAGCCATCCAGAAATTTGGGCCATTTTGCAAATGGAAGTGAAGATGTGGCTCGGTAGAATGTCCAGAATTCCCACAAAGACCAATGACTTGTCCTGCTTTTACCCGATCTCCTTTTTTTACAAGGATCGAGTCTTTTCTAAAATGGGCGAGAAAGCTGAACTCTTTATCGGCATGCTTAATGACAACAAAATTTCCTCGGAAATCCCTTACCTTCCAATCAATGGATTGATCTCCAACTCCTGAATAGTCGCGAATGTTGGTTTGGGTTTTCACTACTACGCCATCAGCAGGGCTTAGGATGGGCTTACTGAAACAATAGTAATCTTCTAATTTTTTGCCATTACTAGCAAAAGTTGTTTCACCTTTAGCGATTACAAAGTCATAGGCAAAACGTTGATTTAAGATGTCCCATGAATGAGAGGTTTCGGGAGTAATGCCCCCATTGACATACCAAGCCCCCTGAAAAGGTAAAAAATATGCTACCTTATTTTGATATTCCTCAGCATGATCTATGTCGGCCTGCCTGTTTTGCAGCAAAAGAGCCTCCCCCAATGTATGGAAAATGCCTTGGACAAAAGTGAATGGATTAAAATTCGATAGATATAGGCTCTGCTCAGAAGCACTTTGCTCTTTTTTTTGTTTGGGCGGATAGGGAATGAAATAGAGATACAACATGATCAAAAGCAACAGGCTCTTGTTGATTACAAAAGATAAAATGATTAACGAAATGATGCCAGAGAAGTAAAGCAATTTGGGTATCGAAAGATTTTTCATGTTTGTATTTTTCAGGAGGCTTGCTCCTTTCTAAAAATCACGGCCAGTATCACAGAAATGAAAAATGAAAAAACACATTGGATAACAAAGGTGAAAGCCAAGCTTGAAAGAGAATAACGAGCTTGGATTCTTTCCTTAATCTTGTCCACATCAACGTCTAAAGCAGCATTCATGAGTTTCAGTTCTGCAATTTCGCCATCGTATTCACTACTTATTTTGTAATCAATCAAGCCAGGATCGACAAGATTGTACAACACAAACAGAATGATGAGTTGGGCAAAAGATGAAAAAACAAAGAACCAAAAGGTATAGAGCAGTGTATGGTGAAAGGCCGCCCACTTCATCTTCCGCCTGAATCCATATAACAAATATACTACCAGGCCATAAAAAATCAAATTTTGCACTTGAGCATACCGCTCAATAGCAAAGCCCTCCGGACTGTAAAAATAGGCCACCAAGCTAAAAATAGCCCAAATTAAGCCGACCAAAATGTGTTCTGATTTCATTTCTTTGGAAATAACAAACGATTTGCCCCCAGCAAAAAAGCCAATAGGTGTAGACCAATCACCCACAAAATACTATACATTTCATAGGTAAATAGCTTTAAAGCATAGGGATGGGTATTCCCCTGATTTGTAGTAAAATTTACTGCTGATTTTAAGGCATAAGCAGTTGGGAGGTAATTCATTTTTGATGGAATAAAGCCCGAAAGCCAAAATAAAAGCGAGCACATCAAAGCAAAAGGGAAATGTTTCAATCGAAAATTGATCAACAAAAGCAAGGTAAGGATTCCCATTTGATTGATAAAAAACACAACTGCAAAATAAGCTTGCTGATCCAAGGTAGCGGCAAAGGAGTAGGCATGAAGCGCTGGTTTATTTGTCGACCCATTGATGTAAGCACTGATTCCTGCTGCTATCGAACTAAGCATGACCAAACCAAACAAGTAGACAATCATCGCCAAAAATTTCTGTAAAAAGAATCTATATTGGGTCTCAGGCAAAACAGACCACAATAAAAAAGCGCTGTTTTTATGTTCGACATACATCATTAAAACCGGAAGAAAAAAGCAAAACAAAGGCCATACGATTACATTGACGAGGCGACAACCCGACAAAAACGCAAACCATAAGTTAGGCGCTTTGCTTGATCCCAAGATGGCATATTCCATTTTCAATTCAGTATCAAAAGTATAGCCAATCAAAAAGGTCGCAAGTGCGCTACAACCAATAAAAACAACCAGGGTTTTCCATTTGAGTAGCTTATACGTTTCATTTGCAACATTCAATACAAGGTTATTCATAGCACCATCAGGTTAGGATAATGATTACATAAAATACCGCAATCCACTTTCTTTTTTTAGAAAATAGATAGCGATAAAACAGTACACCACAGCTATTCCAGCAACAACCAAAACATCAGTCATCGTACTGTTGAAACTAAAAAAAGCTCCGTAGGGTAAATATTGGTATGGCATAAAGAGGCCTAAGCAGCCAATTAAAAAAGAAAGAAACTGATTCTCTTTCAATCTTGTTGATAACCAAAAATGAAAAAAAGTGAACTTAATAAAAGCAAAAACAGAAAAAAAATACCAAAGGAAGTATTTAGAGCCGTTCTCTTGGTAGGTCTCATTTTTGAAAAGGAAATCATATTTTTCGATGATTATGGGTCTGGCAATTGCTAGTGTACTCACCCACAGCAAAGAATAGACGACCAAAAATACCATCAACACCAAATATAGCTTTGACAATAAAATATGAAACAAAGACTGCGGTAAGGTCAACAATCGCCGCCAATTGTGGTGTTGATTTTCAATATAGGCCACAACTAAAATGAGTACCAGCAACATCAAGCCTGAAACCAAAGAAAGATTAAGGGAAAATCGTTGTAAAAGGAGATTCCAAGCATTGCTTTCATGCATAAACGCGACCCATGTGTTGTAGTGTCTCAAAAAACCATTGGTCAGTTTTAGCATAAGCAATACATAAAGACCAATCAATACAAGCAAGCTATACCAAAAAAGGGGATGTCGAAATAGTTTTTTCGCCTCAATTCGTATTAATTCTACCATTTTGAGCCTGTTTTGCAAGGTAATAATGTTCAAGCGAGAATGGAACTTGCGCTGATTTTGACAGCAGGGACTTCAAGCCCATGTCAATTTTTGCTGCAGAATCTCTCTCTTCTACCGGGAGAAGAAAACGAATAAGCTTCCCTTCTTGATAATACAAACCATCAATAGAGGCATCGTGGTAATAAGTGTTTATTTCCTCCTGATTTTCGGGGCTTTTATCTATTTCAAATGCCATATATTTTTTGAGCACTTGCTCTTTATCAAAAAAATCAATTATTTCACCCTCTTTAAGAATGGCTATCGTGTCCGCCATTTTTTCCACTTCGCCTAAGATGTGCGTAGCAATAAAAAAGGTGCATTTTTTGGCATCATTAAGCTCTTGAACTAAGTTTCTGAATGCAATCACTCCCTGAGGATCCATCCCATTGGTAGGCTCATCAAAAATGATGATCTCGGGTTTGTGCACAATAGCCATGGCTAGCCCTAGGCGCTGTTTCATCCCCATCGATAACTTGGCTGCCTTTTTGTCCAACTCGCCCGATAGCCCCAATAGTTGTGCTGCCTCGATAGCATAATGTTTGGGTACCTTGAAATACCGGGCATGCAAGCTTAAGTTTTCTAGCACAGATAGGTGCCCATAGAAGGCCGCTTGCTCAATAAAAACGCCCATCAAGGGAATTAATTTTTTCCGATTTTGGGGGTTCATTTCTATGCCGTTGATGCTCACGGTTCCATTATTTGGGCCGATTAGCCCCAACAATAGTTTAATCAGCGTAGTTTTTCCTGCACCGTTTGGGCCTACCAGATAGAATATTTGCCCCTCATTTATGTGGAGAGAAACATTAGCGAGAATTGATTTTGTTGGGCTTATGTTGTATTCCAAAGCATCCAATCGTATTTTCTCCATTTCGTTATTTAAATAGTATGAAAAATTGAAGCGTCTGGAGAACTAACATACAAACTTCTCCAGAAGTTTCAATTCCCTCGGATGATCTCCGCCAACTTATCCCAATTCCCCGCCGGATTCCCTCTCCAGCGCACTTTCATATTAGAATCGAGCAAAATGGCATGAGGAATACTTTTTCCTGGATTCAAAAAAGCTTTCTGCACCTTACCGGCATAACCTTGTGTCCAGGTCATGTTGTGTTGCGTAATCATCTGCTTCACATGATCAGCCCGGTGATCGCCTTGGTTAAGGCTAATCACCTCCAGCAATGCTGCATTTTCAGCTTGAAAAGCCGCTAACTGGGGCATTTCTCGAAGGCAGGGAGCACACCAGGTAGCCCAAAAGTCAATCAAAATAAATTTACCGTTATTCTGGCGGCTGTACAGATTTTCCAGTTGATTGCTATCTACCGTGTAAAAGGAAAAATCGGGCAATATTGGCGCTTGTTCAATGTTTTTGCCTACTAGATGCTGATTCAATTTTTGGTCGGCGTACTGTACACTGTCCAAAGTGCCAAAATTGAGGCTGCGAAGGCGAGGGAGGATGGGGGCGATTGGGCCAGGAGTTATTTTACGTAGAATTTTATGCGTTTGTCCGTACTTAGTGTTCATTTCATGCCTTACGATTGAACCTTTCGGCGTAAAAATCGAATTAAAAAAATACGGAATTTGTTGTTCTTCCCCTCCGGTGAAATCTTCCGTTATCCAATAATAGTAAGGTGTACCATCTGGAATACTGGGAGGTAATTCGTATACTTGGCAAAGATAGCCCTGGATCATTTCTTTACGCCTGGCCAATTTTTTTAACCTGGAATAGTCCGTTTTGAACCACTCACTTACTTTGATTTTTTCCCGCCAATTGGGATCATTGGTATTTTTATCAATATGGTCTTCATATTCTTTGGTTTTACCAAATACGGTTCGTTTACCACTATAAGGATCAAGTACTTCTGCCTGGAAACCGGTCTGGTAATTGATTTTATCTATTCCTGATTCATCATTTAAATATTGCTCTTCCCAAATGCTGTCTTGTTTAATGTAACAACGAATACGAATTGAATCCGCGTAAAAAGGTTTGATTTGTCGTTCAGTCCAGCCTGCGTTTCTGAAGCCGTTGATGGTTTTTTGAAGATAATCTGGATCACGTTTAAAGATGATGGTGTATTCAATAAGGCCCTCAAAATTATCATTTTGAGCATAAAGTGCTGATGGAAAAAGAAAAATTAATAAAATCAGGTTCAGGTTTTTCATAAAATGCAATTTTTTATATAAAATGTGGACAGAGGCTAACTCATCCTCTGTCCACTTGGTACAACTTTCATTGCTTATGAATTTAGTTGTGAAAAAATCAAATACTTAAAGACTCCCCCACTTCACTCACAATCATTTGCCCTTCAATTTTGTACACTTTATCCACCCCATCCAGAAGATCACTCCGATGCGTAAGCAATAAAATGCCCATCCGAGATTTCAACTGCATTAAGGTCTGATGTACAAAGGCTTCTGCACTTTGATCCAAGGCTGAACTGGGCTCATCCAAGAGCAACAATTGGGGTTGTTTCCACAAGGCTCTGGCCAGTCCAATCAGTTGTTTTTGGCCACCTGAAGGGCTGATTCCATTTTGACCGATCAGGGTGTTGACCCCTTGAGGGAATTTATCGAAATAAGGCGAAAAGCCATACTGCGCCAAAAAGTCAAAAAAAAGCTGGGGGCTTTCAGGCATACTCCCAAACAAAATATTTTCCGCCAATGAGCCATTGAAAATTTTTACTTCTTGCTCCACTACACCCAGGCAGTCGCGCCAGGCACTGGTAGCAATCAAGTCCAGATCAATGCCGTTTACTTTAATGCTGCCTTGTTCTTGCTTGTAAAATTTTTGGAGGGTTTGTAAAAGGGTACTTTTGCCGCTGCCTGTTTCACCCATGAGTACCACTAACTCTCCCTTTCTTACAGTAAGACTTACTGATTCGAGCAGCGGGTTGCGTCCAGGAAAACGAAAACTGAGGTTTTGCACTTGCAATTCCTGAAAATCTTTGACCTGGGCCAAATCTTGCTCGGTCTCTGGATCAAATTCGGCCTGTAGGCCAGTGAACTCCTTCATCCGATCAAAAGCTACCCGCGCTTCTTGCAACTGGATATTGGTCAAGGCCAGCCTAGCTGCGGCTGCAATCAGCATCCCGGACATTTGGAGTACGGCCATCAGGGATCCCACGGTCATCCCTCCGCGCAATACATGCCACGAAATGTAGAGCAACAATAAACCCGTAAATACTGAGCTAAGCAATTCTGTCCAAAATCCGAAATTCATCCCCACTTTGCCCAGTTCCAACGAGCGTTGTTGAAAAATGGCATACACATTTTTGAGCGAATGAATGAAGTGGGCTTCCCGGTTAAAAAGCTTGATGGTTCCTGCACCTTGAACTGCCTCCACAAAAGTGCTTTCCGCATTGCTGTAGCTTATCATGGCCTCCTTTTGGCTTTTCAATATGGGTTGATGATACCGCCAGGCTACCCAAAAGAACAAAGGCAGCCAGGCCAGCATCACCACGCCCGTCACCCAATTGTAGCTTAAGCCTCCGATGAGGACCACCAAAATCATCAAAAGGTCAATGGTGCTGGAGGCCGACAATTGGCTTACTGTTCTTTGGATGCGTGAGGTATCGTGCATGCGGGCAACCAAATCTCCCGTGCGCCGATTGTCAAAAAAAGCTTTGGGTAGATGCAGCAGAGACTCAAAAAAATACTGCACAATGCGCAAGTTAAAATCCCGGGCTTGTCGCAACAAAAACAATTGCCGGACATAGCCCAAGGCACTTCGGGCAAATAAGAGCACCAAGAGCAGGCTTATACCCCCATACAAACGCACGTAGTCCTTCTTGGGCAAAATATGATCGATCAATTGTTGGGAAAATACCGCAGTACTAATGCCCAGAATGGCCAAAACCACCCCAATGACCACCGCCATACCCAACAAATTCAGGTCTTCCTGCAAAAATGACCACATCCAGCGCCATTGACTTTGGGGGCTATTTTCTTCGGCCTGTGGTGCGTCAGTAGGGAATTTAAAAAGCAATAATGTTTTGGATTGCCATACATCATCCAATTCTCCTGCGGTGTATTTTTCTACCATCCCTTTCCCCGGGTCACTGACGATGTATCGCTGCAAGGCTTCATCATAGCCCCAGTACACCAGGTAATGGTAAAAGTTGTTGCTTACAATGTGCAGAATACAAATGTCAGTACAGGCTTTAAGGCTGTCCAGATCAGCTTCGTAGCCATCTACTTCCAGCCCGGTTTGGATGGCTGCTTGCTTTAGCCCTAACATGGTTGTACCCGAGGCATTGGTGCCACTCCAATCGCGGAGTTGCTCCATCGATATGGTTTTGCCCCAGTGCTTAAGAATGGTTTGCAGACAGGCTACACCACAATCGGCCTGGTCGTGTTGGCGGACGGTAGCGCGTTGGAGTTGTTTGTAGGGGATGGTCATGGTGGAATATTGTACTATTTATGGAATTTTTGGTCAGGAAACAAATACAATAAATCTTGAAGATGGCTATACCACTCCCGGTCATCCCAAGAGTAGTATAGCCTTGTTTTTCTTTAGCATTAAGGGCATTGAGCCTCGCTGAATTTTATGAATGTTTTAATACTGCCCCTGAAAAATGGCTCAACAATTAATGTTGTAGCCTGATTGAATCAGTGATAAAATATGCAAGGCTTGAGCCTGCGCTGCGCCGCCCTGATTAAGCATCCACTGTAACGTAGCCAAACATTGAGGAGAAATAGTTCCTCCAGCTTGGAGTTCAGCCAATTTTCTTTCAGTTACATTTTTCATAACAATTTGAATTTAATGGTTAAAGAATTATTCCTTGCCTTGCTGTATCGTGCATTCTTGAATGGTTTAGGGTTAGTACTTACGAATTATTTCCTCTATTTCCAACCAATGTTCAGCAGGATTTCCCATCCATCGAATTTTCATTTGGTCATCCAGTAAAACAACAAAAGGGATTGTTTTGCTAGGGTTTAGAAATGATCCTAACTCTCGCCCCGCGTAAGCTTGCTGCCATGACATGTTGTTTTTCTGAATAAAATTTTGTACAAAATCTTCGCGATGATCGCCTGTATTGAGCCCAATTATCTCTAAAGTAGCTGCGTTTTTTTCACCCAACTGTCGAATAATGGGGAAGTCCTTGATGCAGGGGCCACACCAAGTAGCCCATAAATCCAGTAATATGAATTTCCCATTGCCTCTCTGGGCGTACAAGTTCACTGGTTCTGACTTTCCGACTGGATAAAATGAAAAGTCCGGGATAATTGAAGCATTTTCAATCTTTTTTCCATCCAAATGCTGGTTAATGCCTTCATCTGCATATTGAATGCTATCTAATTGCCCAAAATTAATCTTGCTGAAAAAGGGTAAAATTGGCGGAGAAGACCCAAATATAGCTTTTGAAAGATAAGTATGATTACTTATGCCTTCGAATTCCCAGTTAGACTCCATTATCAACCCAAAAGGGGTCGCAAAATGGCTAAAAAAATAAGGTAAGCCTTTTCCTTCAACCAAATGAATTTCCTCAGCTATCCAATATTCAGTATAGGCGTTGTTTTGACCATTATTTTCATATCTATAGAGGGTACAATTGTAACCCTGGATTTGTTTTGTTTTGTTTTTTATTCGTTTATACTTTGAATAGTCTTCTGTAAACCAACTAGAGGGATTTAATTGATCTCTTTGCTCTCCCTGAAAGTTCTCATCAAGGTATTTTTTTATGTCATTTTTTTGACTAATAACAGTTTTTAAACCTTTTTCAGGGTTAACAATCATGGCAAATTGGCCAATTTGATAATAATTTTGAGTGACTTTTTTTCTATTCATTCTAGCATTTTCCCCCCATAAACTATCTCCTTTTACATAATATCTAACCATTGATGAATCGTCATACATAAAATCATCTGCGATATCATTCATTCGGGTGTAATTCAAATTGTCGCAGACAATTTGAAAAGGCTTATCTTTAGAACAAATCCAATCAAGATGA
>JAIYAV010000216.1 GCA_027488855.1 Saprospiraceae bacterium
ATGAGTGATGAATTGTCTGTGCCTTAAATTTCATCCTAATTCATCACTCATCATTCATCACTAATAATTAAAAAAAATGACCAAGGAATATACGCTCACCGTTTTTACGGAGCACCAAACCGGGATGTTGTCGCGGGTAGTATCGATTTTTACCCGACGTTACATCAACATCGAAAGTTTAACGACCTCCAAGTCTTCGATGCCGGGCATCCACCGTTTTACGATTGTGGTGAACGCAACTGAAGATGTGGTACGCAAATTGTGTGGACAACTGGAGAAACAAGTGGATGTGCTCAAAGCCTTCTACGACGACAACACCGAAATCGTCTATCAGGAAATTGCGTTGTACAAAATTCCTACGCAGAAGTTTATGCAAGGCAATCGACTGGAAAAATTGATCCGTCAACACAATGCCAAAGTGTTGGAAATCGAAGAAGAGTACATTGTTGTGGAAAAAACCGGGCACGCTGAAGAGACCGAAGCGCTGCTTGAAGCTTTGAAAGAGATCGGCATTTATGAGTTTGTCCGCTCAGGTCGGATAGCCATTCCAAGGCCAATGGAGCGTTTGAGCAAGTATTTGCGGCAATTGGAATTGGAAGCGGAGGAAACTTTGTGATCTTGGTACAAATGTGTGGCTTCTTCGAAGTCGATCAAAGGACTTCGGAGAAGTCACACATTTGTAGCCATTGGATAGCGTAAGGTTTTACGACTTCGGAGAAGTCGCACATTAAATTACCCCATCAACGCCTCAACCTCAATCTCCACCGGAACCATCCAGCCACGTGTATCCTCAATCCGGCCCGTACGCAAGCCTTCAATTTCGGATTTCAACATGCTACCAATTTTCCGTGACTCGATGGAGGGCAAGGTCATTAGTTGGCCATTGTAGCTGATTTCAGATACATGTGAAACCACCGCCGCAGTTCCCGCCCCAAAACACTCCTGCAATTTGCCAGCGGCGTGTGCAGCAACCACCTCATCAATGGTAATGGTTCTTTCCTCTACGGGAATCCCTTTGTCCCGCAAAATGTGCAGGAAGCTATCCCGGGTAATACCTTTCAAAATGGTGCCATCCGTATAGGGGGTAACCACCACATTATCAATGACAAAAAAGATGTTCATGGTACCCGACTCCTGAACGTTTTTGAATTCAGGGCCTTCCAACCACATCACTTGGTCAAAACCTTGCTTCAGAGCATTTTGGGCAGGCAACAAAGATGCTGCATAATTACCAGCCGACTTGGCCTCACCAGTGCCACCTTTTCCAGCGCGGATGTACTGCGTTTCTGCGATCAAACGGACTGGCTTGGAGTAGTATGGTCCAACTGGACAGGTAAAAATGATAAACTTGTAGCTATCCGAAGGTCTCACGCCAATGAATTCATCGGTAGAGAACATGAATGGGCGCAGGTACAGCGCACTATCTTCACCAGAGGGAATCCAGTCGGCTTCCAGTCCCACAATGGCGTGTAGCGCATCCAGGAACAGGTCTTTGGGGAATGCGGGCATACACATGCGCTCAGCTGAAGCATTGATGCGGTTCAGGTGCATCTCCGGACGAAGCAGCATGGGCTGGCCTTCCTGGTTTTTGGTGGCCTTCATGCCTTCAAAAATAGATTGGCCATAGTGCAGAACCATTGATGCAGGGTGCATTTCAAATGGTGCAAATGGTTCAATGCGTGGGTTCACCCACTCTCCCCCTTCATAATCCGCCACAAACATGTGGTCGGTGAATACCCGACCGAATGGAAGGTTATTAAAGTCCAGCGTTGACAGTCTGGAATTTTGGGTCCTCGTGATCTGGATTTTGTTTTTCATGGTGATCAACAAATTTTCAACGAAATTACATAAATTTATGCAAAGATTCTAGCTTTCGCAGCAAATACCGATTTTTATTTGGTATTATTTGGATTTTCAGTCAAATTAAAGAATTATATTTTGAACACTTCGTTTTTCGACTACAAAGTATTCGTTCCGGGGGAAAGTGCGGAGCAGCAGCAAAAACTCCTGGGTAAACACGCCAAAGGGCTACTATTGCTTTTTGTCACCCATGAGCAACAGGCCGAGCTTTTGGATTTTTTGAAAAAAATCCTCAGCGCCGTACAGTTTGACCTTGAGGAAGATACCGCCTATTTAGACATTAACGCCACAGCAGCCGTAAACGTGGCCTCACTAGCTGGAATAAATGCCTCTAAAATGGTAATTTGTTTTGGTTTTGCCCTACCACAGCTTGGATTTCACTTCGAAATCCCCAATTATTACCCTTTTAAGCACCAAGGCGTCACTTATTTGTTCGTCGATGACCTGCTCGCCATTTACGAAGAACGCCAGGCCGGTGGCAAAAAGTTGTCGGGTGCCTTGTGGAAATGTTTGCAGGAAATGTTTAAATAAAAAGCTATGGAAATCGTCAATTCAAATAAGCGCAAATTTGATGCCATCGTCATCGGCTCTGGGATGTCGGGCGGGATTGCCGCCAAAGAACTGTGTGAAAAAGGGCTAAAGACACTCGTGCTGGAGCGCGGCCCCAAACTCGACCACATTGCCGATTACCATACCGCCAATACCCCTCTCTGGGAATTGCCCCACCGCAATCGTGAAACCTGGGAAGATAAAAACAGCACTCACCCCATTCAATCCAAGTGTTACGCCTTTAATGATGGCACTCGGCATTTGTTTGTACGCGACGACGAAAATCCATACCAACAGGTCAAACCTTTTTCCTGGATTCGCGGCTACCATGTGGGTGGCAAAAGTTTGATGTGGGCCCGCCAAAGTTACCGCATGGCCCCGCTTGAATTTGAAGAAAACGCCATCGACGGGCATGGCAACGATTGGCCCATCCGCTACAATGACCTTGCCCCATGGTATTCCTACATCGAACGTTTTGTAGGCATCAACGGCCAAAAAGAAGGCCGCGAGATGTTGCCCGATGGCGAGTTCCTGCCACCCATGGAGTTGACGCCCATTGAAAAAAACTTCAAAGCAGCGGTCGAGCAGCAATATCCAGGCCGCTACGTCGTCACCGGGCGTAGTGCCAACCTAACGGTCAAACACAATGGCCGAGGCCCCTGCCAATACCGCAATTTGTGCCATCGGGGTTGCCCCTATTCAGCGTATTTTAGCAGCCAATCCGGCTCTTTGCCTGCGGCGGCGGCAACCGGAAAAATGACCTTGCGGCCAGATAGCATCGTCCACAGCATCATTTATGACGAAGCTAAGGGCAAAGCCACGGGTGTTCGGGTCATCGATGCCAATACCAAGGAGATGGTGGAATATTCCGCCAAAATCATCTTTGTGAATGCGGCTACGCTCAATACCACTTTGATCTTGCTGAACTCAACCAGCACTCGCTTTCCCAATGGTTTGGGCAATGATTCGGGGGTATTGGGCCATTACCTGATGGATCACAACTACCGCACCGAGGTTTCGGGAACCCATGAGGGGTATTTGGACAAATATTACAAGGGGCGGCGACCAAACGGGTTTTACGTTCCCCGCTTCCGCAATGTGGGCAGCGACAAACAAAAGGATTACCTGCGCGGCTTTGCTTTTGGGGGCAGTTGTGCGCGTTCGGGCTGGGAACAGGGCCTTGGGAGCAAAGGTTTTGGTGCCGATTTCAAAAACGCGATCACCAAACCGGGCCCCTGGAGCATCTTTATGCAATCGCAGGCGGAAATGTTGCCGGAATTCAACAACCACGTCAAAATCAACCAAAAGATCACTGATTCATGGGGTATGCCTACCCTGGATATTGACTGTGCTTATGGTCAGAATGAAGACAGGATGGACAAGGACATCGCCCTCGTTGCGCAGGAAATGCTAGAAGCTGGCGGGTTCAAAAACGTCAACATCAACTACAACAACGGGAAACCTGGCATTGGCATCCACGAGGTAGGTACCGCCCGCATGGGCAAAGACCCCAAAACCAGCATGCTCAATGGCTGGAACCAGATCCACACGGTGAAAAACGTTTTTGTTACCGATGGCGCGAGTTTGCCGTCACAGGGCAGCCAAAATCCAAGCATTACTTTTATGGCTTTGACAGCCAGGGCTTGTGATTATGCGGTGAAGGAGTTGAAGAAGAGAAACTTATAAATTAACGTGAATTTTTAATTAATCATGCAAAATGTGCGACTTCTACGAAGTCGTAAAAACTTAACTACCTCCATTTTCTACAAATGTGTGACCTCTCCGAGGTCAACAGACCGACTTCGTAGAAGTCGTACATTTGTAGAACTTGTTGCAAATGCGTTTTTCACGACTTCGTAGAAGTCGCACATTATTCATTGTCAATGTAGTTAATACAAAACTCACGTTAAATTAAAACATGGAAGTCCAAGCCTTGGTGTTTTCATCTATCGGCAAATCGGGAATCCACACCCCCGGAACTGGGTCATAATTCAATGCCTGAGTAGCGCCAATTTCGGAAGTAAAATACCCGTGTAAGGTCAACTCTTTAAGCAACTGAAAGAATTGTGGCTGGCCATTTTTTGCTGGCGCGGCCTCCAATTGGGTCATCATTTGAAAGCGCTCATTGTCGTTGAACTGCACATAACTTTGACTCATTTCCCGCTGGCATTTTTCTTCCACTGCATTCAAATCAGCCCAAAATTGATCACGTTGCTGTGGTGAAAAACAAGCCTCCACGGCCAGCGCAATAAAATCGTGCACACCCGCAGCCTTGGCACCCGGGGTATCCGTAGTGGGAATGATGGTATCTGCCAATTCGGCCAACAATTCTATTTGCGTAGCGGGAACAGCAGCCAAAATCGGCTCCGCGTTGGCCAAAGCCTGGGCCAACATTTCAGGCAGAATGGTGATGGTTCCAGCTAAAAGAATGGTTTTTTTCAGCGCATTCCTACGGTGCATACAAACGGATTTTGATCAAAGATAATGAAAAAAAATACCCCGAGCAAAAACCATTGCCCAGGGTATTTTTTTTGGTATAGCTCAATCAGTTGATTAGTCGTTCAGCACCTTGGTGACCAAAGCGGCTGCATCCGCCAATTGAATCGCGGAGTATACTTTCAAGCCTGATTCGTCGATCATCTTTTTTGCTATATCGGCGTTGGTACCTTGCAAGCGTACAATAATGGGCACGGTAATGTTGCCCATGTTTTTGTAGGCATCGATCACCCCTTGCGCCACGCGGTCACAACGTACAATTCCACCAAAGATGTTGATCAGGATCGCTTTTACCGCTGGGTCTTTCAAAATGATTTTGAAGGCATTTTCTACCCGAGCCGCATCAGCCGTGCCACCTACGTCGAGGAAGTTGGCTGGTTCGCCACCGGAGAGATTGATGATGTCCATGGTTGCCATAGCCAACCCAGCTCCGTTCACCATACAACCTACGTTACCATCCAGTTTTACGTAGTTGAGCTCGAATTCTTGCGCTTCTACGTCGGTAGGATCTTCTTCAGCGGTATCGCGCATCGCTTCCAGATCGGCGTGGCGGTACAACGCGTTGTCGTCGATAGACACCTTGGCGTCTACTGCCAGAATCCGCTCGTCACCCGTGCGCAGGCAAGGGTTGATTTCGAACAAAGAAGCGTCGGAAGCAACAAAAGCTGTATACAACTTGGTGATGAAAGTGGTAAATTCTTTAAACGCTTTGCCACTCAAACCCAAGTTGAAGGCGATTTTGCGCGCCTGGAAGCCTTGGAAGCCAACGAGGGGATCAACCCACTCTTTTTGTACTTTTTCAGGCGTATGTTCGGCAACCGCTTCGATGTCCATACCACCTTCCGTGGAGTAGATGATTACGTTGCACTTCTTTTCACGATCCATCAGGATGGATACGTAGTATTCTTTATTGGCACTGAAGTCAGGAGCGTAACAATCTTCAGCGATCAGTACTTTGCTCACCAGTTTGCCAGGGCCTTCCATGCCACCAGGAGTCTGAGGCGTTTTCAGCATCATGCCCAGGATGTTGCCAGCATGGGTTTTGAGGTCATCCAGGTTTTTGGCCAGTTTTACACCACCTCCTTTACCGCGTCCTCCCGCATGGATTTGGGCTTTCACCACCACTACGCCGCTGCCCAGTTCTTTCCAGGCTGCCTCAGCTTCTTCCACTGTATTGGCTACAATGCCGGACTGCACAGCAACGCCGTAGCGCTTGAGGATTTCTTTTCCTTGATATTCGTGAAGATTCATAACAAATCAGATATGTGTTTTTGGAGGATTTGGGTTATGCTTTTTAAAGCGGCTCAAAGCTACGCA
Source organism: Saprospiraceae bacterium (assembly GCA_027488855.1). Classification (GTDB taxonomy): domain Bacteria; phylum Bacteroidota; class Bacteroidia; order Chitinophagales; family Saprospiraceae; genus Haliscomenobacter. The sequence continues at coordinate 6,223 of JAIYAV010000216.1, forward strand.
TCTAAAGTGGAATGCGGAAAAGCTAGGAGAAAAAAGTTTAGACAATTTACAATTGTGTTCTTTTCAAAAAAAATAGCATTTTTTTTGAAATTTCATTTAAAAACTTCGATTCTAGCGTACTTTTAGCACCTGAATAAACATCAACAACTCATGCAAAAAATTAAAGCTGCGGTAGTAGGGCTAGGTTTCATTGGCCCAGCCCACGTAGAAGCGCTGCGGCGCGTACCCACGGTAGATGTCATTGGTGCCTTGCATTTTGATTTGGAAAGCAGTCGCCAAAAGACCCAGGAACTCGGTATTGCCAAGGCTTATGGATCATTTGAAGAAGTGATCGCCGATCCCGAAGTGCAGGTTGTACACATTTGTACCCCCAATGCCATGCACTTCCACCAGGCCAAAGCGGCCTTGCTAGCTGGCAAACACGTGGTGTGTGAAAAACCATTGGCTACCACCATCGCCGAAGCCGAAGAGCTGGTGGCACTGGCAGCCGAAACTGGTTTGGTCAATGCTGTACACTTCAACATCCGCTATTACCCGATCGTCCGTCAGATGAAAGTGATGCGCGAAAAAGGAGAATTGGGCGAGATCTATTCCGTGATTGGGACTTACCTGCAAGACTGGTTGTTCAAAGATACCGATTACAACTGGCGCCTCGAACCCGAACAATCGGGCGAAAGCCGGGCCATCGCCGACATTGGCTCCCACATCATGGACTTGTTGGAGTACATCACTGGAGTGAAAATCGCAGCGGTAATGGCGGATTTCAATACGGTGCACAAGTTCCGCAAGAAGCCATTGAAGCCAGTGGAAACTTATTCTGGCAAAATGTTGACCGCCGAAGATTACAAGGATGTGCCAATCACCACCGAAGACCATGCCAACGTACTGGTACGTTTCAGCAATGGCAACCGTGGGGTGATCACGGTAAGCCAGGTATCGGCTGGTCGCAAAAACCGCATTGATCTGGAAATTTCTGGCTCAGTCTCCACCTTCCACTGGTGCTCCGAATCGCCGAACAACCTCTGGATCGGCAACCGCGATGGCTTCAACGGCCAACTGATGCGCGACCCTTCCTTGTTCCACGGTGAGGCCAGAAGTGTGGTTTCTTTCCCCGGTGGCCACAACGAAGGTTTCCCGGATACCTCCAAACAATTGTTCAAAGAAGTATACCAGGCCGTTGCCGAAGGCAAACAACCTGCCAATCCTACCTACCCGACCTTCGCCGATGGTTTGCGCGAGCTGCTGATCTGCGAAAGGATTGTGGAAAGCAATAAGAAGCAGGCTTGGGTAACTGTTTAAGTGAAAAATGAAAAGTGAAAAATGAAAAATAAGGCACCAATCGGATTCCAATCCCATTCGATTGGAATGTTCATTGAAGTGCATAAATTTTTGTTTTCCACTTTTCGTTTCTCATTTTTCGTTTTTCATTTTTCATTTTTCATTTATGTTACATCTCGGTTTTGTCTCCGCCATTCTCGCCGATCACAGTTTTGAAGACGTGATGGCCTATGCAGCTGCCAATGGTTTTCGTTGTGTAGAAATCATGTGTTGGCCCAAAGACAACAGTGACGCCCGTCGTTACGCTGGAGTGAGCCACATTGACGTGGATGCCCTGGATGCTGCGGCCATCAAGCATATTCAATTTGTACAGGAAAAAACAGGGGTATACATTTCCGGATTGGGCTATTATCCCAATCCACTGGATGCCAATGAGGAGCAAGGGGCTTTTTTTCGAGCACACATCCAAAAGGTCATCAAAGCAGCCGCAGCCCTGGGCATTCCGGTGGTCAATACCTTCATTGGCCGGGATCAATCGCGCAACATCGCAGACAACCTGAGCAAATACGCGGAAGTGTGGCCGGAGATCATTCAAACCGCAGAAGCACACGGGGTAAAAATAGGGATTGAAAACTGCCCCATGTTTTTTAGCAACGACGAATGGCCCGGGGGAAAAAACCTGGCGATCAGTCCTGCGGTGTGGGACAAAATGTTCGAAATTATTCCCAGTCCAACCCTTGGGCTCAACTACGATCCTTCGCACCTCGTTTGGCAAATGATGGATCCCATCCAGCCCATTTACGACTACAAGGATCGCTTGCATCACATCCACCTCAAGGACGCCAAGGTATATCCGCACAAGTTGAATCGGGTGGGCATCATGGCCAATCCGCTGGAGTACCACTCACCAAAATTGCCTGGCCTGGGCGATGTTGACTGGCGGAAGTTTTTTGCAGCGCTGACCGATGTGCGCTACCGTGGGCCGGTGTGTATTGAGGTGGAAGACAAGGCTTACGACGGTTCGCATGAGGACGTCAATAGTGCGATTTTGACAGCGCGGAATTATTTGCGTCAGTTTTTGGCCTGATTTCAACAGACTTGTTGCGATGGGAGCGCTTGAGGTCAAAAATAAGGGATTTTTTTCCTGATTGAGGCTTGTTTTTGAGTGCGTAGCAGCGCTACGGACGAAAAAACAAACGAAAAGCAGGGAAAAAAGACCATTTTTGAGCCAAGCAGTCTCCCGTCGAAACAAGTCTAACGCCTTGCAAGTTTGTGCACTAAGCATTAACTTGCAAGAAATAAACAAGGCATGGCGGCAGCATCCACCAGTATTCAACGGTTCAAATTTTCCACTGAGGCGTATCACCAGTTGGGGGAATATGGCCTATTGCCTGCCGAAGCCCGTGTTGAATTGTTGGATGGTGAAATTGTAGAAATGAGCCCGATCAATAGCCCTCATAGTGGTACGATCAATCGTTTACAAAAATTATTAGAAAAATTATTGGGTAAAACCCACATCATTGCCAATCAAAACCCCATTCAGTTGGGGAAATACTCTGAGCCTGAACCGGATTTAGCCGTTCTACTTTGGCGCGATGATTTCTATTTCGACAAGCACCCCGTGCCCAAAGAAGTAGCCTTCCTGGTTGAGGTAGCCGATTTCACCTTGGAAAAGGATCGGGAATTCAAACTTCCACTTTATGCCAAAGCCAATATTCCGGAAGTCTGGATCGTTGATTTGAAGGCTAAGCAACTCGAAGTGTACACTTTGCCAGTGGAATCCGCTTATACCGAGACCAAGGTGTATCAGGTTGGCGATTTGTTGGAGGGAACGCTGGTGCCCACGCTCAAGTTCGATCAAATTCTTCCCAAATAAGGGACGATAAAAAAATAACTACCACATTTATTTCTTTTTCGTCCCCATAGAATTGAGCATACTATGTCGGAAATTAATCCCACTTTTTATCTTTCCAGAGTGGCTTTGGTTGTTCAGCCTGGGCAAAATCAATTGCGGGCTTTCAGCGCCGAAAAAGGGGCCTGGGTCAGCCAGGAAGTGGTCATCAACAGCGATGAAGACGACCGCTATCTGGTGGATACCAATGTAGCGTTGGTGGTGCAACCGGGGCAAAACTTCCTGCGCGCCTTCAGCGGCATTCTTGCCACCTGGGCCAATCTGGAAGTGCCCGTCAACAACCGCGAAGGAGATCACTACGCCGTACGCGGCAACGTGGCCCTGGCTGTACAACCCAGTCGCGACCGCATTCATGGCTTTAGTTCCTTCTCTGGAGTATGGTCTACCATCAATATTGAAGTAAACAACAACGAAGGAGATGTAGAATTGGTTGAGCAAAATTTGGCCTTAGTAGTCCAACCCATGCGCGATCGACTTTGTGCCTACAGCGCGTTTACGGGCACCTGGGAGGTGGTCAGCGCACCGATCGATTCCAATCGGGGCGAAACCTACTTGATTGATACCAACATTGCCCTGGTCGTACAACCTGGCCAAAACCACATCCGCGCTTACAGTGCAGCTACCGGTACCTGGTCGCACCTCAATGTGAGTGTAGATCCCCGCCACGGAGACGCGTATCGGATTGGGGCCAATGTGGCCCTGATCATGCAGCCTTTTCAGAATAAAATCCGGGCTTTCAGCGCCATCACGGGTAGTTGGAGCACGCTGGATGTGGCTGTAAATCCCAGCGAAGGAGATCAGTTTTTTGTATCCGGCAATGTGGCCATGGTGATTCAGCCAGGGCAGGACAAAATTCATGCCTTTAGTGCGATGAATGGGCAATGGGCGAGTTTGGCGGCATCGGTGGATGCACGGGATAAGGATGTGTATTTGATTGGGAAGGATGCGGTGCTGGGGTGAGTAATTCCGTTTTTGATTTTTTATTTTCCTACCCGATCAATAGATTTTCATTGATACTTTTTTAGATATGTTAAAACTTTTCGACTATAAATCATGTGATAAATAAATGTTATCAGCTTTATCAAGCATTTCAATTATACCGTTGAATTCCAATTCTTTATATTCATTAGCATGCCTTTTTTCATTAATAATTTTTATTTCCATTTCTTCAAAATTCTTAGACGTTCTTTCAAGAATAGCTATACCACAAACGGGTCTCAATCTTCCCGTAGAAAGATACAAACAAGGAAAAATCTGCAAATTCTCTACTTTTACGATATGCCCAATCTCGATTACTACCGCTGCAGACCTACTACTATTGGCCAATTGAATAACGACATTGGTTGTACCTACGATATCTATCTTTCCTTCAGAATATGTGTTGTATATACTTTCAAAAGCAATGCTATTTTTTAAATCTATTGCTATCTTAGCACGATCAACCTCACCTGCTTTTCTAGTTTTTGTGTAAATATACCAATTCCCTACCAAACCTTTTAATCGTTTTTCATTTAGAGATTCTTTAGAGTGCGGAATTCTTTTTTGTAAGTCTTCAGCCATTATTTTTAATTTATCAATTGTTTTGCTTTTTATAAGTGTACTTTCTTTATACCTATTGAAGTATTCATTAACAACATCTATAGGGATGTTTACGACATCTTCTCTTACTAAAAAAATAGGTCCAGAACATGGATGAGGCGCTGTATCAACAGCTAAAAATAAACCTGACAAAAGTTGCAAGCTTTCTCTTTCTGCAATCCCAATATGAAAAATCATGTACACTTTTTCGATATTGTTAGGGTGTTTCAATTCAACATATACATTTCCTTCACATATAGAAGGTGTTTTTCCTCCATAGCTGGTTTTAGATTCATCCTTTATTGGATTAAAAGAAGATGAATTTCGCGTAAGAATAAGGTTGTATTCATAAGTAACAGGAACTTGCTCACCACCTCGTGTAGTACCTTTCCAAAAGACTTTATAGGTGGAATGACATCGTTCCACACTTTCATTTATATTCCCAAAATATTCATTAACACTTTTCCCATTTATGTATCTACAGCAATAGTCAACTAGTTCAACCATTAAAATACTACTTAATTCGTATCTCTTTTTTGTAAATAAATCACGGAGCCATTCCTCTTTTATGTCGCACTTTACATTTGTTTCACAAATTTCAGAAACAAGAATGGAATAATTGTTTGGAGTCGTTTTAGTCGAATCAAATTTTTTACCTTGTTTTTCGTAGGCTTCTGTTGCTTTTTCTTCCAAATCAGTGCACAAAGAATCAAGTTGTTGTTTACTATAAGAATCTTTCATGGTAACTATTTAGCGCCCGAAGGGCGCGACATATATTTCGGTGCTGCAAGCAGCACGAAGTTCATTGAAAACATTGAGTTGATGCTTACGACAGGTACTTATAAAGCCTTGAATTCGAGC
>JAIYAV010000348.1 GCA_027488855.1 Saprospiraceae bacterium
ATCAGTTCTAGTTTCAAACCATTTTGGATTGGGCTGCGCCCAATCATTTTTAATAACCGCGACGACACGACGACGCGACGATTACACGACGTTTTGCTCCGCATGACACGACGCTTGCGTCGTGAAACCGTCGCGTCGTCGTGTCGTCGCGGTTATTAAAAACAAGCAGCGAAGCTGCTTTCAAGTCGTTTTCTTTAGAACTGATCGACCCTGAGATCAGGGGGGGGGATGCCAACCCCAGGCTAAAGCCAGGGGCAATTCATGTCCTCCGATTCTATGGTTTTAGGCGTACTCAATATGCCACTTTAATCAACATGGGTGTAGACATATTGGGGAATTTTTTCCAGGCGTTTTGACTCCCGAATTGATAAAAATGGGTGGAGCCAACTGCCGGAAAAGCAATGGGTAAACTCAGTCGTTTGCCCGTGGGCGAATGATCGATCCATTCCAGGCCAATGGCAATGTCCCCATCCACGATGAGGTCATAGGGTTTGAGGTTGACTTCAACCCAGCCGGTTTGCCCTTTTTTTACTTCTATGATGGCGTTTTCATTCAACAGCGGCGTTCCTGGTTGGCCGTTCTCCAAATGATACACCATCACCCGTAGTTTTGCCCAATCATAGTCGCAATAACCTAGGTGAAATTTCAGCGCATCCAGGCGGCAGGCTTTACTTTTGCTGCGTTTGATGTACTTGTTCATTTTGAACTTGCGGGCAATTTCCGCCCCCAGGTTTTGTCGGGGAAATTTGGAAATGGCAAAATTGGTATTGCGATCCGTGGAGGTTTTGTCAAATCCAAACTCTTCAAAACTCAAGGGTTTGACGGTCACCTCAGCTAGATCATATTGAATGGGAGTCAACTTGATTTGAGGATTTTGCTCCAGCATGCTCCGCAAATTTTGCAGCACAAAAGCCCGACTGCTGAAACCAATCGTGGAGATTTTGATGGTATCACTTGCCTTAACTTGATCAACGACCAACTCGAATTGGCCATTTTCCTGGCTAACGGTTCCAATTGCCGTATTCAATACGCCGATATTGACGTAAGAAATCGGTTTGTTGTTTTGATCCAGGATGATGCCTTTGATGACATCTTGGGCTTTGAGGAGCGATGCATTGCCGATAAGAAGGCAGATGAGCAGTATTTTGTACATGATCACAGTATTTTTATAGCGAATATTCGCTATTTTTCCGGGAACAATTTTTCAAAAAAGCAAAATACAGTAATTTCGCTTTTTTTTGATTAATCAGATCGCAAATGGAAGCCTACGGAACAATTTTGAACATGGTCATGCCCATCTTTGTCATCCTATTTTTGGTGGAAAAAGTGGTGGAATGGTATCGAGGGGCCCAGGTCATTCGAGGATTGGATAGTGTCTCCAGTTTTTCCTCTGGAATCACCAATGTGGTTAAAGATGTGTTGGGTGTTGGCATCAGCGTGATCACTTATCAATGGTTGGTAGAGCGGGTTGCACTTACCCATTTGGCTGCCAATTCCGTGTGGGCTTACTTGGTCGCCTTCATTGTGGTGGATTTTCAAGGCTATTGGGTACATCGCTGGTCGCACGAGATCAATTTTTTGTGGAACCGCCACATCATTCACCACAGCAGTGAGGAATTTAATTTGTCTTGTGCATTGAGACAGTCTATATCCTCCTTCGTCAATTATTTCATCATTTTGCTTTTGCCTGCTGCACTACTGGGTGTTCCAACTCAGGTGGTGGCAGTGATCGGACCATTGCATTTGTTCCTCCAATATTGGTACCATACCCAACTGATCAACAAGATGGGGATTTGGGAATACATTCTCGTCACGCCTTCACATCACCGGGTACACCACGCAATGAACAAGGAGTACATTGATAAAAACTACGCACAGATTTTCATTTTTTGGGATAAACTTTTTGGCACTTTTCAAGAAGAGCTGCCCGAGGTGCCACCCGTTTATGGCGTCACCCGCCCGGTGCGTACCTGGAATCCCATTAAAATCAATTTTCAGCACTTGTGGTTGTTGCTGCAAGACGCCTGGCGTACCCGGAGTTGGTGGGATAAAGTACGGCTGTGGTTTATGCCTACGGGCTGGCGCCCGGCGGATGTGGTTGAAAAATACCCCCTAGACAGCATCAAAGACGTGTACAACTTTGAAAAATACGAAACCAGAGCATCCCAGGCATTGATCGCCTGGAGCTGGGCACAGATGTTTTTCAACTACTTTTTGCTGACCTATTTTTTTGCCAACTTGGCCAAAATTGGCAGTCCGGGTATTTTTTACTATGGCGGTTTTTTGTTCCTGGCCATTTTTGCCTATACCGAATTGATGGATCGCAATCCTTTTGCAGTTTATTTTGAAGCCATCAAATCGGCCTTGGGCTTATACCTCATTTATCAGGCAGGCGGTGACTGGTTTGGTGCTGCACAAAACTGGGGCTTGTGGTTTGTATACCTGGTTGGGGCCTATTTTGTGGTGTCGGTGCTGATGACGGTGGTGTTTGTGGAGCGGGAGATAAAGACAAGTCTTCCGGCAAATGTTTGAAAGCACTTACCCAGTTGATGAAAAAACTAAATTAAAATGAAACAGATGGAATCCTATCCTCGTATCAAATACATTGAGCCGCTTTCGGACTATCGGCTGTTCGTTATTTTCGACAATGGTATTATCAAGGTATATTCTTTGCTTGAGTGGCTGCAAATTCCTGCCTTTCAAGCGTTGAAGGATGTTTCTCTTTTTAACCAAGCTTACGTTGCCAATGGCGGATACGGCGTGATTTGGAACGATGATATTGATTTGAGCGAGTATGAACTGTGGATGAATGGAGTTGAAGTGGCTGAGGTGAGTAAATTGGTTGAAGCTGTATGATGATTGAGTTCTACCGTTTATTCCAGTTGATCAATTAATTTAAGGAGAGAGTCAACCGCCTTTCTTCTACGCAAACAATATGTCTCTTCAGGGATTATACCTTTAATTTTTTCAAGTTCAATTAAGAAATAAATCTTTAAATGCAAGAGTGTTTCTCTTGCGTTCCCAATTCATTACAGTAAACATGAGTTGTAACTTGGTACAAAGAGACAAGACACAACTCATGTTTGTTACTGAAATAAAAATAATGCAGTACCCTATCGAATATACCGCTCAAAAAACTCATAAATCCGCAACATCCGGTCAATCCGCTGCCGCACATTTCCCGAACGGCTCAACTCATGCGTTCCACCTGGCATCAGAACGTATTCCACGTCCTTTTCCAGGTATTTCAAACTGCGGAACATCATTTGTGACTGGATCACCCCGGTGCGCAGGTCATTTTCACCGTGTTTGATCAAAAACGGCGTACGGATTTTATCCACGTAGCTGTAGGGTGACTCCGCGTCAATTTCGGTGGTTTTTTCATCCTCCCAAGGCAAGCCAAAATAGTTGGGCACCAGGCGCCAAGCGTTGCCTTCACCCATAAAAGTGGTCAAGTCGTATACCCCCCGTTGGGCAAAAGCGGCTTTGAAGCGGTGATCGTGCGCAATGATCCAGGCGGTGAGGTAGCCAGCGTAAGAACCACCCGTAATGACTTGTTTGGCTGTATCTACCCAAGGTGCTTTGGCGGCGTCGGCACAGGCAGCCAGGGCATCTTCCTGTGGGCCAGGGCCCCAATCGCGGTAATTGGAAAACTGAAAATCCTTGCCATAGCCACCCGAACCACGCTGGTTGGGATACACCACACCATAGCCTTGTGAACAGAAATACTGGAACTCGTGCCACATCGAAAACTCACCCGGCCCCCACATGGCCGTAGGTCCGCCGTGCAATTGCAGCAACAAGGGATACTTCTTCCCCGCTTCCATAAAGGTGGGTTTCATGATCCAGTATTCCACTTTTTGCCCTTTGGAGTTGGTGTACACCCGCTTTTCGGGCAGACTGAGCTTTTTGTCCTTCAACCAGGCCTCGTTGTGGCGACTGAGTTGAACCGGGTTTTTCATGTTTAGGTCCGCATAGTAGAGTTCGGAAGGACTCAAGACCTCCGTTTTGCTGTACACCACTTTGCTTCCTGTGAGGTCAAAAGCGTTGATGCCTGTATCAAAATCGCTCAAACGCTCTACTGCACGAGTTCTGGCGTCGATGCGGTAAACGGGCGAGCCGCCATTGGAAGGCGCAGTCAGGTAGATGTATTTGCCATCTGCCGACCAGTTGGCACCGCCAGGAGTACGATCAAATGGTACAATTTGTAGGTTGCTGCCGTTGGCATTGGCAATGACCAATTGGCTGAATGACAACAAATTTGGCGTTGACATGATGGCCGCTAAGGTACTGCCATCGGGCGAGAGGCTGAAGCTGCCAAAGGATTTGCCACTTTCGGCCAGGATCATTTTTTCATCTCCACCTTGTAGGTTCATGCTCACGATGGTGGACTCTTGCTCCCGGTCGGGGTGTTGCGTGCGGTCTTTACCAGTCACCGCCCAAATACGCTGCCCATCCGCCGACCAGTTGCCTTGGCCATATGACCAAAAGCCCTTGGTAACCGGGCTGGCTTTAGCACCTTCCTTGACTTCGATGACGAAGAGGTGGTTGAATTGAATTTCTGGTTCAACGTTAGCTTCGCCTTGAAAATTTAGCCGATTGAATACCTTGGCTTTGCGGTCTTCCACATCTTTATCGAGGTAAGCGCGGATTTCTTCCAGGCTTCCATCGGGGTTGGGTTTGGTTTTTTTGTCGCGGGTCAAAAACTCGTTTTTGGGGAAACCCGGCTTTTCAAGCGACCAGCTTGGGATTCCTTTGCTCGGGTTCAGGATGGTATCGTTGAGCAAGGTGCTCAAATTGAGGGCTACGCTGAAGAGGATTTTGCGGCCATCCGGCGAAAAACGTGGATTGCCCGCTCCATATGATACATCGGTCAATTGCCAGGCTTCGCCTCCGTCCAGGGGCAAAATAAAAACCTGTGGCTTACCTTTTACGGCACGTACAAAAGCGATGGTTTTGCCATCAGGGGAAAATACTGGGCTGGAAACACTTTCAGCCCCACGAGTCAAAGCGCGAGGAGTGGCGTTGGTTTGTAGATCTACGAGGTAAAAGTGATTGCGGTAATCGTACTCTAGCTTGTTCTCGGCATTCGATTCAATGGTGCGCAAGGTGTACAGGGCTTTGCTACCATCGGGCGAAGCGGCCACCGACATGACCTGTTTGATGCGCGTTAGGTCAGTGACCAGAATTTTTTGGGTGCCGTTTTGGGCAAAGACGCTGATAGCCTGTGAGCACAGCACCAGCAGAAAAAAGGTGTAGATGTTTTTCATGTTTGTTATGGTTAGGATTGGATAGTGATAAATGATAAATGATGAGTGATGAATTGCTTCCGCAGCGACTTAGACAATGTCGCTGCGGAAGCAATTCATCACTCATCACTCATCATTTATCACCCATCATTTATCACTCATCATTAATTCATCACTTTATAAGTCCAGCAGTCCTTCCGGCAAATCCACCAGTACTATTTCAGCCTTATGATCAACCGATTTAATAAAAACAGGGTTGAGGGGAACGGTCACATCGCGCCCTTGGAATTCCAGAAAAGCCAGGTATTGTCCAGGAGATTCAACTACTTCGTCAATTTTTCCTAATTCGCCCAGTTCCACATCCTGCAAGAGGTAACCGACATAACGTTCGTATTGGGACACATTTACCTCGGCTGCTTCGGGCAAAAGGTCGCTTTCGCGCATAAAAAGTTCCTTGCCACTGAGGGCTTGCGCGGGTTCGCGTTGATCCAGGTCTTCAAACTTGACGATTGGATCGTGCCCCCCTCGAAATTCTTCAATAAAATAAGGCACTACTTTACCCGCCGATTCCACAAACAGCACTTTGGCTTCCGCAAAATCATCCCAGTAGCGATCCTTGATTTTCAGTTTTAGCGCTCCATCAACGCCGTGGGTTTTGCTGACTCGACCGATGGCAATGTACTTGTCCATAGTGTTATTTGAAGTCTTTCGGCATTTCTTTGTAAATGATTCCGCCACCAATCACATCATCGCCCTCCATAAATACAGCAGATTGCCCTGGAGCAATGCCACTGACGTTGGCAAAAAACTCAACGGAGATGCGTCCTTCAGAGGTGTTGTTCAATTGGCTCATGGTGCCTGCATCTTTGTAACGCACTTTGGTCAAAGCTTCCAGCCCATCGGGAATGTGATCATATTTCATGGAGTTGACCTGGTACACGCTCATGCTATTGCGCACGAGTTCGTCCAACTCACCGAGCACTACCGTATTGCTATCCGGGCGAATTTCGGTAACAAACATCGGCTGACCAAAAGCCATCCCAAGCCCTTTGCGTTGCCCAACGGTGTAAAACGGATAGCCCTCGTGTTTGCCGATGACTTCCCCTTTGGTATTGATGAAATTCCCCCCTTTGACTTGCTCTTCCAAATCGGGCAAACGGCGTTTGAGGAAACCCCGGTAATCGTTGTCAGGTACAAAACAGATCTCGTAACTCTCCGATTTTTTGGACAATTCGGCGTACCCGGCATCAAAGGCAATTTGCCGTACTTCCGGTTTGGTGAACTTGCCTACGGGGAATTGGGTGCGTCTTAATGCCTCCTGGGTCAATCCCCACAGTACATAGGACTGATCCTTGTGCGGATCGGCGCCTTTGCTGATGTACTTGCGGCCATTCAATTCCTTGACCTGGGCGTAATGCCCGGTAGCGATGAACTCACAATCCAGGGAGTTGGCGCGTTTTAGCAGGGCATTCCATTTGATGTGGGTATTGCACAATACACAGGGATTGGGGGTGCGCCCGGCGATGTATTCTTCTACAAAATTATCAATGACGAAGTCACCAAATTCATCCCTAATGTCGATGATGAAATGATGAAAGCCCATAGTCACGGCCACATCACGGGCATCGTTGATGGAATCGAGGCTACAACAACCGGTTTCTTTTTTGGAACCGCCGGAATTGGCATAGTCCCAGGTTTTCATGGTAATGCCAATCACTTCATATCCTTCCTCATGGAGCAACATCGCAGTAACCGTACTGTCGATCCCTCCACTCATGGCCACTAAAACCTTTCCGTGTTTACTCATGCAATGATTTTTGAAAAAATATTCCGGCAAAATTACAAAATTATCGCCCCAAAAGTTCGCAGTCTGACAAAAGCACTTCGTTTAATTGTTAAAAAAAGTTGACTTTTGCACCACAAGCGTTTAATTTTGCCTCCCGATTGTTTATCGTGTTTTCAAAAAAAGAAGAATGGAGCCATCACCCGCTCTGGTGTTTTTACTGAGTATGCTTGCCAGTATTGTTGGAACTTTGCCCTTTGGCCCCATCAATCTTTCCGTAGTTGATACCACCATCAACCGCAGTTGGCGCGCCGCATTTCATTTTTCGGTAGCGGCTGCTTTGATCGAAATTCCACAATCCTTTATCGCCATTCGCTTCAACCCTACGGTGCAAGCCCTTTTGCAGCACAATGTCTGGGTCAAAGTTTTTGTGGTCGTCTTTTTTGTTGCCATCGGTTTGGTCTTTTTCTGCCGCAAACCCGCTGGAGATCAGGGGAAAAAGCGCAAAATTAAAGAAAATGACTTCTTACATGGCCTAATGGTTTCTATCGCCAATCCGCAGGCCATTCCTTTTTGGATTTTTATCCTCGCCTTTTTAAAATCTGCCGAATACCTGGACATTTCCGATCACCCACCTTTGTATTTTTTGTGCATCTTCTTAGCTGGGGTAGCTTGTGGCAAACTGCTCACACTCCTGTTTTATGCCTTTCTCAGTCAATTGATTGTACGCCGGGCTGCATTCGTTAGTCAATGGATGAACAAGATCATTGGGGTCATTTTGATCAGCATTGGCCTTTTTCAAGGGGTAAAAGAAGTAATGGCACCGTAAATTTCCGAAAGTCCTTTGTTTGGAAAAATCCAACATTTATTCTATATTTGACTACTTTCCACGAAGCCTAGGTACCGATTTGGGCTTCGTGGACGTTTGTGTACCGAATAAACCTGATATTCCACATGAGATCAATCACATTTGTATTTTCGCTGGTACTGTCGCTCAATGCATTAGTGCTAAGCGCGCAAGAATTTGGCTATGCTTCCTACTATTCAGATGAGTACAATGGTAGTGAGACCGCATACGGAGAAATCTATGATCGCGGCAAAATGACCGCAGCGCATAAAATGCATCCCCTGGGCACTCGCTTACGCGTAACCCGCCTGGATACCAAAAAATCGGTCATTGTTCGGGTAAATGACCGAGGGCCTTACCTCAAAGGTCGGATTGTAGAATTGTCTTATGCGGCGGCCAAACAGTTGGGCATGCTCAACGACGGCAGTCTTGAAGTCAAAGTGGAAGTTGTAGGCCAAGATGTGGCGGTAAAAGAAGAAGCCAAAACACCTCCAGTTGCGGTACCTGCGGTCAATACCGAGGAGCCAGTAAAACCAACTAGCACAGCCAATACTACCCCCCCGCCTGCACCCGTTGAGACCAAACCTGCACCAGTCGCAGTAGTGGAAAAAAAGGTAAATGTGATCGCAGTGCCAGTCAAAACGACCACCAAATTGCAGGTAGACAAAAACAAATTGGTACGTGGAGACTTGGGCACTACTGGTTTATTTCAGATCGCCATTGCTCATTCGGATAAAAAAGGCTTTGGGGTACAAGTGGCTTCGGTGGGTACTTACGAAAGTATGATGGATAAAGTGGCTCAATTACAGGGCAAATGGTTTGACAACATCTTGATCAGTCTGGATGGCGGGAAAAAATTCCGGGTTATCCTGGGGCCGTTTGATACGGAAGGGAGCGCCAGGGCTTACGAAAACAACTTGAAGAAGAAGAAGATAGATGGGTTCGTCGTGAATTTGGCGGAGCTCAAGTAGGTGATTTCAGGGTTTTGGGTCTCATTCTGAAACCCAAAACTCTGAAACCATAGCTCCCGAGAAGGGCCGGGCCGATTGGTTCTAATTCGAGCGGCAAAAGCGCAGCTTCGCTGCTTGATTTATTCACCACGACGGCACGACGATCA
>JAIYAV010000069.1 GCA_027488855.1 Saprospiraceae bacterium
ACCCATTCTGCTCGCTCAGAAGTGCTTGGACAAGACTTTTGATCTTGCTATCTCTTTTTTCCTCAATTTGGCAAACAACTGGGCTCTTTTTTTTCCTAAAAAAGTGTCCGCCTAGAAAAAACAAGCATAGACTCTTTTGATTTGAAGGAAAAATCCATTGAAAAAGAAAGCGAGATTGACACTTTTTTGCTTTCTGGCCAAGTAGTGTATTTTGACACATCAACAAGTTCAAATCAACCAATTTCTTTCGCCTCAATAATGGTGAAGGGAACAGTTTATGGGGTTACAACAGATCAAGAAGGCAACTTTAAACTTAGCTACCCAGCAAGTGATACCTCAATGACTATTCTAATTAATTCAGTGGGTTTTAAACCCTATGAATTAGCCAATATTTCCTTAAATGACAACAAAGCAATAGATTTGGGCGTAATCAAAATGGAACTCGGGAAATGGGAACTTATTGAATTTGTGGTAAGCAGGAAGCGGAATATATTTAGCAGGTTTTGGAGAATGATTACTAAACCATTTAGAAATTAAATAGACAGCTTGGACGATGCATTCCCTTGTTTACGCCAGCGAATAACCTCAACTAAATAAAAACGATGAAATACGTCTTCATTCTATTGGCACTCAGCTTATCCACCAAATCAGACATGAAAAAGGTTTACACTTTCTCAACTCAAACTCACCTCAAGGAATGGCGTATTGTCAACGATGGTGTGATGGGTGGCATATCCAAAAGTTCCTTACTGCTTACCGATGCTGGCCATGGGCAATTTTCAGGTCACGTTTCATTGGCGAACAACGGAGGATTTGCCTCGATCCAATTGAACACAACGATACAACTGGCAGAAGAAAAGAATTTCATTGTTTTGCGCGTAAAAGGAGATGGCAAACCTTATGAATTTCGTTTGAAGGGCGAAATTTCACAGTATGAGTCTTACGTGCACCCATTTGCCACTTCAGGAGAATGGGAAAATATCAAGTTAGCAATCAGTGAATTTTACCCTCAGTTTCGAGGGCGCAAATTGAACATTCCGAATTTCAATTTTAACAGCATCGAACAATTGAGTTTTCTGATCGCCAACAAGCAAGAAGAAGACTTCGGATTATTGATTGATTGGATAGGTTTGGAGTAAATTAAAAAATGATAGCGACTCCAAAACAACAATTTAAAACACCACAAAAATGGTAAAGCTAGGATACACAATTCTATACGTTTCAGACGTAGCAAAGTCGATTGAATTTTATGAAACAGCTTTTGGTTTTCAAAAAAAATTTATAACGCCAGAGCAGGATTATGCTGAACTGCTCACAGGCGAAACCACCATTTCGTTTGCATCATTGGAATTGGCAAACTCAAACTTGAAGGACGGCTTTTTGGTGAGCAAACGAACCGACAAACCATTCGGAATTGAACTGGGTTTGGTGACGGATAATGTCCATGAAATCATTGACAAAGCCGTTGAACTTGGAGCGATTGTAGTCGAAAGCCCAATTCAGAAACCATGGGGGCAAACGGTCGGTTACATCCGAGATATTGACGGATTTTTACTTGAAATTTGCACACCAGTGAACCAATAAATAGCACCCACGATGGTATTAGGCACTTACTGGTATTTTGACTTTCCCGTTGACTTATACAACTTCAACTATTTTGAGTTCAGAAAAGGTTCGGGTGGACATGCTGACAATCCAGCTGAGCTCATTACTGTGATTGAAGCGGAGTATCCAGAAAAAATAATTGACGATTTACAAAAAATAATTGACGAAAATGTAGACGGTTTTTTATTTGTTTATCTAGAAAAACACAAATTAAAAATCGGTACAGGTGGACATCAATTGTTTGACTATGACTTTCTATTGATTGCAGAAGTCGAGAAACTTTTAATAAACCATAACGTATGTTTGGCAAAAGACCAAACTTTTACTAAGCCAACATTTTCAAGACTTTACAACGTCAATGCTCAAAATAAAAATATTTACCCCCAAAAGACTTTCTTGCAAATTGTTGGCTCTGACTTAAAAAAACACAATGCAGAAAATTCAAAAATTAGATTAGACTGCAATGTAGCATTAGCCAATAAAAGCGACTTCATCGCATCATTGAGGGGCATTTCAATCGAAGAAAATATTGAAATTTTATTTTATTACGATCAGGATTTTAACGACAAAACAAACCTTATGCTGTTCTTTACCAATGGCAGACAAGGATTAAATCTGACAGAGAAAAAGTTTGTGCAGACAGCCCGTTTTGAATACAAAATTGAACAGACTATTCTGGCCTTTCATGCAAACTTCGGACACATCGGTGGCTTTGGCCTTTATCCTCAAAATGGACCAAACATTGAAATGATGATTGAAAAAGAATTTGTACTATGAGAACGGATCAATCACAATTGCTTATTTTGAGCTGCTTATTAATTGTTTAGTAACTGTTAAGCCATTCAATCTAAATACCATGAAATACACCTTCATCCTCCTTGTCTTCCTCATCGCCGCATGTACCAACCCTGCCCCAAACACCCAAGGCAAACTGAGCATACTCGAAAAAGACCACAAATGGGTCGTTGTCGACGAGCAAAAATCCGTACTCTACGACGTATTCATTTACGACAATGGACCCGATGCACCTGCTGATGGCCTGTACCGCATCGTCAAAGACGGTAAAATTGGGTACGCCGATGCGAGCACCAATGCCATCGTCATCGACCCCCAATACGATTGTGCCTACCCGTTTGAAAATGGCAAAGCCAAAGTAAGTACCGATTGCAAAATTGTTAAAGACGGAGAATACGACGTTTGGGAGAGTGATGCCTGGCAGTTTATTGACAAAAAAGGCGCGCAATAAGCCCTTGTTTAACAGCCTAAATTGCTATTTCAAATGGAAAACCAACAAAACGAAGGCCTAAAAAGAGAACTAGGCGTTTTTGATGTCGCGGTAAATGTCATCAACATTTCAATTGCCAGTGGCATTTTTTTATTACCGGCAATCATTGCAGGGATATTGGGCAATGCCAGTATTTTGGCCTATGTATTGTGTGGATTGATGTTTTTGCTGGTTGCGCTGTGTTACGCCGAAGCAGGAAGTCGAGTCACTACCTCCGGAGGAGCCTATGCCTACATTGAAGCGGCCTTTGGCCCTTATTTTGGTTTTTTAGCCAACGGCTTTTTATGGTTTGGAACCGGGATTTTGGTATCGGCGGCCCTAGTCAATGGCATTGCCGAGATGTTGTCCGTTCCTTTCCCAATTTTTACCTTGCCGCTGTATCGAGGATTACTCTTTGTCTTTTTGTTTTGCTTCCTGGCTTATGTCAACATCATTGGGTTAAAACAAGGGATGATGGTCATCAAGGCAAGCACCCTGATCAAGGTTATACCCCTGGTGTTGGTGGTCGTCGTCGGCCTTTTAAACTTAAAGATCAGCAACTTGGAATGGGAGGGATTCCCGACCATGGATAAAGTAGGTGTCGCTTCACTCATTCTTTTTTTCGCGTTCACAGGTGGTGAAATGGCTTTGAACATCAGTGGTGAAATGAAAAACCCCAATCGCACTGCTCCTTTGGGCTTGATGATAGGGGTAGTGAGCATTGTTGTTTTTTACAGCCTGATTCAAATTGTAGCCCAAAGCACCTTAGGAACCGAGCTCATCAATCAAAAAGCACCTTTGGCCGCAGTAGCTGGAGCGCTGCTGGGCAACTGGGCCAGCACCATGCTGATTGTTTGTGCGGTAGTGGCCATATTCGGCAGTTTGAACTCACTGGTACTGGTTTTTTCAAGGGTAGTATATGCTGGTGCCAGGGACGGTTTATTGCCCAGGTTTTTATCAAAAGTACACCCCAAATTTGCTACGCCTCATGTGGCACTTGTTTCTTTTTCAATCCTTTCCTTAATCGCTGCCATTTCCGGTGGATTCAAACAATTGATCATTTTGGCTACCCTCTCGGTGCTGCTTTTGCACGTGGGTGTAGCCTTGTCTGTGATCAAATTCAGGCTAAAGCCGGGAGCAGAAAGCCCGGGCAGCTTTAATTTGCCTGGAGGCATCAGTATTCCCATCGTAGCCCTGGGAGCACTGCTTTGGTTTATTTTCCAATCAAAATCAAATGAGGCAATAGCCATCGCGATTTTTGTAGTGGTACTTTCTATCCTGTATGTGCTCAAGACCTTTGTTTACAAACAACAATAGCACTCCCCAGTATTCAGAATTTCCACTATTTTTAGTCAAAAATCAATTGTACGCAATGAAACTCCTAAACTTTTTGTCTGCACTCGCCCTCATTGTGTGGTCATTGGTGCCCATCCAAGCGCAAATCTCCTCCAAGGACATTGATGCCCTGGTCACCGATGCCCTGGCGAAATTCAAAGTGGCCGGGGCTGCTGTCGCCGTGGTAAAAGATGGAAAAGTGGTTCACCAAAAAGGCTACGGTGTAACGGACATCAACACCAAAAAACCCGTCAACGAATACACCAATTTTGCCATCGCCTCCAACAGCAAAGCTTTTACCACTGCTGCCCTTTCCATCCTGGAGGAAGAAGGCAAACTGAAATGGACGGATAAGGTAAAAGACCACATCCCCGAATTCAAGATGTACAACGACTACGTGACTGAAAATTTCAACATCCAGGATTTGCTCACCCACCGCAGTGGCATGGGTCTGGGCGTGGGCGATTTGATGTTTTTCCCGGATGGTTCGGATTTTAAAATCAAAGATGTACTGGCCGCTTTTCAACACTTCAAACCCGTTTCGGCCTTCCGCACCCAATTCGATTACGACAATTTGCTGTACATCGTGGCAGGGGAAGTCATTGCCCGGGTCAGCGGCATGACTTACGAGGATTTTGTACAAAAGCGCATCATCACGCCCCTGCAAATGAACCATACGTTTGCCTCTCCCGATTTGATGAAGGATAAGAGCAATCTGGCCGCCCCACATTCCTCCGAATCGGGTACCATCAAAGCCATCGCCCCCTTTAGCGAGCAGATCAACTCGGCAGCTGGAGGCATTTTGTCGAATGTAGCGGATATGTCCAATTGGATGATGATGCACCTGAATAAAGGCAAGTACGGCGAAGGGTTGAAGTCCACGCTTTTCTCAGTACGGAACCAAAATGAAATGTGGCGCTTGCATACCGTTTTGCCCACCAATCCTGATCCCCGTTACAAGTCTCATTTCAATGGCTACGGCCTGGGCTGGGGCTTGAGCGACATCAGAGGGAATATGCGGGTGACCCATACGGGTGGTTTGCCCGGCATGCTTACCATCGTGACGATGTACCCCGATTTGAACCTGGGCATTGTGGTGTTGACCAATACCGAGAATGGCGGCGGCGGCCTTTTTTCTGCCGTGAGCAATACCATCGCAGACAGCTACTTGGGCCTGGATAATTTTGGTTGGACGGATAAAATCAACGATAGAATGACCCAGCAAAGAAACGCAGGGGATGAGGTCACCAAAAAAGTTTGGGAAAAGGTGGAATCCGCCAAAAACGTCAAAGTAAAAAACGCAGACTACATTGGCATTTACGAAGACAAGTGGTTTGGCAAAGTGGAAGTGTATGAAAAGGGGCAGCAACTGTGGTTCAAATCTTACCGCTCCCCAAAATTAAATGGGCCCATGGCTTTTTACAATGCCAACACTTTTGCCATCAAATGGGACTACCAGGACATGAATTGTGACGCGCTCGCCTTGTTTGCCCTGGACGAAAATGGGAAAGCCCAATCCATTAAAATGAAAGGCATTTCGCCCAATATTGATTTTAGTTTTGATTTTCAGGATTTGGATTTGCAAAGGGTGGGTAAATGAAAAATGAACAGGATTTGGTAGAAAAAGGCATATTGATTGTCCAAAAAGCAGGACGCAGTAACCATTATCAAGTTAACTTGGCCTGATTATCCTTTAAAACCAAAATCATGAAACACCTATTTACCGTTTTCATCGCCTTGTGCGTTCTTTCAGGCTTTGCCCAAAAAGCCCTTCCCGCCGAAGTCATCAAAAGCATCGAATCCCGAATCGCCAACGGCTACAGCCCGAGCATCGCCATCGGCATCGTCGACAAGGACGGGCCGCAGTATTACCTCTTCGGCACCAAAACTGCCGGAGGGCAACCTGTGAACGAACATACTATTTATGAAATCGGCTCCATCTCCAAAACCTTTACGGGTATCCTGCTGGCTCAGGCCGTACTTGAGGGAAAAGTAAAAACCGACGATCCTGCCCAAAAACACCTGCCTTCCGCAGTAAAACTGCCCACCAAAGATGGAAACCAGATCACCCTGGGGCATTTGTCCGACCATACCTCGGCACTGGCGCGCATGCCTACGAATTTTAACCCCAAAGACCCCGCCAACCCTTATGCTGATTACACCGTAGATCAAATGTATGCCTTCCTGAATGGCTACACCTTGCCCCGCGAGATTGGTTCCAAGTACGAATATTCTAACCTGGCGCAGGGCCTCTTGGGCCACATCCTTGCACTCAAAGCAGGTACTTCCTACGAGGCATTGATGCTCAGTAAAATTGCCAATCCACTGGGTATGAAGGAAACCAAAATCACTTTTGATGACAAGATGAAACAAAATCTGGCGATGGGGTACAGCCAGGGTGAGCAGGTGTCCAATTGGGACATTCCTACTTTGGCGGGTGCTGGGGCCATTCGCAGTTCTGTTCACGATATGTTGATTTACCTTCAGGCCAATATGGGCTTGAAAAAAAGCAAGTTGCTTCCCGCCATGCAACTTGCCCACCAGGCACGACACGACAAACCTGGCGGCGGCACCCGGGTTGGTCTGGGCTGGCACATCTCCAAGGGGGCCGAAGGTGATGTAATCTGGCACAATGGTGGCACGGGTGGCTACCGCACTTTTGCGGGTTTTGTCAAAGAAACGGGCAAGGGTGTTGTAGTATTGACCAACTCCAACAAAGGTGCTGATGACCTCGGCATGCACCTGCTCAACTCAACTGCCCAATTGATAGAGGTCAAAAAAGCAGCTTTAATCGACATCAAAAAAGCAGCAGATGCACAAGGTGGCGATGCGGCTTGGAAGGTTTATGAGGAATTGAAAAAGGATCAGGTAAACAAATACGAATTCAACGAGGATGAAATCAACACTTTGGGCTATACCTACTTGCAAGGGGGCAATATCAAGGCGGCACTTGCCCTGTTCAAAATCAATGTAACCGAATATCCAAAATCCGCCAACGCTTACGACAGCTACGGAGAAGCCCTGATGAAGGATGGCCAAAAAGAAGCAGCCATCGAAAACTACAAAAAATCCCTGGAGCTCAATCCCGGCAATACCAATGCAACCGACATGCTGGCCAAAATGGGTGTGGGAGAAGGAGTCAAAGTATTCCCTGTTGAAGAATCCGTTTTGGATTCTTATGTAGGGGTATATGAACTCGCGCCCAATTTCACCATCACGATTACGCGAACAGGAAGCAAACTTTTTGGGCAGGCTACTGGCCAGGGGCAGTTTGAGTTGTTTGCTAAATCAGCTACCGAGTTTTTTCTAAAAGTAGTGGAGGCACAAGTCATTTTTACTTCCAAAGACGGCAAGGTGGAAAGTATGACCTTGTTCCAGGGCGGGCAAGTGCTGCCGGGAAAACGGATAAAGTGAGCGTTTTGAGGTGTCAAATCATATTTTGAAGCGACTACACCTCAATTTGGATGGAATTTTACCGCACAATCATTGTTTCACCCGTTTAATCCATCCATTTATGAAAAAGATCATCATCACCCTGATCTGTGGTTTTAGTGCATTTTTTATGGTTTCCTGTGGCATATTTGGCTCTTTGACTTCCACCACCACGATTGGCCCACAGAATAGTTTTGTATTGGGCAATAACAAACATGGGGCTTTTAGTGTCGATTTGAAAAACATTTCGTCCAGCCCCCTCAAAATTCACCTGGCGCCCATTGATGGCGGAACGCATTCGCCAGTGGTGGTGCAGCCAAATCAAAAAGCGAGCCTGAAGGTGGATAAAAACACCGCAGTAGTCATCGCCAACTCTTCCAATGAGAATGCCGACGTAGAACTGAAAGTACATGGCGACACCGGCCTATCAATGGGGTATAAAAAATAGGTAGTCACGCACTAGAATTGCTTGTTTTCAAACATTTGTTGCGGCTCCAGGTTTTGTCTCTAAAGATAAAACCTGGAGTGCCGCAATACAAGGCTAGCCACCTACGGTGGGTTTTATTTCCAAGTTTGTTTTCCAATAAGGTTTACAAAGCCACAACATTAGGTCGCCTTAACAAAACGGGATTTTGAGTAAAAAAACAGTTTATCTTTACCTAGCCGCGAACCAAAAAATCAAGGCCAATCCAGATCAAACTATTTATGCACCAATCCCAATGCTATGAGACAGCTCTTCAATACCCTTTTATTCCTGGCTATTGCCCAGTTTTGTTCGGCCCAAATTACTGTCACTTCCGCTACCTTTCCTGTTCCTAACGATACCTTGCGCTACGCCTTTGATGATCGGCCTGCTCTTGATGTGCAAAGCCTTTACACGCCACCAGGCGGCCCCCAAACCTGGGATTTGAGCAAATTAGTCGCCCGGTCTTTATCCAGTCAGGTATTTCGGGCTGCAAGTGTGGGTAAAAATGCCAGCGCATATCCTGGTGCTGAACTGGTGGTGGTAGACGCAATCAGGGAAACCTACTACAATGTCACCAATAGCAGTTTTGAAAACATGGGGTATGCCGGAGTGGACCCCTTTGGATTGGGTTTGAACGCCCGGTTTAAATTGCTTCCCGCCTATACCGAGCGCCGTTCTCCGATGAATTTTTTCGACATCAAAGTTGCCAATTCTGCTATCATTCAGGGATTTGCAGTGAGTGAATTACCGGAGGTTGTCAAAAAGAATCTTCCCAGCAGCGCAGCCTTAGTTGACTCCATCCGCGTTCGTTTGACTTTTTCCCGCAACGATGTGGTAGATGCTTTTGGTACCCTGAAGTTGCCTTTTGCCCAATACACCGTTTTGCGGGAAAAACGCACCGAATACATCTCTACCCGGATTGACGTTCGTACTTTTCTGGGTTGGTTGGATGCGACGGATTTGATTGTGAACCAGAACGCCTCTTTTGCCTCTGTGCTGGGCGTTGATACCTTGATCAGCCACAATTTCTTCAGCAATACCACCAAAGAAGTCATTGCTCAGCTCAACTTCAACACCGCGCAAAACCAGATTACCAGTGTGCGCTTCAAAGCTCCGCCCAGGGCCACCGTGCCGGTACGCGAAGTACAACCACCAACTGCTCAGCTTCAACTATTCCCCAATCCAGTCGATGCGGAAATTCAACTTAGTTTTGTTCCGCTCATTTCCGGGCAGCTTCGCATCGAATTACACGATGCACTGGGGCGTACACTCAAAACCAGCCAGGTAGAGGTAGTCCAGCAGCAAAAAATGCGCTGGCAAATGCCCGGGCATGATTTGCCCAGTGGCATATATACCCTGGTGCTGAGTACGGCAGATCGGCTGGAAACTGTACCTTTGGTTGTGCAACATTAATTAGGATTCTATGCGACAGCACTCCCTACGCTCCATCATCAGCACTGCTACGGTAGGTACTGTAATTGAATGGTATGACTTTTTTATTTTTGGCGGACTAGCCAGTATTATTTCCAGCCAGTTTTTTCCCAAAGAAAACCCCACTGCCGCTTTTTTAGCTACCCTGGCCACTTTTGCGGCGGGCTTGGTGGTGCGTCCCTTTGGCGCCTTGTTCTTCGGTCGCCTGGGTGACCTGATCGGGCGAAAATACACCTTCATGGCCACGCTGGTGCTGATGGGGGGCTCCACTTTTGTCACGGGACTGGTGCCGAGTTACGAGCGCATCGGATTTTTTGCTCCACTGATTGTACTCATTTTAAGACTATTGCAAGGCCTGGCCATTGGAGGCGAAACCGGCGGGGCAACCACCTTTGTGGCCGAGCATGCACCGGTGCGCGAGCGCGGATTCTGGACCTCCTGGATTCAGGTAGCTGGCCCTTGTGGGCTCTTGCTTTCCTTTGGGGTGATCTTGCTTACCAAAAACGCCATGAGTACGCCCGCTTGGGAAAGCTGGGGTTGGCGGATTCCATTTTTGGTTTCGGCAATTCTGGTGGGCATTTCCATTTATGTGCGCAAAAGCATGGCCGAGTCGCCCTTGTTTGTGGAAGCCAAACAGGCGGGGCGCACTTCCAAAAATCCCTTGAGGGAAGCATTGGGCAAAAAGGAAAACCTAAAAGTTGTGCTACTGGCCACCTTTGGATTGACCCTAGGCATTGGGGTAGCCAGTTACGCCTCCATCGTTTATGTACAGAATTTTTTGATCAAATTCCGTTTTTTGGACTACAACCAAACCTCCCAAATTGTCATGGTCGGTTTGTTGCTGGGCAATCCCTTTTACGTGTTTTTTGGTTGGCTATCGGATCGGGTGGGGCGCAAACCCTTGCTGATGTTGGGGCTTTTGTTGGCTATTTTTTGTTTTCGGCCCATTTACAGCCAAATGTACCGGACTACCGACACAGCTCAGCGCACGGAAAACAAGGCTGCCCAAAAGGTAACAGTCAGTTATACGCTCTTGCCCAACGGTGATTCCTTGCGCACTACGACCAGCACCCGTGTTTTTACCGATGGTACCGTCCAACAAAGCATCGAAAAACAAAGCTTAAAGCAAGGAAAAAAGGGCAAAGCAGAATTGAGCCAGATCATTACCATTAATACCGCAGATCGCTGGAGGCTGATTGGGCTCACCCTTTTGTTGGTCATCATCTGTGCCCTTTCCGCCAGTCCTTCTTCGGCCTTTTTGGTGGAAATGTTCCCCATCCAAATCCGCTACACCTCTTTTTCATTGCCTTATCACATCAGTTATGGCATCTTTGGGGGAATGGCACCCGTGATTGCCACTTATTTGATTGAAAAAGCCAATCTGGGTAGGGACGCGCACTACTATCTCGCAGGTTTGACCTATCCCATTTTATTGATGAGTGTCAGTCTAGTGATTGGGTTGTTGTATTTGCGTGAAAAACCGCAAGTGGGAACTTGGGTAAAGGGGCTAAACCCACTTAAAAAATTCCTGGGTCTGCTTTGGATGTTGTTGGGGGTAGCAGCAGCTTATTTTGGTATCTTTGAATTGGGCATTCCCAAAATCAGTTCGGGCAATCCAGATGATTTAATTTTTGGCTTGATCGCCATGTTGATCATCACCCCGGTGGCAAGCATTGGGCTGTTTCTTTTTGGGAGATACGCCTGGTTGGGGAGCTATTCATCGTAAACAAACATTAAATCAGTCCGCCATGAAAAAAGCGCTCAAAATCATTCTGTTTTCCATCCTGGGCCTTGTCGTCCTCTTTGTCATCCTAATCGCCGGGTTCATCTACAAGGTCAAAAATGGCTTTCCGGTTTCGTATGAAAAGGAAAAACCGGCCATCAACTTCCCGGAAGACCAGGCTGCCGTATTGCTGTTTTCCAAAACAACTGGTTTCCGGCACAGCGAAGCCATCACTGCCTCCAAAAAGATGTTTGCAGCAATGGCCAAAAAGAACCACTGGTTTTTGTACGAAACCGAAAAAGGGGGCGTGTTTAATGCGGAGCAATTGGCCAAATTCCAGGTCGTCATTTTTAACAACTCAACGGGCGCGGTACTCAACAAGGAGCAGCAAGCAGCCTTGGAAAATTATGTGGAAAACGGCGGTGGCCTGATTGGCATCCATGGCGCTGGAGACGATTCGCACCATTGGGATTGGTACGAAAAAAACCTCTTGGGGGCAAAATTTTCGCATCACCCGATCAAACACCAATTGCAATCCGCGGAGGTCATGCTCCAGCCGCTAGCCGATAGCACGCTATGGGATCAATTGCCGGCCCGGTGGTCACACACCGATGAATGGTACGTATTTTTTGACAATCCACTCAAAAACGGGTTCACTGGAGTGTACACCATCAATGGCGAAGCCATTGATCCCGATGGCAATATCCTTTTTATAAGTAGTAAAAACTTTGGTATGGGCAAAACCCACCCGGTAGCTTGGTTCAAAGCAACTGGGAAAGGACTGACTTTTTATACCTCGATGGGGCATACCAGCCAAACCTTTCAAGAGCCGGAGTTTGTGCAGCTGCTGGAAAACGTGGTGAACTGGCAAAAGAGATAGTTTGGTGTATGATATTGTTTTCTAGGCGGACACTTTTTTAGGAAAAAAAAGAGCCCAGTTGTTTGCCAAATTGAGGAAAAAAGAGATAGCAAGATCAAAAGTCTTGTCCAAGCACTTCTGAGCGAGCAGAATGGGT
>JAIYAV010000276.1 GCA_027488855.1 Saprospiraceae bacterium
ACCCTTTCAAAGTCCTTGCCGCGATTTAGCAGGACAAAAACCTCTGATTTATAGCTAAAATTTGCATAGCTATCGCCAGATCGCAATTGACCCAAAACAACGATGTCCATTTTTTTATCCTTATTCCAATCCACAATATTGATGTCTTTTACAAACATATCCTTTAATAGGTTTTGGCGACCAAACCCACCCTTACTTAATTGTGGATGCAAAGTAAGTGGGCAGGAGCTATCCTTGCTGACCACGAGTAAATCCATTTGCCCATCTAAATTGAAATCACCTAGCTCTATTTGTTGTGGTTTGTACACTGAATCGACTACGATTGACTTGTTAAACTTACCTTTGCCTTTATTTAGATAAGCGACTACCTGAGCATTTTTGTTAAGGGATAATATGACATCTTCCTTGTTGTCTTTATCCAAGTCACCAATTTGTAGGCACGACAGCTCAAATAGGTTAGAGTCAATCACATGATGTGGCCAAGTTTGAAATTGGCCTCTGTTTGCTATCCATACAAGTTGGCCCTTTTTGGTTAGATTGGTAACTACATCCTTGTTTTTGTCCTCATCAACATTTAAAATGCCAAGATGCTCCGGTGACTCTATTTTGCTTGGCAGTATCCAATTTTGAAAATGGCCTTTGCCATCATTTTGGAAAAATAATATATGTCTAGTTGCGTACCTATTTGTGATCAAAAAATCTTTATCTCCATCGTTATCAAAATCACTTGGTTTAGACCAAGATAACTGATGCAACAATAATCCAATATGATGAGGATGGAACTGAAAATTAATGTTTTCAAACCACGTCATCGAAGAAAATGTCCCACCGTAACTTATTATGTCGTTATTCCCATCATTGTTGATGTCTGTAACGAGTGCTTGTTGTTCTAAAAAGCCATCATTGATGACTAACAAAGTAAAATTTGAGGCTTGGGTTTGAATAAAACAGCATAATTTCCCAAGTGTGCAATAAATTACGTCAGTTAAACCATCCTTGTTCAAATCGGTGCAATTAATTGTGTTCCAATGTCTATCATTCGTTAAATCCTGATCAACAGGAAGCTGCTTAAGCCCATAATCCATATTCGCATCTAAATAATAGACCTTGTTTTCTTGACTCGTATGATTATACATTACAAAAACTATATCTTTTTTCTGATCCTTATTTACGTCCATTAATTGAATATTGCTGGAGGAGGAAAAGCCTACCTTTTTGGTCTTTTCATATTTCGGCTGAAAATCGCCATCTTCATTATTGATCAAAACATTAAAAGTATATCCTGCAAAAAAAATTAAATCTAGATCTCCATCATCTTCAATATCCTCTCCCAATAATGCATCGATTTCCTGATCAGGGCTAAACAGTTTTTTGCTCTTGAATCCATTTTCACCTCCCCAACTTATTGCAATTTCATTGGAGATTGAATCCTGGCCATTTCTATCTTTATCCATGGTATAATGATACATCAATACGTCAATGTGGCCATTTTTGTCAAAATCTGAAACAATGCTTTGAGCTATACTATATTGCTCAATAATCTTATGTTCTGAAAATTCACCATTAAGTCCTTGCAACAGCATAATCGCACCTCCGTCATTTTGAGTACGGTTCAGCCTTTTAAAGGTGATAATAAAATCTAGGTGATTGTCTTGGTTGAAATCTCCAATGCTAAAACCAGTAATATCATTGATGTGATTAATACGGACGATTTTTCGCTTAGGGAAATTTTTGAAGGGTGTATTTTCCATCAATACCACAGCTGGATGGTCTTTCCCGCCATACCAAGAGCCTAGTTCTATAGTAACAAGGTCCATATCTCCATCCTGATCATAATCAATGGCTTCACAAAACTTCGTATGTGCAGGATAATTATTGATGGGCTCTGATTTGAGCGAGGGCTGAGCGAAAGCAAAAACTGAACCTACCAAACAGAAAAGGAAAGCTATAAACTGCTTCATTAAAATTTGTTTAAAAGATATTGATTTGCAAATAATAATCATGTATAAAATATTTTCAATCAATTATATTCTCAACAATATTGCCGAATTTTTTTCTTCAGCGCATCGCGATGAGGATTAGGTGCTGAAGAAGCACAGGTCACTCCTGTAACTTCCTCAGCATCCTAAATATATGTATTTTCTCTGAGTTTTACTCTTTTTTTCGTGTCCTAATCCTTTGCTGAATCCACTGCCCAACCTTCTTCCCCTGCTCCGCACCCAAATCCAGCGCAGGCAAATAATGAATCCCACCGTACAAACGGCTGATGCTCGCCTCATCCGAAGCATGGATGAAAGACTTGAAATTCCGGGCAGTACGGCCGTATTCAACATTGGTGGTATCTCGGAAAGCAAAGTTGTCGCCGTAGAGGTGTGTCAAACCTTCGGAAGAAGCCCGCGAAATCACGCTGTGCCCGCTGGTATGCTCCGGGAAAGCGGGTGTTTGTAGGAAGGGCCGCCAGTCCTGGTTGATGTACTTGTTGATGTAGGTTTCGGGGCGCACCAGGTTGTAGGTATACTTGGCGTGCCAGCAGCTAATGAACCCTTCCAGTAGGCCAATGGAGGTGTACAAATAAGCCTCCGCAGATTTGACGTAATCTGCTTTTTCCATCCGTGAAGCCAACATCGCAATGTTCATCCAGTGCCCACCCGGCGTCACTTTTTTATCCGCAAACATCACGTGGCCAGCATGATGAGATACAAAGGGGTTGTCGTCCCAGAAATAGGCAATTTCTTCCCTTTCGTCGCGATCTGCTCCATCGAGCGCGTGGTATACTTCTTCTACTTTTTGATAAAACAAACTGCCTTTGCTGGTGTCAAACTTGGGTGGAGGGGGTGGTAAAAACTGCCCCGCAGAATCCAGGGTAAAGGGCCGGATTTTGCTCCAGTGTGGCTCAGCAGCATCCTTGTAGTCAGGTGGAGTTGGTTGCCAGCGCGCCGGGTCACTTTCGTCTACGGTAAACTTGGGAAAAGTCCGGGTCTCCTTGTAATTGTCTGTTTTCATGTGTTCGATGATCGCCTGACCCACTGCGGTGCCATAGGCAATAGAGCGATCAAATACGTCTTTGTGGATGCCCGATTTTTTCTTCCATTCAGCATAAAGCCCTTCCCGAAATTCATCCATCAGGTCTTCAGAAAAGGTCAAGGCTTTGCCTACTGTCAAAAACGCGTGTACTCCAGCTAGTGGGAAACAATACGTTTGCCCGGCTTCTGGCTGTGGCGGCTTGGTCAGCCAGCGGATTTGTCCAGCCAGAGACTGGGTAGTGGAATCGGCGTGACGCCCGGCCTCAAAACCCGCCAAACAAGAATAGGCATAAATCCGGCTAGCCACCGGCGGCGAAAAAATATCGTGAATGATGATTTCATTCAATGCATAAACCGAGCGGTGTAGGTACTCGGGGTTTTCGGCTTCGACCTGATCATATTCTTTTTGGCAGGCCAAAAGTCCAAGTGCAAGACTGCACAACAAAACGTAAGTATGTTTCATGTTTAGATAAGTTTCAGGGTTTGACCACAAAAGTCTTTTTCTCCGCCCCAATTCCCTTCAAAGTCAGCGACTTCCAGGCTTTGGGTAATTTGGTTTTTAGTTGAATAATACCCTGGTCATTGATGTCCAGGCCACCTAATCCAGCCAGGATGGCTTGCAGCATCCCGCCTGCACCCGTGGCAAAATAGGGGTTGTTCCCGCCCGCCGTTTCTGCCAAGACTCCAAAGGGAGGCACCTGGTTGGGTTGGTAGCTTTTTTTGAACATCAAGTAGGCCTTTTCGGCGTCACCCAGGCGACCATACAAAGCCGCCAATACCGATCCACCCATTGCAGGGCCGTCGGGGGCCATGCGGGGCTCGTAATACATCAAATCTTTGCGAATACTGGCTTCATCTTTGACGATGTCGAGTGGAAAAGCCAACAAGTTTACGTCCGCTTGTTTGATGGTTACGCCATCATAGGTCGCATTTTCCTTGGTGGTGCCGTCCGGGAATTTGAGAATCGGAATGTTTTGCGCAACGTGTTCCCAATCTGGATCGGGCGTTAGGCCCAGTTCTTTCGCGGTTTGGGTCGCGATGCGCAGGGAGGTGATGGCCATCCCGTTGGTGAAGGCATTATTGTCAATGTTCTCTTGCCATTCGTTGGCACCGATGACGTTGTTGATGTCGTATTTGCCGGGGCCATTGCGTTCCACCCGGCTGGCCCAAAATTCGGCGGCAGCCTTGATTACTGGCCAGCCCCGTTCACGCAGCCAAAGTTTGTCTTTGGTCACTTGGAAATATTTCCAGTTGGCCCAGGCAATGTCTCCGGTGATGTGGTGCTGAAATGGTCCAGTGAGTGCCCATACTGGCGTGTCTTCCGAGCCATCAGCGCTGGATTCCCAGGGGTACATCGCCCCTTTGTAACCATGCGAAAAGGCATTGCGTTTGGCAGCTTCCAGGCGTTCAAAGCGGTAATCGAGTAAAGATCGGGCGATACTGGGTTGCAACATCAGCACAGGTGGGTACATCCACAATTCGGTGTCCCAAAAGACGTGCCCATTGTAGCCCAAACCCGACAAACCCATCGGCGAAAGGCTGTAAGCGGTTCCCTCACGAGCAAAAGAATACAGGTGATACACCGCAAAGCGCACCGCCCGTTGCGCTTCCAGGTCGCCTTCAATGATGATGTCACTTTCCCACAATTTGGACCATTCGGCCTCGTGGCGTTTGAGCAAACGGGCAGTACCTTCCAGTTTGGCAAAAATGGTGAGGCGTTCGGCTTCGTTTTGAGGGTCTTGAAAGTGGGCGGAGGATACCGCTGAGCCGACCAGGGCAAAACGGTAGGTCTCACCCGCTTTGAGTTTTTTGGAAAACTTGGCCAAGTGCATGTTGTAATCCCAATCCTCATGGATGATCCGGGGCTCCAGACCATGTGCTTCTTCAAAAACAAAACTGGTGGATGCCGCCACTTTGATTTTGCCACTCGGGCTATTCGCCACCGAGGTCAGCAAGGGGATGGTGACGTGGGGCCGATCGATTTCGCTGTAGTAATTGCGCACATCGCTGAGGTGGTCGGGCGCTTCGATCACGCTCATCGGGGTGATGGTGACGTCTTTTTTGGCTCGAAATTCCACGACGCTCATGGCGGTAAAAGGCAAGTGACGCAGCGACATCAAGGTGTGTTTGACACTCAGTTTGTCGCCTACTTCAAACGTAGTGCTCAACTCCGCCTTTTGCATGTCCAGCGTTTGTTGGTAATTGCTGATGTCGGCGCGACCCATCCGGCGACCATCCACATCGAGGTTCATGTTGATGTGGTTGAAAGTTTTGAGGATGTTGGACACGCGGCCCCGTTGGTAATAATCGTAGACTCCATTGAGCACCACGTCTTTGACGCGCATGGGCTCGGGAGAGGAGACCAAGCCAACCATTCCGTTGGCGACGGTTACCCCAAAATACTTACTTGGATTGATGTCCCTGGCTTGAACGTGCCAGGGCGAATCGGCAAGGTTTTGCGCTTTGGTCAAATGGCCAAGTGCAGTGCAGAATAAAAAAAGTGCTAATCGTTTCATTGTTTCATATTATTGGCCCCAGGAAAAATTTATTGGGCGAAAATTCTGGAATTAGCAAATCTAAAATAAATCATCCAGCTGAATAGGGTAATTTTAATCACCCCATCGAGAAGTAGCTCCTGCTGCTGGTTCCACGACATTTTTTA
Organism: Saprospiraceae bacterium; assembly: GCA_027488855.1. Classification (GTDB taxonomy): domain Bacteria; phylum Bacteroidota; class Bacteroidia; order Chitinophagales; family Saprospiraceae; genus Haliscomenobacter. The sequence continues at coordinate 5,686 of JAIYAV010000276.1, forward strand.
CCAATAAAAAAAATGAAACTTTGGTTTGCCAATCGAGCTCATTTCCAGGGTTGGAGCAGGTATTTTGATAAAGGATAAGCCTTGAAAAACGGTACGCAACAAAGGGCTACGGGTTCGAATCCGGCGCAAATCCACATCCAAAGAGAGGTAATATTCTTTTTCCCGAGGGATATTGGTCAGGCCGTAACTGTCGTTGGCATCGGTATACACGTTGCCATACGCGCCATAAACCCCATCAGCGCCAAAACCTACTGCGACATTGAGCCAGCGGGGAAAACGACTATTTTCAGGCAGTTTTAAAAAAGAGGAAGGATTGATCGAAGCCCAAACGGTCATGCCGTTGTAGTCTTTGATGAAGGCTTCCAAGTAATTATCGCCGTAGAGGCCATGGGCAATTTGCCTCACTGTCAAGGGTGGGCCACCATTTCTGCCTGGAATGAGGGTACTGGGGTAATTGGGCCGGGTGTTCGACACTTTAATCATCATGCGTTGTTCTTTCCACAACAATTCCTGGGTTGCAAAGGCAGTGACGCCAATGGTATTCGCCAAAAAATCCATTTTGGAAAAGCCCCAACCTGCCGAAAAACCATCCATTACTTCTACCGTACCCTGCAATATCGTGCCTACACCAGCTCCGATCCACACTGCAGGTTTGTGCTTCACCCCCGCCCAGCGCATGCCTTGAAAGGCCAGGTAACTTTCAACGTATGCGGTAACAACATGCCCGGCTTTGTCCACTTTTTCCCATTCGTCATTGTTGCCAAACTTGTCATTAAAGAAATGGAAAGGCCCCAATTCGTAATCCCGGTACCAAATGGAATACAGTCCCACCGATGCTACACCGTATGCAGCGGCCCCACCAATACTCAACAAACGGACTCGTTTGGCATTAAATGTATCAGCGGGTTCCAACCATTGCCAGGCCTTTTTTTCCTGTGAAAAACCTTTAAAGATGGCCAGACAAAAAAATAGCATCAGGGTAATTCGCATGATTGTAATTTTTTGAGCACTTGTTTGCTAATTTTGGTACAAAAGCTTGTCTAGAAACGTTTGCAAGTTAAACGTCTTTTCAAAACTCATCAATACTTAACGCACCATGAAAAAACTGATCCTGTCGCTCTGTCTTTTAGCTGGTATGAGCGGGCTCGACGCTCAATCACCTTCGTATCTGGATGTGAAAGTAAGTGAATCCCTGGAACGCCAGCCTACTTCCATGGAATACCACCTACGGGTAAATCCCGAATTGAATGAAGAATATGATCTTGATCGCGATTTTGAAGCCCAGCGCAAAGTCATGCGCTCGCGCATCAAGGAAAATGAAACGCAACTCAAGCAATTTTTGGAAACCAATAAAGTGAAGTACAGCGAAAATCGGGACGAGAACTACGCCATCTCTAAAGAAGAAATGCCCTTTGCCATTTTTAAAATCAAGGTCGCTAACAAAACCGAGCTCGACAAGCTACTAATCTTGCTGCGGCAACTGACTTACGTGGAGGGCAATATTGGGGATAAAGTGTTCCCTCCCGCTCAAAATGATGAAGTCGAGCTGTTTGAAAAACTGTTCAATAAAGCGCGCAGCAAAGCAGAAAAAATGGCGGTCATCATGAATTGTTCCCTGGGAAAGGTTTTGGAAGTTGAAGAGTTAGACCAAAAAGACCTGGACTATTACGGCATGGCCGAAGAAGGCAGCTATGAGCATATTTATGGCCTACAAGGGGGCAATCCTTTGAGTTCTACAACGGTGTTGTCGATGCGCTTTCGCTTTGAGCTTGTCAAAAAGTAAGCATCTGAAAAAAACTAAAAACCAGTTTCTACAATTTCGTACCAGCATTCGGCCATTTGGTCACCAAAAAATAGCTTTTCATCTAGCAAGACCAATTTTAACACTTTTTCGAGCAACTCTTTTCCCTCCTCACTCGTCTTTGCTGATAAGAAGTTTACCCGACATGGCAACGCCACTTCACCCGTGGCGTTGCCCTTTTTAACATTTAAACCTGTTATTATGAAGCGTCTATTAATGTCCTTAGCGCTAGCTTTGCCTATGCTGCAACTGCTTGCTACTCTGCCGATTGAAAATGTACTATTGAGCACCCGAGTAGATGAACGCGCGCTCGTTGTTCAACTGGCCAACTTACAAAAGGAAAAAACGGTACTCACGCTGGAAAGTCTCGACAGCCGTGAAACCTTCCACGAACAAGTCATCAATGACCACAATGGCTACAGCGCCCGCCTCAACCTGAATGACCTGCCCAAAGGCCGTTACATTCTGCGCGTGAAGCAAGGCAACGGCAGTCTGCGCCAGGTATTGCTCGTTGATCAAAATTCGATTTTGTGCTCAAAAATTGCGGCTGATTGATCAACCGAGTTTTGGCGCAGCAAGTTGTCTGTCGCCTGAGAGCGGTTTATCATCTTCATCCAGCCCTCAGACATTCTTGAATCATTAAGTATTCCATGTTGCTCATTTGAGTTTTGTTATTTTTGGTTTTTAGGAGCGGTTAGTTTGTGTGCGATAAACTAGCCGCTTTTTTTTTCATAAACCAATTTAAACCAAACTGTATATGAGCAAAAAATGGTTACTCATCCTGGGTTTGCTGTATTCATACCTGGGCTTTGCACAGGAGAAACAACCCTTGTCGTATTATCTTCCACAGATCACTTACGACCCAAAAATTCCCACCCCTGAAGCCTATCTGGGGTATCAAATCGGGGAATGGCACATCAGCCACGATCAACAATTGGCCTACATGCGCAAACTGGCCGAGCTTTCACCCCGCTTCAAACTCACGGAATACGCCCGCACTTACGAGGGTCGCCCTTTGGTGTACATTGCGATTACTTCCGAGCGCAATCACCAAAATCTGGCGGATTTAAAGGCCAAGCATTTTCAGGTCAGCAACCCTGCAGAATCGGATAAAGCCGACCTCAAAACCACACCACTGGTCGTTTACCAGGGTTTTTCCATTCACGGCAATGAGTCTAGTGGGGGCAATGCCGCGCCGCTGGTCGCTTATTACCTGGCGGCAGGTCAAGGCCCGGAAATAGAAAAATTGCTCAACGAGGTGATCATCATTTTCGATCCTTGTTTCAATCCCGATGGTTTCCACCGCTTCTCGACCTGGGCCAATCAACACCGCAACCGCCACCTCACCGCCGACCCCCAGGATCGGGAATACAGCGAGGTCTGGCCCGGTGGTCGTTTCAACCACTATTGGTTTGACCTCAACCGCGACTGGCTCTCAGGAGCACATCCTGAATCAAGGGGGCGAGCTAAGATTTTCCACGAATGGAAACCAAACATCCTGACCGATCACCACGAAATGGGTTCCAACTCCTCTTTCTTTTTTATGCCAGGAGTACCTTCACGGGTCAACCCCATCACGCCCAAACAAAACCAGGAGTTGACCATCAAAATTGGTCAATACCATACCAAATACCTGGATGAGATTGGGTCTTTGTATTTTTCGCAGGAAGGATACGATGACTTTTATTACGGTAAAGGTTCCACTTTCCCCGATGTGCAAGGTTGTATCGGTATCCTGTTTGAACAAGCCAGTTCACGGGGCCATGTGCAAGAAACTACCAATGGTCTGCTCACCTTTCCGTTCACCATTCGCAATCAGGTGCGTACTGCACTGTCGACCCAAAAAGCTGCGGTAGAACTCAAGCAGGAATTATTGGAGCATCAAAAAGGTTTCTTCCAATCGGCCATACAGGAAGCGCGCAACGATAGCCGCATGGGGTATGTATTTGGTGACCCCTACGATCAGGCGCGTACTGATCGGCTGGTAGAAATCTTGCGTAGGCAGGAGATCGAGGTGTACAACCTGGGCAGCAAAATCAGTGTGGAGGGCAAAAACTTTGAGCCCAATCAGGCTTTTGTGGTACCCATGGAACAAAAACAATACCGTCTGGTGCGGGGCATTTTTGAAACCACCACCAGCTTTGAAGACAGTATTTTTTACGACATTTCCAGTTGGGCACTGCCAATGGCCTTCAATGTGCCTTATGCAGCATTGTCTAAAAAAGGTACTGCTGGCAACGTAATGGGGTCAAAAATAACGGGTCCCAAACCCGAGCGTACGCCCATCGCTCCGCCCGCGCAAAGCAACTATGCCTACATGCTGGAATGGGAGGATTATTATGCCCCACGGGCTTTGCAGTTCTTGCAAAGCAAAGGTCTGCGCACCAAAGTTGGCATGCAGCCCATCACTTTGCAGGGTAAAAAATACGATATGGGTACCGTGATGATTCCGGTTCAAAACCAAAGCGCTACCCCGGCTGAAATTCACCAATGGGTGTCCGAGATTGTCAAAGAACTGAATGTTCGCATTGACGCGGTAAGCACAGGTTTCACCACCGAGGGCATCGATTTGGGGAGCAACAATTTCCTCACCTTGCGCCAACCCAAGGTCATGATTGTGGTGGGTGAAGGCATGGGCCCCAACACCGCTGGCGAAGCCTGGCATTTGTTGGATACCCGTTTCGACATGGCCGTATCCAAAGTGGAAGCCGACGACATAGCCCGCTCCAACCTCAGTCGGTACAACGTAATCGTGCTGGGCGATGGCACTTTCCAAACGATTAGCCCAGTCGGAGTGAGCAAGTTGAAAGAATGGGTCAGCGCAGGTGGTACCATCATCGGCATCCAACGTGCAGTGACCTGGTTGAAAGGCCAAGGCATCGGGTTTGCCACCATGAAAGAATACAAAAATGCGGATGCTGCAACTGGCCGCCGCCCTTATGGTGAAATTGCCGATGATACGGGTGCCCAGGAAATCCCCGGGACTATTTTTGAGGCGGAATTGGATCTGAGCCATCCCCTGGCTTTTGGTTTGAAGCGCAACAAAATGCCAGTTTTCCGCGATGGCGAGGTGTTTATGGAAAAATCGAAAAATCCTTATGCTTCTCCGCTGGTGTACACCGCCAATCCGTTGATGGCTGGTTACCTGAACCGCAAGTATACCGATATTGTGAAAGGTTCTGCGGGGATCGTGGTCAGTGGCTCAGGCGCTGGTCGGGTGATTTATATGGCCGACAATCCAAATTTCCGGGCGCATTGGTACGGGACGAATCGTTTGTTCCTGAATGCGTTGTTTTTTGGGAATTTGGTGAGTGGGGCAGGATTGGAGTCGGAGCGGAAGGAGTAACTAAGGTGTCCCTTAGGTGGCTTAGGTTTCTTAGGTTTCTTAGGTGGTGAAAAAATGTGCTTACAGTTTTTTTTTCACCACCTAAGAAACCTCAGACACCTAAGGGGCACCTTAGAAGTAATTGCAACCTGCTTTAGGTCTGCTGTTTAGGATTCTATTTATCTTAGGCTATTCTAAATTTATTCCCCTGCTTCCCTCTTCATTCTCACCGCCAAAACGTGTTTACAAATCCCACGTTTGCCCTGGTATTTGGTGTACCAATCACAAGTACAACGCTGTTGGTCGGCTTCAATCACCACTTTGTGCTGTACCCCGGAGCCTTTGACCAATGCTTCGATGTACCCAAGAGTGTTTTGCACAAATTGCACCTCATCGTTGTCGATCAGTTTTTTTGCGTTTTTCAAGCGAGGATTCAAGCTCAAAATGCGCTCTGTTTTAAAGGGCAAGCGGCGGTAAAAATGGTTGTTTGCTGCCACATCGTAGCCCAATAAGCCTATGGAAGAAAGCCCAGCAGTAAGCTGATCCATCGTACCCAAATCAATGTCTTGCTCGATTGAAAGTAGGGTTGGGCTGAAGATTTCATTGGATTTCAAAAGGGCGTTCAGGCCATAAATCCATTCGATAGGTACATTTTGGGTCAGGTTTTCCAAAACTTTTCCTTCACCGGAAAAGCCACGGTTGTTGTCTGGCGAAAAAGCCATGAGCAGTTGCATTTTGCCCAATTCACAAACGAAAGCACAGGTTTCTCTATCGGCCGATTCGTACACCATAATGTTGTCCAATAAAGGTAAAAGACCTTCCAACAAGCGTAAGCGTTGCACTCCTCCAATGCGCACACTATCTGGTGTCGGGACTGGTGCAAACATAAATTTTCCCGCTCTTTTGCTGACAAAAAAATCTCCTTTAAGCACTCCTCTAGGCAGACTCTGGAACAATTGAATGGCCTGAATTTTCGGGATTTCAAATTTCTGTTCCATGTCCACCAGATACAATTGGACGCTAGTCAGCCCTTTGATCCAACGGGTGGGTAGGGTGACTTTTTTTTCGATCACCTTCGTTTTACTGGTGATCACTTGCATCTCCTTTTGCCCTACGGCCAGGGTCACGCGTTCGTTTTTTTGGATGGCATTGAGGGCATTGAGCATGGGGTCGTTGAAGTCCACATTGGTGGTTCCGCTGGCGATAAACTCGCCGTCGATAGCCTCCGGTTGCATATCCAAGCGGACGTATACTCCGTTGCAGGAGGAAAAACCCTCAAAACGCAGGCGCTCCGCTCCAGCCGAAACGATGGGGTCGCGCAAGCTGGGTGGAATAGGGCTGAAACTACTCCGCACAACTTTGGCGATGGTACTCCAGCATTTGGCCGTGGTGTAGGGCTCAGTGAGATTGCCCCAAAAGAAACAGGGGATGTTGTTGACTTCAGCCAGTTCGCTTTGGTGGGCCAACATCAGTTGATGCAAGCCAGATGATTTTTTGATGGTTGAACCAGTGTCGTATTGATAGGTTAAGTTTTGCATGATCAGAGTTGCATGGTTTGTTTGATCAGGTTTTTAACGGAAGGAATGTCTTGCCATTTTTTTAGAAATAGCTGAGCTCCATTTGCTGGCTTTTGACCCGTTTTAACTAGGATGTCCAGGTAGTGTTCCAGTAGTTTTTTAAAATTGAGGGGCAACTTTTCCTCTATCTTCAAGTTGGCAAGTATCGTATTCAAGATCATAAACAATGCAGTATTGTGTATAGGCGATACGTCTTTAATCGCAGCCAGGGCATCTACGCAACGCAACAATACCCCGTATTTTCCAGAGATGAGAAATGCTAATTTTTCACCAAAAAGGCCTAAATCTAACTTCCGCTTTTCAATGAGATGAATCAAGACCTCCGTAGCCAAAAAACGGGTCTCTTTCTTTTCCTGTAAAAAACAACAAGCGAAAACCAGCGTACTGGCATCAGAAAACCAAAACTCTGGTCGATCAACGATCCTTAAGAATCCTTGCATATCACTTCGCCCAAAATCACCATTCTGGCAGGAAGAAATCGCTAGTCGAATGGAAAGTGGTTCAGGATTTTGCGGCATCAGACTGTGCCAAAAAAACACACTGGCCTGATTGTACAAATGATCGCTCCAACGGTCACGGTTTTGATGAAAGGTCAAACTATACAGTAAATTTGTAGGTGAGAACAATGCTTCAGGCATGTCGATGGCCAGTTCTTCCCAGGATTTAAGGCGTTCTATTTGGCGCGTGTTGTAGTTCATCCCGTCTTCCCATGCTTCTCTAAAGTAAAAATGTGGCTGGAACGCTTTAACCACAAAAGCCTCCTTTTGCAAAGGTGTTCCTATAAATTCGTTAAAAGTGCCTTCTGGATCATGAGTGCGGGCAGCCACCGCCCACAACGCCAGTTTTTCAAGGTGACTTCCTTTAAGATCAGGCATCCATTGTTCCAAAGATCTCTCGTCATGCAAGTGAATTTTGGACTCCAGCCCCAGACAAAATTTTAGAAGGATTTGTAAGTGCCCTTTAATTTGTGACACCAGTGGGGTAGCATCCTCAATGCCCTCCCGGCACATTCTGGCAATAGCGATACTCAAATCGAGTGCATGGATGGATTCCTTGTTTTCCTGATAAGCAATGATTCGACTAACTAATATTTTGGGCTCAATCCAATAAGGCAAGTGGCTGGGTTCACACAAAAGAGGGAGTTTGGACTGTTGTTGCATCTTTTCTGCCGCGATGGCGAGCATCTTTTCCATTAAATCCAATGTACTTGGAACGCCATCCTTGTAATTTCTATCCCGGTAATCGGCCTGGATATCCAGCAGCTTGCAGAGTAAAAATCGCTTTACATCGTTTTTGTAACTTATATCATAATAAATTTGCTCCAGTTGCTTGTAGTAAGGACTCAGCTGCGCGGGATAATCTTCTGGAAAAAGATGCCGCTTACAAAGAAAAGCATGCAACAGGATTTCTGCTTCCTGAGGTTCGTTGGAGTTGATACATTTACCTACTTGAAACAGGATATCATTCCAGGTATCGGGTAGCTGAATGGCTTGGGTAAGCAGTTTTTCTTTAAGCGGTTGATACTGATAAATTATGCGTTCAGGTTCCGCTTGAATCGTCCCTTCAACATCCAACCAGGGCTCCAGGGCCTTCTTAATATTTCCTTGCAATTGAGGCACATAAGCATTTATTCTTTCCTTCAGACTAGAGCTATCTAACACGCTCAGCCTTTGCAAGGCTACTGCCGCACGTTCTTGCAGGGGCATTTCTGGAATGCTAAACACATCTGCGACAATTGCTGCGATGCTCCCCCGAAAATCCGGATTTAACTTGGCTATTTTTTCCAACAGCGGTAGCGCACTTTTAATTACCTTTTTGGCTTCAGCCCTCAACATCAAGGGATTAATCCATTCTAAAAAGGAAGGAAGATCAAAGTCTGAATGGGTATACATCTTCTTGCATAAATCCAGTCCAAAAGCGGGTACTGGTAACGGGTTTGCTTGAAAAAATGAAAAAATAAGCTCCTGAAATTTAATGAGCTCTGCTGTATTTAGTTTGATTTCATCCAGGAGTTTCCGATAAAAAGTTTTTAGGTCATTGTTCCATTCTTTGGTCTGTATCCGCAAGGCATTTTCGATGAAAAAATGCCGATCCATCTTGTTTTCACTCAATAGTTTTGGGTAGAGGTACGCCCAAATCGGAAAAAACACATACATGCTGCCTACTTCTCGTTGGTATTTTACGGTAGGACTATAAACAGTTTCTCGCTGAAACCTTACCGTAGTGGCAAATAAAAAGGTTTCGTAAATAAAAAGCTGAGGTATGTCTCGTTGCCAGGTAATGGGGTCTTCCAAGCAGTGATCGAGAGCCTCAATAACGTCTTTTTCCCTGATTTCGACGGTATAGTCCCAACGCTGAAATAGGCTAAGGCTGCGGGCAAACATCGCGGGCTGATAGCTTATGATACCCAGATTCTCTAGGGTTCTCAATACACTATACCCGAGTACATCCCCGCCTCTACCACGGAATCGCTGTAAAATGTAGGGCTCAATCCATTTGGGTTTCGCCCATTCCACTATTTCCAAATACAACTCAGATCGATTGATGCGCTGCAGGAAATCAAAAGGCTCATGCCAACGTTGGATGTCTTTTTTGTTTAATAAGGCGATGGCGCTCAAAATAATCAGCTCAACCTGTTGCTCATCACCTCTTCTGCCTCCGTAATAGGGCACATGGCCTGCCTGTAAATCTGACTGTGAGGCTAAATTTGTGTAGTCTACCCAATGAACTTTTGCATCCATAATATGCTGTCGCAAGGCTACTTCATGCCCTTTCGATTTTTCTTTCAAAAAAGGCAGCAAGCCATCCAGGTTTCTGGTTTTGATGATTTGATCGTATTCGGCTAAAATATCTTGTACGGCGAAGTCATTCATTATAATTTTTTTTATAAGCCCCCTATACTGTCAAACAATTTGAGTTGCAAATATAAACCAAAATTAGAATTGTTTTTGCTTCAACTCAAAAACTTAAACAAACACTAAATTAATGGATAAATCCAGCATTGAATACCCCTCCATCTCAGTCATTTTTCCCAACAATTCACTATCTTTCGCTCAACAGTCCCAACCATGAAAAGAGCAAGCTTCCTTACCCTTCTATTGCTGAGTTGTAGTGCTTTTGCGTTTGGCAAAATCCGCCTGGAGGTAAGGGTTAAAGCTCCGCTGCCTTTACCGGAGTCTGGCTTGTATTTAGCAACAAGTTTCAACAATTGGAATCCGGGCGACCCTGCCTTTAAACTCATTCAACGTGCTTCAGATCAATATTACATCGAGCTCGATCAGGAACTGTTGCATTTTGAATACAAAATCACCCAAGGCAGTTGGGCCTATGTGGAAGGAGATACCCTGGGCGATTTTATGCCCAGTCGCAAGTATGATGGGCCACCACGGCATCATGCAGTACAAATAGACATTGTGGGTTGGGAAAAACGGGCCTTTTACCAAATGGTTATCAAACAAATCCCGTACAATACCCCCCACGACGCCACGCTATACCTCGTCGGAAACTTCAACAACTGGAACCCCCGCGATGAAGCCCACCGCCTCTATCGCCAGGCCAATGGTGCTTATCAGGTCAATTTTTCCACTGAATTAGAGCGGATCGAATTCAAGTTTACTCGGGGCACTTGGGCCTCCGTAGAGGGTCAAGAAAACGGGCGCATGCGACCCAACAGGTTACTGTTTCGAAGCCAGATCAAAGCCAATCAGCCTCTGGCGTTTGAAATTGCCACCTGGGAAGACCTCTCCGGGTCTGGCAATTTGTTGGCTTTTGCTTGGTACGACATCATTATTTTGTTTGCCGCTTTGCAGGGCTTTTTGCTGGTTTTGGCCATCCCCACCATTCAGGATTTTAACCGCAAAGCCAATCGTTGGTTGGTCTTTTTGCTGTTTTTTGTTTCCTCCATCCTCTTGATTCGTACGCTGGGCAATCAGCGGGACATTGCACAAATTTTTCCTTTTTTGCAGTTTGTACCCGACTTTTTGTTGCTGGCCTATCCTCCGGCTTTTTATTTGTATGTGCGGCGGCTGTTGTTCCAAAGTGATCAATTTTCAGCCCGGGTATTGCTGCATTTTATTCCCAGTGCCTTGCAAATTTTTGCTTACACGCCTTTCTTTTTGGCCGAGGTGGCTGCCCTAAAAGTGGATGTGGTGAGTCACGATGCCCAAGGTTGGTGGGCGGTGAATGCAGTGGCGGTATGTGGTTGGTTTTCCAATGTGTTTTACACCTATTTGAGTCTGCATGCCATTCAAGGGTACCGCAAACAATCCCAACGCAGTTATTCTTTTGAGGAAAACCTGCATTTTTTGCTCACAGTGTTGATCATCATGGGCGTCTGTTTGTTGCTTTGGGCTTTCACACTGGTCGTTGCGGGGATTGGTTTCCTCACTCATCGAGAGATTTGGTTGTTTACGGAAAAAAGTGCCGACATGGTCTGGTTGATTTTTTCCATTATCCCGCACCTTTTGGGTTATTTTGCCATTCACCAACCGGAAATTTTTAAAGTCGCTCAACCTGTCTCTTTGTTCAATGCCATACCTGAGATTCCGATTGAGGAAGTAAAAGCAGGCCATCTGAGTGATAAAAAGAGTGAAGAACTCAGTGATGAACATTTGCAACGCCTTAAACATCAGGTAGAAGCATATATGCAACAACACAAACCCTATGTCAATCCCAAGCTAACGCTCAACGAGCTAGCTAGCATGCTCAAAATGCCCCCTTATTTACTGTCAAAAGTGATCAATGAGGGCTACGACATCAATTTTTTTGATTTCATCAACACCTATCGGATTGAAGAATTCAAACGACGGATGGAAGATCCTCATTTTCAGCACTATACGTTGCTGAGCATTGCTTTTGAAGTAGGGTTTAATTCAAAAACAGCCTTTAATCGGTCCTTTAAAAAGATCACCAATCAGTCGCCGAGTGAGTTTTTTCAATCGGTGAAGGTTTAACTGCCACAACCGCCGCCGCCACAACCACCGCCACCGCAGCCACTACCGCCGCTGCAACCACCGCCGCCATCACCACTACATCCGCCATCGCCACCGCAGCCACTACCACCGTCGCCACTACAACCACCAAAGGCATCACCGATACCGCCATAATAGCCAAAACTAGTTTCAGCGTCATTTTCGGTAGCTGGTCGTTTAAAAAGATTCTGTAGAGGGGTGTAAGCCAAAGTCAGCTCCTCTAACCAGGCTTCGGGGTAAGTTTGAGTGGAAAGAGCCTTGCCGAGACTTTCAATTAAAAGCAAACCCGAACCTAGTAGAAGTGGCAGTTCTGCCAGTCGGTATACTTGCTGTTGGTTCAAGGAAGCAGTGACGATGTTTTGACCAGTTCCAAGCCGAGCATTCAAATCCTGGCGCAACTCTTTGGAAGCTTTAGTGCCTGGAAAAACGTGAAAAGTATTCCAGAAATTTTTGGGAAGTAAATCCATCAAACGGGGTGACTTACGCACATATTTGAACTGGTAACCATGGTAGGAACCACATCGTTGAGTGACCAGATTAGCCAATAAATAAAGTTCCATGATTTTTTCCCCCATCCGAAAAGGCTCCAAAAAGGGTTCCTCATGAAACAAAGGGGGATACTGGTAAAAATAGGTGTCTGGGCTGACGACATAAATAGGCTTTTCCGGGTCAGTTGATATTCTTTGAATTTGCAAGACACCTTTTACAATCAAATCCATCAGCGTTACGCGCATCATCTGTCGACCATTTAATCGGTTAGGTTCCTGCAAAAACAGCATTTCAGCAGGCGAGAGTTGTTTGATGTCTGATATCATTTCTTGATGATTTTAGAAACTGTTTGAGTTGATGTCACGAGCTCAAAGGGCCTTGAAACCAAACAGCTTCTTAGGGAACAACCAATATTGATTCAAATTGATTCGGCGAAAATTCAGTGGTGCAAATCGGATTTCAGCAGGTGGCCACAAATCGGCAGGGGGCAATTGTGCAAAGTGTTCTTCGTAAAGCTTCAGGGTATTGCTGTAGCAGTCGTTGTACTTGGTGTCCTCAGCTTTTCCCCCTTTGGTGGGGCCATGGTGGATGTCGCGCTGAAGGGTATCGCGGCAGAAATCGTGCCAATAAGAGCGGGTGTAAATCAAGTGCAAATGCCACACCTGATCCACCTCATCGGAGGGTGTCATGGGAGTAGGCGCAACGCAGCAGAGGTAAATGAATCGCTTGTATTCCAGCAAAGCTCGAAAGGCAAAGTCCAATTTCCAACCATTCTCCAAGGCCAGGCGCTGCACAAAGGGAAAAGTGGCCTGCGGATCGTTGAGTTCAAAGTGCAGGATTTTTTCCCATAAAGCTTGCTGGACTGGATTCATTGGCTTCAATTTGAATTAAAGCTACGCCAAAAAATCAACATATAAAGTAGCGGAAAGCAGGCCTTCGATTATTTTCGATTAAAGTGATCGGGTTAAGAGAGTATAAGGCGTTTTATTAGATGAAAGGGATCAATTTCCTTCTTTGATTACTGCACGCAAAAACGGCGCTGCTTTCTCAAAATTAGCCGCGTATAGTCGGTATACCCAAGCATCCTGGCTAAACAAAAATACTCCTTGCGCCACCACCGCCCAACCAAATCCGCACCACAATTCCGGCTGCATTATCCCAGTCACCTTGCCGTGCTCCCGCAACAACAAGCCGATAAAACAATAGGCAAAATCCAGTCCGATGTTCAACAATAGCATCTTTTCCACGTGCCGCTGGGCCTCAAATCGTTCAAAAGCATTGCCTTTTTGAAAGCGGCGAAAAACCGCATGGTAAAAAATCATCATCGCGATCAGCATATTGATTACATACCATGCTCATCGTCGCGAAGTAGTACAATTGGCCATCCAGGAAAAGCAAGGCAAAGAGGCCAAACAGGATGTTCAAAATGCTCCACCATGCCAAAATGGCCAAATGACGGCGCAGGATGCCCCGAAAACGATGGTCGAAATCCACAATTTCATCAAAGGGTTCGTTCAAACGGAGTGGGGTGGTAAAAGCGGAGATGAGGTAGCGGGTATGGCGGAGGTTCATCTTTTTTAGGGTAAAGTTCGGGTTTCCGCTGAACAGTTGCAGTGATTTTGTGAAGGCGATCACCATGATTTTGTTGGCGATAAGGATTTCATTTGCCCAATTAGCAGGCAGGTTGGATTTTTTTGTTGGAAATGAAAATGGCACCCAAAATGAATTGGATGCCATTCGTTGGGGTTACCGTAGGGGCAATCCCTTGCGGTTGCCCTTTCCGGTTGCCGTCAATACACCAACGCAATTTTTTCAAAATCGCATTGATGGGGTAACCGCGAGGGGGGTAACCACGCAGGGTTACCCCTACAGTTCGCGAACCCACACGTTGCGGAAACTGGTGGGATTGCCGTGATCTTGCAATTCCAGCGGTCCTTTGCCGTGCGCGACGTTTTTGGGCATGCCGATGTATTCGGTGGTGCCTCGAATTTCGGTGTGGTTTTGCACCAGGATACCATTTTGGAACACGGTAATGTACGCCGGGGTGATTTTGATGCCATCTGCATTGAAGCGAGGTGCGGTGTAAATCACGTCGTACACTTGCCATTCACCGGGAGGCAAACAGGCGTTTACCAGTGGCATCGATTGTTTGTAGATGGAGCCTGCCTGGCCATTGGAGTAGGTGCGGTTGTTGTAGCTGTCCAACACCTGCAACTCATAGCGGCCTTGCAAAAAGACGCCACTATTGCCACGCCCCTGGCCATTGCCTTCTACTACTGAAGGTGGACGAAATTCGATGTGCAACTGAATGTCGCCAAATTCTTTTTTGGTGCGAATCCCTCCGGTGCCTTTTACGACCGTCATGGCGCTACCGTCTGTTTTCCAGCCAGCTGGCTTGCCGCCCGCAGCGGCGACCCATTCATCCAGGTTTTTACCATCGAACAAAATGATGGCGTCGGAAGGGGCTTTGGCCGTGCCCCCAGGAGTCACTACGCGGGGTTCTGGTTCCCACACTTCGGTCATCTCTGGTTTGACCTGTTGGTTTGGAGCAATCTGAGCCAGTACCACTACACTCAGCCCCAGGAAGCAAACTAGCATTGAAAAAAGTCTGATCATTGTTCTTGTTTTTTGAGTTCTACAACGTTTGTTTATAATCTGGCTGCTAGATTAACAAAAATCTGGTACACCTGCAAAAAGAACTGCGGTAAGCGGCGATTATGCAATTCTTTTGCCATTGTACCAGAGGGAAGGGATTTCGCGGCTGGATTCAGAAACACTATCTTTTGCAAACTCAAAAATCACCTCTAATGGATTGTCGCTTACCAACAGGTAGTACAATTCCCTCGAAAACTGAATGGCTTCTTCGTCTGCTATCCTGCGCAACATCCCTACCACTGGAAGCTCTAATTCAGAAATAACTTTGGCTTGATTAAAAGACCAACAGGAGCAAAGTACCACACATTTCACGCCAGCTTTTTTGAAGAGGGTGAAAATACGTACCAAATCATTGTTGCTAAGTGGTGCTGTATTATTTGTTTTTGCGTCTATCATGGCCAAGCTTCCATCCGAGCCATGCCCGGAAAAATGCACGATTTGAGGTTTTTCAAATGCGACCATTTTGTTCATACTCGCCTTATCAATATTAGGACAAATCTTAATATCCAGAGCCTTTCCCTGTGCATCTACCAATACAAGCTTGGACTCCCGATCTACCGCCAGGTTTTTCTGATCAGCAGGGTTAGCAGTTAGGAAAAGGATTTTGGTCTTTCCATCTTCTCCTTTCGGCACAAGAAGGCTTTCCGTTAAAGGCTCAATGGCTGGAATTTCGACGGGTTCAACTTCAGAACCAAAACCACCAGTGTCTCGCCCCGTAGTTGAAATATTCGGAGACGTTTTCGGATCTTCATCCGGCAAATCTTGAATACCTGCCGCTTCAAAAATGGACAGGATAGCGGCACGAATTTTTGCAGTTTCTATTCCAGCATTTTCAGTACTGATCACTTCTCTGTTAACCTGGTTTTCGAGGGTGGTTATCCTCGAATAAAGCAAAATCAAGTCGTTCTGAAGGTAATCAGGCACCAGGTTTTCTAAAACATCCAGGGCTTCTTTAAATCGGGCTTGTTTGATAAGGGTTTTGATAGATGGCATAGTTTGTGAGTTTGGTGCTGGAGGGTTAAAGATAGTCGCATCTCCTTTATCGCCAAAATGCTGCGACATTTTTTTGGATGTAGTATTGGATGATGAGTAAAACTACTCAATTGTAGAAAAAAAGTATGGACTTGTGGGGCTGAATGTGCTTAAACCTTAGGCTCGAAGCCCATGAATTGCCTCCAGCTTTAGCTGGTGGATAAGCAGTTGGTTTTCATTTTAGGCTTTAGCCCCAATTACCAGTTTAAGGTTGTGGCTAAAGCCCATTCAAGATTAAACCTTCGACCCACCAGCTAAAGCTGGAGGCAATTCAACCCGCATTCAGCCTAAGAAAGTATCGGCCTTCCATTCCTTAAGGCACATCGCCAACACACGGATTTATCCGCAAGAATGGGTGTGAGTTTGAGTGTGAAAGTGTGGGTGTGTTGGCTTTCCATTCCTCCAAGGCATTCCGCCAACCCACGGATTTATCCGTGGGAGGCCACCCCACCGCTCCACCCCATGGCTTTAGCCGTGGGAAAGTGAGAAAGCCAAATTTCCCAAATAATTCCTCCCACTAATTCTTTATCTTAGCATAAAATTCTTTTAACTGGGACAAAGCTTATTTTTTAAAAAAATTTAATAATCTTTGTCTCAGCTGCAAAGCAGCAGATTTTGTAGTACAACAGGTTAACTTTTACTACCTATGCAGAGAGGCAATAAAACCAAAAAACATTGGCTGTGGCTGGCTGGACTAGGTGCCATCAGCAGCATCGTGCTGCTGTCCGAATGCGCCAAGGGGCCCGATGCCCTGGGCACAGCCCTTCCCGATGTGGTCGATTTTAACTTCCACGTCAAACCCATTTTGTCCGACCGTTGCTTCAAATGCCACGGGCCCGATGCCCAAAAGCGTGAAGCCGATCTGCGGCTGGACACCAAAGAAGGACTCTTCCAGGCCCTGGAGAAGCACAAAGACCAGTTCGTCGTCGTGCCAGGCAAACCAGAAGGCAGCGAAATGTGGCGCCGCCTCAACCACGAAGACCCCGACCAAATCATGCCGCCGCCCAACAGCAACCTCAGCCTGAACGAAACGGAAAAAACCATCATCCGGCGCTGGATTGCTCAAGGGGCGAAATACCAAAAACACTGGGCTTTTATTCTACCTAAAAAGGCTCCTCTGCCCAAAGTCAAACACGAAAACTGGGACAGTCCCATCGACCGTTGGGTACTCGCCAAAATGCAAGACCTGCGCCTGGAACCCAATGACCGCGAAGAATGGCCACGCCTGATTCGCCGCGTTTGCCTCGACCTTACTGGGCTGCCGCCAACCGAGGCCGTGATGAAAAAATTTGGCGCGGATGATTCACCGGCCAATTACCGCCGCCTGGTGGATTACCTGTTGAAGCAACCTACTTTTGGGGAAAGGATGGCTACGCACTGGCTTGACGTATCCCGCTACGCCGACTCGCACGGCTACCAGGACGACGGACCGCGTACCATGTGGCCCTGGCGCGATTGGGTCATCCACGCCTTCAATACCAACATGCCGTTCAACCGCTTTGTGAGTTGGCAAATCGCGGGGGATTTATTGCCTAATCCTACCAAGGAAATGTTGCTGGCTACAGGTTTCAACCGCAACCATAAAATCACCCAGGAGGGGGGCGTCATTCAGGAGGAATACCGCATTGAATACGTCACCGACCGCACCAATACCTTCAGTAAAGCCTTTATGGGCCTGACGATGGAGTGTTCCAAGTGCCACGACCACAAGTACGACCCGATTACCCAGAAGGAATATTACGAGTTGTTTTCCTTCTTCAACAGTGTGCCCGAAGTGGGGCTTTATGGGGATATTTCTGCCGTTTCATTGGCCGATCCACCCCGCATGTACATCCACAATGCCACCGTGCGCGACACTTTGCCTTTCATCAACAAGAAGCCAATGGATACCGCCGTGGTGATGATCATGGAGGAAATGGCCAAGCCACGTACCACTTTTGTCCTCAAAAGAGGCCAATACGATGCCCACGGAGATTCCGTAGAGCGTGGAACGCCAAAATCCGTGTTGGCTTTTGACAAAAAATTCAAAGCCGATCGCGCTGGGCTGGCTGACTGGCTCTTCAGCCCTAAACACCCCCTCACTGCACGGGTATTCACCAACCGCATGTGGATGGAGTTTTTTGGTACGGGCATCGTCAAATCTTCAGAAGACTTTGGCAACCAGGGCGAATTGCCGACCCACCCCGAGCTGCTGGATTGGTTGGCTGTCGATTTCCGCGACAATGGCTGGGACGTCAAACGACTGATCCGGCAAATTGTGCTCTCCGCAGCCTATCAGCAATCGGCGGCCATCAGCAAACGCAAGCAGGAAGTTGATCCCGAAAACCGCTACCTTGCCCGTGGACCGCGCACACGCATGAGCGCCGAAATGATCCGCGACAACTGGTTGGCTACCTCTAGTCTAATCAACCCCGAAGTGGGCGGGCCGAGTGTAAAACCCTACCAACCCGAAGGCTTGTGGGAAGATACCAACCCTGGGCGTGGGCCGCTGATGTTTTACAAGCAGGACAAAAAAGAAAAACTCTACCGCCGAAGTTTGTATACCTTCTGGAAGCGCACCGCTCCCCCACCCTTCATGCTGACCTTTGATGCGCCAATGCGCGACTACTGCACGCCCAAACGCACCCGCACCAATACGCCCCTGCAAGCACTCAACATGCTGAACGACCCGCAAATGCTGGAAGCAGCGCGTTGGTTGGCGGCTAGCCTGTTGAAAAAAACGGGCAATGGGGAAGCGGCGGTCAGTAAGGCCTTCGAACGCATCCTGACCCGCAGCCCGGAAAGTTCGGAGTTGAAACAACTGCTGGCTTATTACCAAAAGCGGCTCAAAACACTACAGGCCGAAAAAACCCGCGCTGAACAAATGCTCCAGGTCGGCGAAGTCGCCCAGGCCAAAGGCGTCAACCCCAGCGAATGTGCTGCCCTCAGCGAAGTGGTCCAAATCATTTACAACATGGATGAAACCATCACAAAGTAGTTTGATCATGCAAAAGGAAATTCTCGAATCCAAACTCAATATCAACCGCCGGGCTTTTTTCTCCAAAATGAGCATCGGCATCGGTTCACTGGCACTAGGTTCCCTGCTGATTCCCGATTTGTGGAAAGGGGACGATGACGACATGGCGGCTTTATTGCCTGGCCTATCGCACTTTGCCCCCAAGGCCAAACGCATCATTTACCTCTTCCAGTCGGGCGCACCCTCTCAATTGGAAACCTTTGACTACAAGCCCAAACTGCGCGAGATGTTTGGCCAGGAGCTCCCTGCATCCATCCGCCAGGGCCAACGCCTGACCGGAATGACCAGCGGACAAACCGCCTTCCCAATCGCACCATCCTACATCAACTTCAAACAATACGGGCAAAACGGCACCTGGATCAGCGACTTTTTCCCACACATCGGAAAAATCGCCGACGACATCTGTGTGATCCGCACCCTGAATACCGAAGCCATCAACCACGACCCAGCCATCACCTTTTTCCAGACTGGCAACCAACAATCGGGTCGCCCGAGTATGGGGGCCTGGATGAGTTATGGCCTGGGCAGCGAGAATGAAAACCTGCCCGCGTTTATGGTACTGACCAGCCGGGGCAAGGGCAATAGCCAAGGTTTGTACGCCCACCTTTGGGGTAGTGGATTCCTGGATTCGGTGCACCAGGGCGTGATGCTGCGCGGGGGTAAAAATCCTGTATTGTACCTCAAAGACCCGGAAGGCATGAGCCAGGCCGAGCGGCGACAGATGTTGGATCAAATTGCGGCGCTGAACCAAAACAGCTACGAGCAAATGGGTGACCCCGAAACCCTGGCGCGCATCCAGCAATACGAAATGGCTTACCGCATGCAAACTTCGGTGCCTGAGTTGATGGACTTGAAGGATGAGTCGGATAGCACCGTAAAATTGTATGGCCCCGATTGTCTGGTGCCGGGCACCTATGCCGCCAATTGTTTGCTGGCGCGGCGTTTGGCCGAGCGGGGAGTACGTTTTGTGCAGCTTTACCACCAGGGTTGGGATCAGCACGGCAACCTGCCCAACGAAATGGGCGGCCAGGCCAAAGATGTGGATCAAGCTTCCGCAGCCTTGATCACCGACCTCAAACAACGGGGACTTTTGGAAGATACCCTGGTCATTTGGGGCGGCGAGTTTGGACGCACGGTATTCTGTCAGGGTGAGTTCAAAGCGGACAATTATGGCCGCGATCACCACCCACGTTGCTTCAGTATCTGGATGGCGGGTGGTGGAATCAAGCCGGGGATCACTTACGGTGAAACTGACGATTTTAGTTACAATGTCGTCAAAGATCCCGTACACATCCACGATTTCCAGGCTACCATCATGAACCTAATGGGCATCGACCATGAAAAGTTGATCTTTAAACACCAGGGGCGGCGGTATCGATTGACGGATGTGAGTGGGAAGATTGTGCCGGGAATCATGGCGTAAACAAACCAGTTAATCAATCAAGTCAGCCCAAAACATTGTAGATGCATCATTCCTAAGGTGTTCTAAGGTGCCTAAGGTGGTTCAAAAATGAACATGTTTTTTTTGAACCACCTTAGGCACCTTAGAACACCTTAGAGGCGGTGCGCAAACGGAGTTTGTGCTTGAATTTATGAAAATTTGTGTCATTTGTGGCTCAAGAACTCTTGCCGAAGGCGGACATTAAACAGTCGTACACAATGAATACTCGCTTTGCCTCCATACTCGAAAACCTGCGTTTTTTCCTGAGCATCCTGCTCGTTTTTTTGCTGGTTTTTGAAAAATACATCCACCTACCCGCCTTCCTGGCCGTTTTGGGTCGGATGCATCCGCTGATTTTACACTTCCCCATCACACTTGCCGCAGTGGGCGGTATCGGGCTGTTGTTTCCTGCCAAATACGAAATGGCAGCCTGGGCCCGAAAGATGGAATTTTGGTCAGTCACCGCCTCGATTACGGCCTTGACCGCTTTGTTTGGTCTGTTTTTATCCCGCGAAGGTGGGTATGACGAAGCGACCTTGAACTGGCACAAATATTCAGCAGCAGCCTTGACTTTGGGGGCGGGGTATTTGGCCTGGCGTTTTGGGAAAGGCAGCTTGCGGGCTGGTTTTGTACCCTTTGGTTTAGCAACTTTGGCGCTCACCCTCATTTGTGGGCACCAGGGCGGGGTATTGACCCATGGTAGCAATTTTTTACTCGAACCCATTCGCCCTTCTGCGTCGGCGAGTCCGGTAGTGGCGGATGTGCAAAAGGCCGAAGTATTTCGCGATGTGGTTCGCCCAATTTTGGAAAAAAAGTGCTTCAATTGCCACAATCCCAACAAAACCAAGGGCGATCTGCTGATGACTACGTTGGAAGGTTTTAAAAAAGGTGGTGAAAATGGCCCCATTTTTCTGCCCTTCCAACCCGATTCCAGTCAGATGATTGCAATGGCCCACTTACCCGAAGATGACGACCGGCACATGCCGCCTGCCGGGAAACCCCAACTGACCCCGGATGAGTTAAAAATCATTCATTTTTGGATCAAAAAGGGCGCTGATTTTGGCGCAAAAGTGAGCGCTTATTTGCCCAACGATACCCTGGCCATCTGGACAAAAAGTATCCCCACGGCAGCCGCAGCCTTACCTAAAATTCCCGCTGCATCCGAAAAAACCATCGAATCACTCAAGAGTAATTATTGCAACATCCGGCCTTTGGCCCAAGGCAGTCCCTACTTGGAAGTCGTCGTACTCAATCACCAAGATTATCAGGCGGATGTGTTCAAAAAATTGCAAAAAATCAGCAGGAACATTTACCGACTGGAAGCTTCTGGTGCTCCGGTTACCGACAAAGAAATCAACGCCATTGCAGGCCTGGAAAATTTGCGGGAGTTGGGTTTAGGTAGAACCAAAATAACCGGAAAGACCCTGGCCGATCTGCTACAATTGAAACATTTACAGCTGCTCAAATTGCACGCGAATCAGTTGAAAGCCAAAGACATTGAGCCCTTATTGGGCAGCAAACAGTTGCACCTCTACCTCTGGGGCAACCCACTTGGGGAAAAAGAATTGGCTCAACTGCGCAAAAAAGCGGGCAGCATGAAACTAGATCTGGGAACACCGCCAGATACCGCCGTACTGCAACTCAATAAACCCATCGCCGAAAAACCAGTTGCTTATTTTCAAAACTCCACAGAGCTGGTGCTCAGTCATCCACTACAGGGTGCCAAAATTTATTACACCACCGATGGCCGCAATCCCGATGGAGCAAAGGGAATTGGTGTTGTTTATAAAAAGCCAATTTTGATTAAAAACGACCAACAAATCAAATATCGGGCCGAGTTGGATGGCTGGCACGCAAGTGTAATGGATTCCTTGGCCTTCAAAAAGACCCGCTTTATCCCCGATCGTTTTGAGCTCAAAACCCCCGCCGACCCCAAATACATGGGTGGCGGAGATTCCATCCTTTTTAACCTGGCTAAAGGTGCGCCTAATCATACCGTCAACGATGGCTGGCTCGGCTTTCGCAGTACTGCTCATTTGGACGTAGAGTGTTTTTTCAAAAATCCACCCGAAATTCAAAAAGTGAGCATCGGCACCTTGCTGATTGACAATGCCTACATTACGCCTCCAGTGAGTTTGGAGGTATGGGGCAGCAATACCAAGGGGCAATGGGAAAAAATTGGTGCCGAAAGTTTCACCATCCCGACGGGTCCCCAATACGGCAACCGTATTTACGACTGCAAAGTCAAACCAGGGAAATACGCCTACCTAAAAGTAGTGAGCAAACCCATTGCCAAATTGCCTTCCTGGCATCGGGGCAAAGGGGATGCTGGTTGGCTATTTGTGGACGAGGTGTTGATCAATTAACGAGCAATTGTCGTAACGGGTACGTATCCTGCACAATTCTGGATTGTTTTTAATAAAGGGTAGATCAAAAATCAAAGCTCAGTCGTATTTAGCATTAAAACTTACTATGCATCGCCTAAGCTTATGGATTTTGTTGACTTGTGTAACTTTTACCAGTTTTGCGCAGGAATCTACAGTGGTTTCCAAAGTGGAAGCCAATGCACAAGCAGACACGCTCAATTCCACAGTCCAGGTTGACACAAACCCACAAAAAAAAGTCAAGATTTTTGCAATTCCCCTCGTTTTTTATTCACCAGACACCAGATTGGGTTTGGGCGCGGGAGGGATTGCAACTTTCAGGCCAGCAGGAACTCCCCAGCCTTCAAATGTTACTTTTAGCCTTGCTTATACCCAAAGAAAACAACTGTTGATCTGGTTTCCCTACCAGATTTATTTTGGACGGGAAAAATACGTGGCTTTTGGCGAAGTGGGTTGGTTTCGCTACGCGTACCAGTTTTTTGGAATTGGCAACAAGATTGACAACGATTATCTGGAAAAATATACCACCGAATTTCCCAGGGTGCGCATTACCCTGCTGCGCAATGTCAAAAACGGCAATGCTTTTGGGCTTCGCCTCGCTTATGACAATTTCAACATCACGCAATACGACTCCAGTGGCCTATTGCTCCAAAAAAACATCACCGGCTGGCAAGGTGGCCAGTCAGCAGGGGCTGGGCTGGTGTGGTGGAAAGATACCCGCAACAACCGCTTTTATCCCACCAAGGGTTGGTTCATTGAGTCTTCTTTGTTTTTTGAAAACACTTGGACTGGGTCTGATTACAAATATTCTCGCTTTAGTATAGATGCTGCCAGGTATTTTGCACTTGGGGAAAAGAATGTGCTGGCCTTACACGGAATGGCCATTAGCACCTTAGGAGATGCTCCATTTTTCAATACTGCTTTCTTGGGAGGTACCAAGCGCCTGCGCGGTTATTTTGAAGGAAAGTACCGGGATGATCATCTTTTGTTGGCTCAAGCTGAATTGCGGCGAGAGCTTTTCGGGAGGATTGGCGGCGCGGTGTTTACAGGAGTCGGTACTGTTTTTGGTACACCCGGAGAATCGGCCAAAATCAGGCCCAATGTTGGTTTAGGCGTTCGTTTTCAGGTGGATAAAAAACAAAAACTGAATATTCGGGCAGATTATGGGATTGGCGTGAAAAATCAGGGGTTTTATTTGACTTTTGGGGAGTCGTTTTGATGGGGTGGCCTTGCATGGGTGCCCCACAGATGGACCTACGATTAGGACACAGAATAATATCTTCTGAAAACTTCTCCGAAGCTTTCAGGAAATAGGGATTATTTGAGCTATCGATAACCTTAGAGCCAGCCGATCTGCCCAGGGGGCAGCTATCTCTGTAGCCACAGATGACGGAAGAAGCTCAAATGGTGGCTGCCCAGGGGGCAGCTATCTAAATTTTTCCATTGTTTTCCCGATAGCTGCCCCCCGGGCAGCCATCATGCCTACAAATCACGGGTTAACATTGACTACAAAGATAGCTGCCCCCTGGGCAGCAAATCTGGCGCAGCCGATTTTCAAAAAATCTTCGATGGTTGGGTGCTCGCTAAATTTTCTGTGTCCTAACCGTAGCCACAGATGGACATCCCACACAGGGGCATCCGCAAGGGATGCCCCTACAGGTATCCTTGCGCTTGGAGAGTGAATAGTTCGGCGTATTTTCCACCCTTTGCCAGCAACTCCTCGTGGCTGCCAATTTCTTCCAATTGCCCATTTTCCAGTACCAAAATGCGGTCAGCCATTCGCACGGTGGAAAAACGGTGTGAGATCAACACTGCGGACTTTCCCGAGATCAATTCCGCAAAACGTTGGAAAACTTCGTGTTCAGCACGGGCATCCAGGGCCGAAGTGGGTTCGTCCAGAATCAACAATTGGGCATTGCGCATGTAGGCGCGACCGAGGGCGATTTTTTGCCATTGACCTCCGGATAATTCCACGCCGTTTTTGAACCGCCGACCCAACATTTGCTCGTAACGCTCGGGCAATTGGTCGATGACCGTATTCGCCAGGCTTTTTTCGGCTGATTCGAGCACATCGTCCTGTTCGTCTTTGTGCAGGATATTGCCTACTGCTATGTTTTCCCCTGCCGTTAATTGAAAACGGATGTAATCCTGAAAAATGATGCCAATGTTTTGACGCAGCGATTGGAGGTTGTAATCTCGAAGGTCTACCCCATCGATGAGGATACGTCCTTCGGTGGGTTCGTACAAACGGGCCAAAAGTTTGACCAATGTTGTTTTCCCGGCACCATTTTCACCTACTAGAGCCAATTTTTCACCCGCATGGAGGGTAAAAGACAGGTTGCGAACGGCCCAGCGCTCCTGATCGGGGTATTTGAAACTGACGTTTTCAAAAACAAAACCACTTTGTATTTTCTCTGGAAAATGTTGGCTGCCAGGCTTAGAGGTGATTTCCGGCTCGATGTTGAAAAAGTCGAAGAGGTCTTTGAGGTACAAGGCGCTTTCGGCAATTTTGGAAAAACGGGTCATCACCCCTTCCAGCAAGCCATGCAAACGTTGGAATGAACCGGTCAAAAAAGTAAGCGATCCTATCGTAATTACACCACCCACGGTTTGAAGTGCAATCAAAATATAGGCACCATAATAGGCCACTGAACCTAGCGCTGCCAACAAAAGCCCCCAAAAGGAACGTTTGATCACAATTTTACGATTGGCCAGAAAATATTGGTGGGAGAGTTTTTTGAAACGTTCGATGATGAAGCCTGATAAGTTGAAAATTTTGACCTCCTTGGCGGTTTCGTCGCTGGCACCGATGTAGCGCAGGTAATCCAGCTCTCGTCGTTCGGGCGTCCAGTTCAGGGACAAAGAATAAGATTGTTGATTGAAATAGGATTCGCCCAAAAAAGAGGGAATCACCGCCACCACCAGGATCAGAATCAGCCAAGGATTGAAGGCGATCAAACCCGCGCCCAGGAAAAGAATCGTGATGATGTCCTGAAATTGGGTCAATACTTGTGACATCAGCACCGTTCTATTCGTAGTTTGGCGGCGCGCACGTTCCATTTTGTCATAAAATTCGGGGTTCTCAAACTGAAACAAGTCCAGTTTGGCGGCGTGTTGCATGATGTCGACCGAAGTGCGGTTGGAGACAAGGTCTCCCAATAGGTTCTCCGTCAGACCAATGCCACGGTTGAGCAAATCCGAAACAATCACAATGGTAAATTCAGCACCCAACCAGGTCCACAATTGGGTGAGGTCTTTTTCGGGCGCACTGATCAAGCGGATGATTTCGTCCACAATCAACTTGCCCAGGTAAAGGGTAAGTAAGGGTACCCCCGCCTTCAAGAGGCGCAAAATGATATTGATGGTCGCCAGACGGGGTTCGGTTTGCCAAATCAGGGCAAAAAACGAGGGTAAATTTTTCAGCGCGGAAAACTGGTCGGCCAGTTTGACTTTTTTTGACGTAGTACTCATAACATGAAATTACAATAAAGTGGGAGAAAAGTTGAGGAGTTGAGAAAGTTGAGGAGTTGAGGCTACCGCATCAACTTAGACAATGCTCGTGTCCAAGACGCTGCGGTAGCCCCAACTTCTCAACTCCTCAACTTTCTCAACTCCTCAACCCTTCAACATTTCAACTTCTTCCTTACCTTTACCCGTATGGAGAATGAGTTGCAAGAATTGATCGATATCCTCGAATTGTTAAAAATCGAAAAAAAGGAAGACTTCGAACAGCACCGCAAAGTGATGGACAGCCTCAGTCCAGAGCAGCGGCGAGCGAAGGGTCTGGCCTGGTATCCTTTAAATGCCATTCAGCAAGGCTATACGATTGGAGAACGCGCCTTTGTGGTGGTGGAACGCACGCAGGGTAAAGGGCAGGAACACCAGTTTCGCGCGGGTAAAACCGTACGTTTTTACACCCAGCACAGCGATGTGCACAATCCCGAACGCAATGGGGTGGTGTATTACGTGGACAAAGACAAAATGCGCATCATCCTCAATACCCGTGATTTGCCAGACTGGATCGGCATGGGGCAACTCTCGGTAGATATTTTGTTTGACGAACGCACCTACATCGAAATGGAGAAAGCCATGCAAAAGGTCATCTCCGCACCTAAAGGGCGTTTGCAAGAATTACGTTCCGTTCTCCTGGGGCACAAACCAGCCCATTTTGACCTCGTCGAAACGCCGATCAAAATCGCTTCCCTCAATCCTTCGCAAAACCTGGCCGTGACCCAAATCCTGGCAGCACATGAAGTCGCCGTCATCCATGGCCCTCCCGGCACAGGCAAAACCACCACCCTGGTGCAAGCCATTAAATTGCTGGCGGAAAGGGAAAAAACGGTGCTCGTCACTGCGCCGAGCAACACAGCAGTGGATTTGTTGAGTGAAAAACTGGCCGAGCAAGATTTACGCGTGGTACGGGTAGGCAACATCTCTCGGGTAGACGAGAGCATTGTCAAGCACACCCTGGAGTATCAAATCGCTCAACACCCGGAAAGCAAAAACGTCAAAAAGGTCAAAATTCAAGCGGCTGAATGCCGTCGCCAAGCCAACCGTTTGCGTGGCAAACGGGGCTATGAAGCTTACGAAGAGCGCAAAAAAATGGAACAGGAAGCGGCTGAGCTCTCGGCCTGGGCCAACTCGCTGGAGCAACGCCTCATTGATATGATTCTGGACGACGCACAAGTCATCTCTTGTACCCTGGTCGGCGCGGCACATCCAGTGCTCGATCAGCGTAAGTTTCGCACCGTTATTGTGGATGAAGCGGCACAAGCACTGGAGCCTGCTACCTGGATTCCGATTACCAAAGCCTCTAAGGTAGTACTCACTGGCGACCCCTTCCAGTTGCCCCCTACTGTCAAATCCCTGGAGGCAGCCAAAAAGGGCTTCAACGTCACCATGATTGAAAAATGCCTGAAGCGACTGCATCAGGTCAACCTCCTCAACATTCAATACCGCATGAACGAGGCCATTATGGGCTTCAGTAACCGCCTTTTTTACAACAATGAATTGATGGCGGCCCCCATGGTAAAGGATCGGCAACTGGACATTGAGCTCAATGCTCCGGTTATTTTTATTGATACTGCAGGCTGTGGTTTTGACGAAAAAGTGCACCATGCCTATCAAAGCAAGTACAACCCCGAAGAGTTTCAAATCCTGCGCGAACACCTATACCTGTTGGCGGATGCTTTTTTGGAAAAAGAACCGCCCTCCATCGCCATCATCTCTCCCTACCGGGAACAAGTCATGCACATCCAAGAAGAGTTGAAGGAGGATCCCCTGCTGAGCAAGTTGGATTTGGACATCAATACCATCGATGGCTTTCAAGGCCAGGAAAAAGACGTGGTGTTTATCTCGCTGGTGCGCTCAAATGTGAAAGGCGAAATTGGTTTCCTAAGCGATTATCGCCGAATGAACGTAGCGATGACCCGGGCGCGCAAACAACTGATTATTGTAGGCGATAGCGCCACGATTGGGAACAACAAATTTTATGGCGAGTTTCTGACGTATTGCGAGCAGGTGGGTGAGTATCGGAGTGCGTGGGAGTATATGCAGAGTTAAAAAGTGAAAAGTGAAAAGTGAAAAGTGAAAAGTGAAAAGTAATAATAAAAAAAGCAAAGGCTCCGTATCGAATTCATCGATGCCGGAGCCTTTGCTTTTCACTATTCACTTTTAACTTTTCACTTCCTTAGTAAGTCCAAAGGTCGTGTTCCAGGTTGAAAATTTCCTGCTTGATCTTGTCAGCTTCCAGCAGCAGGTCGCGGCCAGTGAACTGATCTTGCAAACGCAGGTCTTTTACGTTGGAAGTTTTGTAGATATAGCTGGAGAAGTAACGCATCTCAAATACGTCTTCCCAAGTCATTGGTGCACCATCGTTTTGGTCGTTGAACACTTTTTCACGTGCCAACAACTCACGGGCATCTGGGTAATAAATCCAGAACAATACGTTTTCACCCACTTTATCTCCTGTAGAGGTTTTGATAGGCAATACTGGAGCGACACCGATGATGCGCACCTGCATGGTAGATGATTCTTTGTCGAAGAACCAGATTTCTTTTACCCGTATACGTTGAACATCCGCAGTAAGGTCGACATCGCTTTTGATGATCTGTTGTTTTTGCTCGTAAGTGACGGGGTCAGTCACCATCACTGTATCGATTTTGAACAGGAGACCATTTACAGCAGAGGTATCCAGGCGGGTTTTGAATTCTTCATCAGCAAAGATGCGCAAAGGCTTTTCTTTGTTGTTGATGGCTTCCAGCAAAATTTGTACGAATGGACGTTTGGGGTAAGCGAACGGAAGGTTCATTTTTTCCCTTACGTCAATGATCCGCCAAATGCGCTTCTTCCAAAAGATGTCTGCTTCACGGGGTTGATCGTAAGGAAGCACCCGTTTTTTGGCCGTAATGCTGCTTTCAACCACATCGTCGATTGGGTTGGGTAAACCATCTGTTGGCCCCGACTCCGTTTGGATGATATCGATCTGCTGTGCCGCCAGGGGGCCAACAGCGATACACAGGATAAAAAGAAGACCGAATAATTTGGCGGCCATTTTCATATTCTTGCTTTTTACTTTGACAAAAAAAGTGTACCCAATAAACGAGTTTATTGGGTACAGTAGTATAACGGATTCTTAAAAATTTTCTCAAGCGATCAAATGGATTTCACCCTTGAAAAAAATGCAGCATCCAATGTATACCCATGCCGTATTATTGCACTTTGAAGGTAACTTGGTTGATCTTACGACCCGCCGCGTCTCCAGGGCATTTTGCACGAATGTTGTCAAAAATGTAGGAATCGCCGGGCTTGGCCTGATTGATAATGTTTCTAGCCTGAGCACCGAATGCACCTCCTGGGTTAGAGACCTGAATAGGATCTTGACGACGAGGGATGTAAATCACGTTGTAACCTAAGATGTCGCAGCGTGCTTCAAAGTCGAAGTTTTCCAGAACTGGGATTACCCCACCTTGTGCTTTCAATACCCCGTTGCCGATTTCACCACCTGTAGTGTTGTTGATTTTTGCAACTGGGTCTGGAATTGGCTTGACGCGGAATTCAAACGCAGTAGCTTTCAATCCACCACCAGACACGGTAATTGTTGCCCGTCCAGGAGAGGATACACGAGCTGTGTACTTGCCACCACCACCAGAAAGTGAAACGCCACTTCCCGATACTCTCAATTCGTTACTGGAAACACCAGCAGCTACTACAGATACCGGATTATCAACACCCATGTAGAATACGTTCATTTTATCTGCCGAAACAGTTACTGAACGGCGGCCTACTTCGTATTCAAAATCTTTGGTGTAAGTTTTGCGCTCATTGGTAGAAGGGTTAGTCAAAGTCACCGCTACTTTGTAAGGGCGAACCCCCGTTCCAGAAGGCGTCTCATTGAATTTTGCAACACCATCAACAACTGAGAGAGCACGACCATTTACGGTAATCACAACGTTCTCAGTAATCGACTTAGAGCTTGCACCCACAGAAATTTCCGACTCAAATTGTTCGCCAGCAATGATGTAGCTTTTCTTTGCAGAAGAAATAGGAATGAAATTGTCAACTTTGAATTCCACTGCACCTACTTGGCTGAGCAAAAAGTTCAAAATTGCCGCTTCACTACTCTTCATATCCTGCTGATATTTAGACAACAAAGGGAAAGCTGCAGCAAGTGGAAGTTGTTTGAACGTGTATTCCGACCAGGTGTTCACGCCTCTTTCCTTCTTCCAATCGTCTTTTCCCACTTTAAGGGTGATGTTGCCTTCCTGCTCAGCAATGGTTCTCTCATTGATCAGAGAAATACCTTTGAGGCCTCTCAAGATAGAAATCAACTTTTCATGCGTCTCATTGATGCGATCAAAAAGTTTGTCTCCATTTTTTTGAGTGACCATGTACCGAGTTGTTATGTCCTTGTTTTTGTAGCCTTTAGGCTGCCCAGCATGGTGCGCATCATCAGCAGGATAGTAACCTCCGGTTTCTTTAACCATTGCTTCGCGTAAGGTTTCAACGTAGCTGTTGAATTCTTTTGACAAAGTTTGTACTTCCTTTGCTGCGGTATTCAAACGACCATATACACTAGGGTTCGTTTGAACTGCTTTCGCAAGGTTCTGGACTGTTTTGTCGTTAGACTCATTCAAAACAGAACTACTATTTTTGATCCCTCTATCGATTACAAAAAAGGCATTGATGATCTTCGCAGAAACGTTGAGGGCAAGCATGGCAGTCAACACGAGGTACATGATGTTGATCATTAACTGCCGCGGCTCCTTTGGAATTGACATGTTTTTTCTTTTTTCCGGGTTAGAAAAATGATTCCGAAATGGGACCGATTACCCTTTGTTGACGTTGGCCATTGCCGTGATCACCGAGCCATATACGTTATTCAGGGAAGAATAAGTTGTATTCAGCTTGGAAATGTTTTTGTTCAGATCCGTCAAACCCTCTTTCACCACTTTGGTTTCTTCAGCAGAGTCAATCAAATCAGCCATTGCTTCGTTCAACTTGGTGTAGAAGTTGTTCATTGACTTGAGTTGTTCTTTGGTGCCAGAGAAGTCAACTTCTTGCAGCGCTTTCAGCGAACCCAGGCTTCTGGACATCCCTTGCAGTTCTTGCAACATGCCACCCAATTGTTGTTCTACTACTTCGCCGTTCAGAGCTGGAGTATTTACAGGAGCAGATACCGTGGAGATACCAGGCGTCATTGGCTGCATGGGCGAATTATAGCTATCCAAACCTGGATATAATTTTTCCCAGTAGTAATCTTTATCAGGGCCAATTACACCTAAGAAAAGGAAAAGCAGGGCCTCTGTAATCATACCGAGAATCAACATTTCGTCAGCAAGTGGCCAGGACATAATTTTGAAGAGTGCACCAAGCAGTACTACAGATGCACCAACACCAATGATTAGGTTTTTGAGGTACTTGAATCCTTTCGATTTCAGGAAGCTCATTGTTCAGGATTTTTTTGATGGTTAGACAAAGAATATGGTTGTTCGTTGGGATTTTTTACCCAGGTTACAATCACAATAATGGAGATTTGGGAAAAGGTTACAGTTTTTGGGAAAATAGTTGAAAAATTTCAACTAATCCCACAAAGCGGAAGGATACTGCACAACATGTGTGCAGTATCCTTTCGCTTATCGATCCAGATATGGATTAGAAGTCGTTGATGGAACGGCCCAAGAAGGTAAGTGCACAACGGAAACCTACGTAAGACTTGGTAGTGTCTTGGTATTCGTAGCTGCGTGCACCCGTCTGAAGGAAATGGTGAATGTCTTTCCAAGAACCACCACGGACAACTTTGCGCTTGTTTTCTGGAGTGTCGTCATCCTCGGCATCGTAACGGATGTCGGGGTTCAAATCGTGCAAGAAAGAATAAGCGTTCTCATAGTATGCTGTATTGGTCCATTCCGCAACGTTGCCAGCCATGTTGTACAGGCCATAGTCGTTAGGGAAGTAAGCATCGGCGCGAACGGTGTAGAAACCACCATCTTCTGGGTAGTTGCCACGACCGGGTTTGAAGTTGGCCAGCAAACAACCTTTAGCGTTGCGGATGTAAGGGCCACCCCAAGGATACATTGCCCGATCACGGCCACCGCGAGCGGCGTATTCCCATTCGTGCTCGAAGGGGAGTCGGTAGTTTTCGGTGTTTTGCCCGTCTTTGCTGTCGGAAGTTGCTTTGTTCCACAACATGGTACGCCAGTAACAGAAAGCATTGGCAGTGTGCCAATCGATACCCACCACGGGATAATCATCGAAAGCAGGATGCCAAAAGTAGTTTCGAGCATGAGGCTCGTTGTAAGAATAGGCAAAGTCGCGCACCCATACCAACGTATCGGGGTAAACATTTACCTCTTTTTCTTTGATGAATTCGTTGCGGGGAGAACGGCCGCGGTCGTTAGCCGCTTTTTTCCAATCGTACCAGGAGTATTTGTACTTCAGGTTACGAATGTCAATTTCTTTTTTGCCAGCAAAGCGATCATCGCCTTGGTAGTACATTTCGGCAAGGGCTCCATCGGGATCTTCCCAATCGATTTCTTGCTCCCAGTCGATGCGGCCTTCGTCGGCATCGTCTTCGTCACTTTCAAGGAAGTGCTCCAGAATCGTGTGAGCAATTGAATCCTTTACCCAGTATACGAACTGGCGGTATTCATTGTTGGTGATTTCAGTTTCGTCCATAAAAAACCCTTGGATAGAGATTTGTTTGGGACGCTGAACAAAGGTGTTGCTGACATCCTGATCGCTGGGTCCAACCAACAAGGTGCCAGAGGGGACGTAGACCATACCGTATGGATTCATTCCTTTCCATACCGGACGGTCGAGAACACCGGTTAGTTCTCCGCTTTCTTGCTTTCCGCAAGCAACCGCTACAAATACCAGCGCAACTAGTGCAAGCTTGAGTACGTTTTTCATGTTAATACCCGAGTTTTCCTTCAGACTTTAAACAGCTTCGATATAAAGCTGCGTAAATATAGATCGTTTAGAAATTTAAAAAAAGCTAATTGGTGCGTTTCACCCTAAGTTTGACAGTCTGCTAGCTCAAACGTGCAGCCCACACTGCTTATTTTGGCGAATCAAAAAAAAATTAAAGTGCTTTTTTCCGCTTACAGCAACCGAGGATTATAAATAATTTTAGGCTTGCGCCCTTTTCCAATCCCCTGTTGGATGCGGTAATGCACCCTCAACTCGTGAGAGCCATTGCTTACTTCACGCAATGGCGAGAGCGTTAAATCGTAGGCATAGGCCACGCTCAACTTTTCATTTAGCTTTGCTCCTGCGATCAAACCAAGAGCATCAATGCTATTGGAATTATACCCTCTAAACGAAGCGCCGCCAAAGATATTGTCATTATATCGAATTAACAAACCTAGGTCAGTTTGTATTTGTGTTAAATCCGTACGTACTATAGCAGATGGTTGAAACAATAGGTTGGTTCCCAAAGGAAAGGAAGTTTGGGCATTAAAAAAAAGGGTTCGTGTCGTATTTAGGTCAAATTCACTGAGCTTGATACTTGCCGCAGTCGCATTGCGCACGGCGAGGCCAAAGTTCCATTTTTCGCTTTGGTAATAAGCGCCTAGATCAAAAGTGGGCGACATGCCACTCATCGCTCCTGCGGAAAGGATAGCGTCGTTGTGGTTGATCAAAATGTCCTGGTAAGTGCCATCTGGAGCCCGCAATTGGGATCCATCCAAACCATATTGTGTAAAACCACCTGATACGCCCAAACCAAGGGTGGCTTCTCCCAATTCCAACTGGTAGTTGTAACTGAGCATCAGATTGCTGTTGCGCTGGGCACCCAGTTCATCATTTTCAAACTTCACGCCGAAGGCCGCCCGGAATTGGGGCAGCGGAACCTGCAACAAGGCGAACTGTGACGTGGGTGCCCCCGGCAAGCCCCCCCATTGTTGCCGAATGCTGGCCGTAAGACTTAAATCCTGATCAATGGCTGCTGCACCAGGGTTCCAATAATAAGGACTCAGCATATGCAAGGTATACTGTGCCGATTGTTGGGCATGCAGGCTGGAACAACCTAATAAAATGCCCCAAAAGAGGGTCAGAAGTTTTCGCATAGTTCGAATTTTGAATCAAAGCCGGTCGTACGGTTCAATTTTGCGCAGCACCACATCGCGCTGATCTTCGGAAGTAAAATAGAACAAATTGAGCGTAAGTACCAAATCACAATTGATCAATGTAATTTGAAGGGCAAAATTTAACCCCTACTTCGTTAAAAAGCCTCGCTTTTGGGAAAACATATTCTGCGGGCTTGAGTTGGCAAAGAAGCGATTAAAAACCAATAATTCTTTGGTTTCTTTCATTCAGTACCTAACATTAGGTATAAAGGTTGCTACCTCATGCTAGGTAATTTTTGCCAAACGGTGATTTTTGTTAGCATAAAACGAAAAAAAACGATCTATTTTGCACCAGAATTGTTACTTAGATTAAATCAAAATAAGCGTACTCGTGGTCGCAACTACAAATACCGGAATGCAATTGGCCAAATTAAAAGTTGGCAGCAAGGGGCATGTCTCCCATTTTACAGATAACTGCATGGCTTGCAAGCTGTTATCAATGGGCATCCTACCAGGCACGCAGATTGAGATGGTTCGCTCAGCCCCATTTGGCGGCGGGTGTTACATCAAAGCAGACAATCTTTTGATTGCTTTGCGCAAATCTGAAGCCTGTATCATTATGGTACGTTAACTTTATTTCATTTTCTCTAGTTCTGTCAAAGGTTTGAAACCAGCTCCATCGCCCGCTCCTGAACCAAAGATTGCCCTCATTGGTAACCCCAACAGTGGCAAAACTTCGATTTTTAATCAACTGACCGGTCTACAACAGAAGGTAGGCAATTTCCCTGGGGTTACAGTTGACAAAAAAACGGGTACGCTGGATCTTCCCGGTGGCACCCGTGCCAAGCTGATCGACCTTCCCGGCGCTTACAGTTTTTATCCCACTTCCAAAGATGAAAAACTGGTTGTACAAAGTTTGGTACAACCTGGCAACGAAAATTACCCCGACGCCATCGTGTACATCGCCGATGTCACCAAGTTGGAAAAACACCTCCTGCTGTTCAGCCAGCTCAAAGACCTTGGTATTCCGGTGCTGCTCGCACTCAACATGGCCGATGTAGCCGAACAAGAAGGATTGCAATACGACCTGGAAAAGCTTGGTCGCAAACTGGGTGCCCCTACCCTACTGGTCAGCGGCCGCACGGGCGAAGGTCTGGAGCAATTAAAGCAGTTGCTGGTTGATTTATTGGCACAGGTACCTGCTATGAGTGTACCCATCGACAGCACTCAATACCGCCTGGCACCAGAAGAGGCCAAATTGATCACCCAAGTACAAGGTGATTTTCCCGGCTACACCCCCTATCAATTGGTGCTTTTGGCACACCACATCAAATGGTTGCCTTTTTTGACGCCTACTCAAAAACAGGTCATTGAGCAGGCCATTGAGAATACTGGTTTCCAGGACTTGCAGTTGCAAGTATATGAAACCATGCAGCGCTACGACCAATTCACCCCTATCGTCCAACAAGCCCGGGACAAAGATGGACAAGGTTCAGCCAGTTTTACCGAAAGGCTGGATGATCTCCTGACCAACCGCTTTTTTGGGCCAGTGGTGTTTTTTGGGTTGATGTTGATGATTTTTCACGCCTTGTTTACCTGGGCCGAATTGCCCATGAACTTTATCGAAGGCATCTTTGGTGGCCTCAATACTTTCCTGCAAAACAACCTGCCTGAACACTGGCTGACGGATTTGCTGACGGAAGGAATCGTGACGGGTCTGAGTGGTGTGGTGGTTTTTGTACCCCAAATCGCCATCCTGTTTTTCCTCATCTCCTTATTGGAAGAAGTCGGCTACATGGCGCGTGCAGCGTTTATGTTTGACCGCATCATGCAGTTTTTTGGTTTGAATGGCCGCAGTGTGGTCGCACTTATTTCCGGCGGAGCATGTGCGATTCCTGCCATTATGAGTACCCGCACCATCAGCAACTGGAAGGAGCGCTTGATCACCATCCTGGTTACACCATTTATTAGTTGTTCGGCGCGGATTCCGGTGTATACCGTTTTGATTGGATTCGTGGTGCCGCCTACCAAGGTCGGTTTTGTCAGTTTGCAGGCCCTGGCCTTCATGGGGCTTTACCTGTTGGGGATTGCTGCGGCCTTGTTGGCTGCACTGGTCTTCAAGTTGATCTTGCGCACCAACGAAACCAGCTACCTGATGCTGGAATTGCCTGCATACCGCTTACCTGTCATGCGCAATGTATGGCTGACGGTATGGGAAAAAGTAAAAACCTTCACCTTTGAAGCCGGGCGGATTATCCTGATCATCAGCATGGTACTCTGGCTCATGTCTTCTTTTGGCCCTCCAGGGGCGATCAAACGGGCAGAAGAAGTGGCTCGCCGCAGCGCCCAATTGAAAAACCTGGATGAAACCGCTACGCAGGATTTGATTGATGCTCAGGTGATGGAAGCATCCTTTGCTGGGCAATTGGGCAAGTTCATTGAACCGGCCATTCGACCACTGGGTTTTGACTGGAAAATTGGCATTGCTTTGATTACTTCTTTCGCGGCCCGGGAGGTTTTTGTGGCTACCATGGCTACCATTTATAGCATCGGCCATCAGGATGATGAGTATTCGATTCGGGAAAAAATGGCCAAACAGCGTGATCCAATCACCAAGGAATTGATCTACAGCCCGGCTACTTCTTTGTCCTTATTGTTGTTCTACGTTTTTGCCATGCAGTGCATGAGTACCATTGCGGTGGTCAAACGGGAGACAAAGTCCTGGAAATGGCCACTGATTCAGTTTGCCTTTATGACTGGGCTGGCGTATTTGAGCAGCTGGTTGGCGTATATGTGGTTGAGTTGAGGTTTTTTATTGATTTAAACTCCATTCAGCAACCGAATCCTCCCATTCGGCATCAATCCCGCTTTCCCTTTTTCCATCTTCTATTTTTTTTCGATCTTGTCAGCATGTATTCTTTACTGACAATTGACATGAAAAAAATCACTACCACTCTATTTTGTGGGATCTTTTGCCTGCTGATGGCCCAGGCGCAATCCCCCGCTGCCCTAAGCATTGACCAAATTATGCTCGGCGATCGCTTCACCGGTTTTTCACCCGAAAACGTCTTTTGGGGCGAAGACAACAAAACCATCTATTTCAGCTGGAATCCTACGATGGACACCCTGAGCAGCCTGTACAAAGTGGTATTGCCCAACGGGAAACCCGAAAAAGTCAGCCTGGAAGAGCAACGCAAAATGGTAGGCAATGGCGAATACAGCAAAGACTACCGCCGCAAGGTATTTGGCCGCAACGGCGATGTGTTTTTGCTCGATTTAACTTCCGGCAAAGAACAACAAATCACCAATACCTTTGACAACGAAGGCAGCCCAAGGTTTACAGGGGATGGCAAGGGCCTCACCTGGGTGAGTAACAACAACCTCTATCATTGGGACAGCGCTACAGGCAGCATTGCGCAACTGACCAACTTCCGCAATACGCCAGCCCGGCCTACCCCCAAACCACTCGAATACGAAACCTGGCTGAAGGAAGACCAACTAGATCTATTTGAGGTGTTGAGCTGGCGCAAAGGCCAACGCGACATCCGGGATCGCCAGAATAAGGCATTGGAGGTCAAACGTGCCCGTGAGATCAACTACGGCAGCAAATTCTTGAGCGGGTTACAAGCTAGTCCCGACCTGCGTTTCGTCACATTCCGCTATACCAAACGTGCCGAGCCCAAAAGCACGGATGTACCCAACTATGTAACGGAATCTGGCTATACTACCGACCTGACGGCCCGCTCCAAAGTTGGCACCCCACAGGACACCTACGAGTTTGGCATTTACGACCGTACCCGCGACACCTTTTATATGGTAGACACCAAAAAGCTGGAAGGCATTTATAACAAACCTGCCTTTCTGAAGGACTACCACAAAGGCGAAAAACCCTACAACCCCAAATATGACAAGCCCCGCGAGGTTTCTTTTGCCAATGTTTTGTTCTCCGACGATGGCAAAGCGGTCATTTCCCTGCGCGCCCAAGACAACAAAGATCGCTGGATCGTACTCATTGACCTGCTTACCGGACAACTCAAACAGCTGGATCGCCAACACGACGATGCCTGGATTGGTGGACCGGGAGTGAGTGGTTTCGGCGGGGCCAGCATCGGTTGGTTGCCAGACAATGAACATCTGTGGTTTCAATCCGAAGAAACAGGCTTTTCACACATCTACACGGTAAACGTCAAAACCGGCGTAAAAAAAGCCCTGACCAGCGGCAATTTTGAAATCCTGGAAAGCAACCTGTCCCGCGATGGCAAATTCTTTTTTGCCACCGCCAGCGCGGAGGGGCCACACGAAGGGCATTTTTACCGCTTGCCCGTGGCGGGAGGTAAATTGGAAAAAATCACCAGTCTCAAAGGAGGCAACGAAGCAGTGTTGTCGCCGGATGAAAGTACCCTGGCCATTCGTTATTCTTTTGGCAACAAGCCCTGGGAATTGTACTGGATGCCCAATCAGGCCGGGGCTACAGCCCAACAGGTGACCAGTTCTACCACGTCTGCTTTTAAAGCTTATCCCTGGCGGGTGCCTGAAATTGTGTGGTTTACCGCTCGGGACGGAGTGAAAGTGCCTGCTCGTTTGTACAAACCCAGCAAAGCTGCGCCAAGCCGCCCAGCAGTCATTTTTGTACACGGAGCTGGCTACCTACAAAACGTACACAATTGGTGGAGCAGCTACTCGCGGGAGTACATGTTCCACAATTTCCTGGTTGATCGGGGGTACACCGTTTTGGATGTGGACTACCGGGGTAGCGCGGGGTATGGCCGCGACTGGCGGACGGGCATTTACCGCCACATGGGTGGCAAAGACCTGGATGATCAGGTAGATGGGGCCAAGTACCTGGTGAGTACGCACAAAGTGAATGCCCAAAACATCGGGATTTACGGGGGCTCCTATGGTGGGTTTATCACTTTGATGGCCTTGTTTAACGCACCAGAAACTTTCAAAAGTGGAGCTGGTTTGCGCTCGGTGACCGATTGGGCGCATTACAACCATGGATATACGGCCAACATTTTGAATACGCCAGTGGAGGACAGCATCGCCTACCGCCGCAGTTCACCGATCTATTTTGCGGAAGGGCTGAAAGGCAATCTGCTGATGTTGCACGGAATGGTGGATGTGAATGTGCATTTTCAGGACGTTGTACGTTTGTCCCAACGTTTGATTGAATTGAAAAAGGACAAGTGGGATTTGGCCGTTTTCCCCATGGAAGACCACGGGTTTATTGAGCCAAGTAGTTGGTCGGATGAGTACAAGCGGATTTTCAAGTTGTTTGAGGAGACGTTGAAATAAAAAAGTTCCAGGGTTCCAAGTTTCAGGGTTGTCCACCGAATCCTGGAATTTGGAACCTGCTTATATAAAATTTAACATTTGATATTCGTACTTTCTTTTATTTTTGCAACATCATATTATCGTTAAGATCGACCTTTTACTATTGTGCAATAATTTTAACAGATTAGACCATAGTCCCATGAAAAAATGTTCCTCCTCCGCCGTTCTGGCATTGGTATTTTCTTGTTTTTGCTCCATTGGATCAGCTCAGGAAGGGTACATCCGCTTTGTGGAAAACCTGGAAAATATTGTCCTCCAGGCACATTCTTACCGAATAATCATTGAGGCAGCATCCCTCGTTCAAACCAATCTGAGCAAGCTCAATGTTCGTCGCACAGTTGACCCCGAGCATGAAGCCATTTATCTGCAAAATGGGTACGACCTCAATAAAGATGGCTTACTCAATCAGCTGGACGGTTTTGAAAGCCTCGATGGCGAAAAATTTTCCCCCTGGAATTATTACATCGAGACAATGCCTTGTGGGGAAAAGGAGCCTCTTTATTTTGAAGTAAGAGCCTTGGGAAAGGATAGTATGCCAGTGTATTTGCAAAAGCTGCTCACGCTACGCGATAAACCGCTGCGCGGCATCACTTGCGTGGCCCCTTTCAAAGTATATTTAACTGAAAAAGAGGCAAGTTTGACCATTGATGCGGCAGATTTAATCCCAGGCGATGTATATGATGATTGCTACCAAATGGTTCTTCCTCGAGATACTTTATTGACTCCCTTGATCAATAAATTCAGCATGGAGCCCTGGTACAACGAATATTATAAACGAACACCAGATTCGACTCAACAGTACTTTGAATTGAATTGCAGCCACATTGGTTCGGTCATTCCCATCAGTGTATTTGCCTGGAACAAGACGGGAAATTTTAGTCGTTGTGTTACCAAAATCGAAGTATTGGACAGCACTGGCATTTGTCCCGACCCCAGGCCCACGATTAGATTGAATGATTCGCTGGAGCTTATTTTACAAAAAACCTTTGCTCAGCTTCAGCCTACTACCCATGCAAAAAACTTATTGTCCCGAGGTTTTTCATTTGCACAGTTTAAGAACTTTAAAGTACGCCGTTCGATCCGAAAAGCGAATTTGGCAGCCTGGCTACAGTTGGGCTATGACCAAAATCAGGATGGCCAACTGAACGAACTGGATGGTTTCGAAGTGCGGCAAGAAGGTGATTTTTTATTGAGCCCATTTTTGGATTCGCTGCTCGTATTTTGCACTGATTTTAGTGATTCTTTGTTCATTGAAGTCCGAGGTATTGATACAATGGTGACTGTAGGCACCCAACAATGGTTTAAACTATTCAACCCTGGCCTTTTTGTTGAAACCCATTTTGGCATCACTAAAATACTCACCTTAAAAGGGGGTACACAGGGTAAATTTTTATTTGAGCCCCTCAAAGTTCAAGAATTTTTAAAGAGCCCTTGTTACACTTGCAACAATGGAAATGGAATGCCGGATGTTTGGGGGAGAAAAACCTTAATCCCCAACATGAAGCGACTTGATTCTGCGATTGACACTTTTCAGCAAAGCATTGACCTTGAATGTTGTGATGCAGGAAGAGTGCTTTTGCTGAATATCCAGGCTCGAAAAGATACCTTAAGCCCAGCCATAGGGAGTGTAATTGCATATGCTGAAATACTGGATGAAAAAAGGTTGTGCCCCATTGATGGCTGTCGTGCTGCCAGAAGGATTTTGGGAAAAGTTACTTCCTCCACTGGAGCTTTAATTGCAGGTATGAAAGTAAAAATTGACAGACCAAAGGAAAGCTCCATTGAAATTTCAACTTCAGCCCCGACCGGTTTGTTTGATTTTTGGGAGTTTTTTGGGTAAGCGCGACCTACTACCTGATCAGCCCCAGCAAAACCTCCGACCCCCTCAACGGCGTCAGTACCTTCGACCTGATCCAAATCCATAAACACATCCTCAACATCAAAACCTTTGACTCGCCCTACCAATACATTGCGGCGGATATCAATCGCTCCGGGACTATCACTACTTTGGACTTGATCCAGTTGCGTAAGGTTATTCTGGGCATCGACGCCAATTTTACCAATAACAGCAGTTGGCGCTTTATCAATGTGGATCATATTTTTCAAAATCCAAGAGACCCATTGAAGGCGTATTTGCCAGAAACAATCAGGCTTGGCCCATTATATGGTATTCGCAATGTGGAGTTTATTGCCGTCAAAATCGGTGATCTCAACAACTCGGCAGACCCCTCTAAATAATTTTTTCATCCCAAAACTGTTTCTCCCATGAAAAAACGTTTCTCATCTGCCGTTCTGGCACTGGTGTTTTTAGCCCTTGGTACGAGTGGAAAAGCTCAAGACGGGTACATTCGTTTTGTGGAAAACCTGGAAACTGTTGTCCTTCAGGCACATTCTTACCGATCAGCCCTCAACGTAGAATCTCTGGTTCAAACCAACTTGACCAAACTCAATGGGCGTCGCACAGTTGATCCAACACACGAAGCCATTTACTTGCAAAAAGGGTACGACCTCAATAAAGATGGCTTGCTCAATCAATTGGACGGTTTCGAAAGCATCGACGATGAAAAATTTTCCCCTTGGAATTACTACATAGAAATCATGCCTTGTGGAGAAAAGGAGCCTTTTTATTTTGAAGTGAGAGCCTTGGGAAAGGATAGTATGCCAGTCTATTTGCAAAAACTGATTCCCTTTTCGGATAGTTATACTTCAGCTCCAAGATGTGTAGCACCTTTTAATTTTCATCTAAATCAGGACCAAGGGAGTGCAAAAATTTATGCCCGTAACCTGATTAACGGCAAGATGTACGACCGCTGTTATCAGAATCACTTCATTGATACAACGGTAACTCCTACAATTCAAAGATTCAGTATGGAGCCTTGGTACATTGAATTGCCAGGTGTAAAACCAGATTCCACTAAAAAGTCTTTTGAGTTGAGTTGCGCCCATCGAGATAAATCCATCTTGTTCAGTGTATTTGCCTGGGATGAACATGGAAACTTCAACCGGTGTCTTACCAGCATTACGGTGGTGGATACTACTAATTATTGCCTTCCAACTCCAGCCCAAATACAGTTGAGCGATTCTCTTGAAATGATTTTGTACCATTCTTTCAGTCTATTTAAGCCAGTTATTCCGCCAATCAAACTGCTAAAGACAAGCGGTTCCCTCTCCCAGCCCAAAAAATTAAAAGTCCGGCGTTCGATTCGCAATGCTAATCTGGCACCCTGGATTGAATTAGGCTATGATTTAAATCAGGACGGAAATCTCAATGTCTTGGATAGCTTTGATTTGGGTCGAAAAGATAAATTCGTACTCAGTCCATGGTTGGATTCCCTACCCTTGTTTTGTAGTGATTTTGGGGATTCTTTATTGATTGAAATTGCTTCAACGGATTCCGCTACTGGTAGATTTACGGAAAGATGGATTCATTTAAAACATCCTACTTTTTTTGCAGATTATAAACTTGGGATAATAAAATTCCTTGAACCCAATACAAATACGGGTTTGCCTAAATATCCAGAGCTTGGAATCGCAACGCTTCAAGCAAGTGATTTTTTAAAAAGCCCTTTTTACTCCTGCTCTATTGGGGTTAATTCTGCTGATTTCTGGGGTAGAGAACTTCTTTCAACAAGTATAAGTCGAATTAGTGAAGTGTCAGATCCTAACCAAAAAGCTATAAAGCTGAATTGTCA
Organism: Saprospiraceae bacterium; assembly: GCA_027488855.1. GTDB lineage: Bacteria > Bacteroidota > Bacteroidia > Chitinophagales > Saprospiraceae > Haliscomenobacter. The sequence continues at coordinate 48,969 of JAIYAV010000276.1, forward strand.
CGATGACAATAGTGGGATATTGGCAAAAATCTATGTGTGGAACAATAGCTCAAAATTCCCACTTTTTGATATTTTGGTGAATGCAGGCGTCTATGACAAAAAATTCGCCTGTGGCATTGATCATCAATGGTTTACACCAGCAGTGAATGGGCAAATCTACGACCAAAAGAGAGCTTTAATTCTTGGTGTTAAAGTAAATCTTTTGAGTCCTAATCGACCTTTAGTAGAACAAATGAGTCCATTCTTCTATTATGCAACGCAAGGTGCCCCCTACCTCCTCATCACCCCAACCAAAACCACCGACCCGCTCAACGGCGTCAGCACCTTCGACCTGATCCAAATCCATAGACACATCCTCAACATCAAAACCTTCGACTCACCCTACCAATACATTGCAGCGGACATCAATCGCTCCGGGACTATCACCACTTTGGACTTGATCCAGTTGCGCAAGGTTATTTTGGGTATAGATGCGAATTTTGCAAACAACAGTAGTTGGCGTTTTATCAATGCGGATCATATTTTTCAAGATCCGAACGATCCGCTGAAAGAGTATTTGCCTGAAACAATCAGGATAGGCTTATTATATAATCGCCACAACGTAGAATTTATCGGGATCAAAATCGGCGACCTCAATAACTCCGCCACCCTAAAATAAAACCTCCCCACTACCGAATCCAAAGGATAAACCTTAACTTTCCCCCATCTAAAACCTAACACCATGATCGGACTCATTCAAGTAGTCATTGGACTCGTTTTTTTACTTTTGTTGTTGAGCCTGTTGGTGACGACCATTATGGAGTTGATTTCTTCCATGCTGGCCCTACGTGGGCAGAATCTGGAAAAAGCCATCAAAAACATGTTGGCCAATGGGCAAGCGCAAGGGGATCTTTTTCAGGCATTTAAGGGCAATGCCTTGTACAAACAATTGTGCAACTACCGAGGCAATTCCAAAGTCCGCCCCCCCTCCTACCTCAGTTCACAAAACTTCCAGTCCATCCTCATGGACATCATTCTGAAGGGCGACGATGCGGGTAAGCTGACGCAAAAAATTGAAGAAATTCAAAATGAAGAGCTCAAGCAGGTGCTCAAACAATTGCTCAACGATGCGGGCTATGAATTGGATGCCTTCAAAGAAAAAATGCAGGGTTGGTACAGCGATGTGATGGATCGTGCGGCGGGCTGGTACAAGCGCAACATCCAGATTTTGGTCACCTTTGTTGGTTTGGTAGTCGCGGTCATTTTCAATGCCGACACCATTTCTGTGTACCAACGCCTGGAATCCAATCCCGAGGAACTCAAGGAAATCGTGACCATGGCCGAAGCTTACGCCCAAAAAAATGAGCTGGACATTCAAACCGGTGGCTCAGTGCAGCAACAATGGGATCAGGTCAATCACCTCATTCAGGATGAATTGCAACAGGCCAATTCTCCACTCGGCCTGGGTTGGCATCCCGAAGACTTGCGAGGCATGACCCCTAGCGATTGGGTGATCAAAATCCTGGGTTGGATCGTAACCGCCCTGGCCGTATCGTTGGGTGCGCCTTTCTGGTTTGATTTGTTGAAAAAACTGGTCAACATCAAAGCTGCAGGCAATGAACCTAAAGCCTAGTACTTCTTAAATTTCTCCTAAAATCGTGGCAAAATGGAACTCATGTACCAAAAAAATGGGTTCTTTGGGTTTTGAAAAAACTACTTTAAGATGCATTCAGAGACTTTGGCTATCCGCGGGCAAATGGACCGCACCGACTACCGCGAGCACAGCCCCGCGATGTACCTCACCTCCAGTTTCACTTTTCCGAACGCGGAACTGATGGCCGATACCTTTGCCGGCCTGAACGACGACATCATTTATTCCCGCTACAATAACCCCAGCGTAGACGAATTCATCAATAAAGTGTGCCAGTTGGAAGGCGCGGAAGAAGGTTTTGCGACCGCTTCCGGGATGGCCGCAGTCTTTGCCAGTATGGCAGCCCTCTTGCGTTCTGGCGACCACGTTTTGGCTTCCCGAGCGGTTTTCGGCTCGACCCACCAGATTTTGACCCAAATTTTCCCCAAGTGGGGCATCACCTATACTTATGTTGATCCCGAAGACATTGACAATTGGGACCAATCTATTCAACCCAATACGCGGATGTTGGTGCTGGAATCTCCATCCAACCCTGGACTGGCTTTGATTGATTTGGAAAAAGCCGGGGCATTGTGCAAAAAACACGGCATCATCTTCAACATCGACAATTGTTTCGCCACTCCTTGCCTGCAAACGCCTACGGATTATGGCGCAGATTTGATCGTACATTCTGCTACCAAGTGGATGGATGGCCAGGGCCGTGTACTCGGCGGGATTGTGGTAGGCAAAGCTGAATTCATCGAACCCATCCGTTTCTTTTGTCGCCACACGGGCCCGGCCATGTCGCCATTCAATGCCTGGGTGTTGAGCAAAAGTTTGGAAACCCTAGCGGTGCGCATGGAACGGCATTGCAGCAATGCCCTAAAACTGGCGCAATTCCTGGAGCAGCACCCCGAAGTCGCCAAGACCATTTACCCGTACCTACCTTCTCACCCTCAGCACGAGCTGGCGCTCAAACAAATGAAAATGGGTGGCGGCATTGTCACCATTGAAGTAAAAGGTGGATTGGATCAAGGCCGGGCTTTTTTGAATGCGGTCAAAATGTGTTCCCTTTCTTCCAATCTGGGCGATACGCGCAGCATTGTAACCCACCCCGCTTCTACTACACACAGCAAATTGAGCGAAGCCGAACGGGCTGCGGTGGGCATCAATCCCGGCACGGTACGCATTTCCGTGGGATTGGAGCACGTGGACGATATCATTGCAGATATTGATCAGGCATTGCGGGCTTCACATTCGTAGAGGCACACATGGTGAAGCTTTCTGAAATACTAGTTCTTTAGGCGCTGGCGGTTGAATTGCCTCCAGCTTTAGCTGGTGGTTTGAAGGTCAAATATGGAATGGGCTTTAGCCCAAATCTCAATTTTACAAATGGGGCTAAAGCCCAAAAACCGGAGTTCACTGCTTATCCACCAGCTAAAGCTGGAGGCAATTCATGTCGTTCTACCCAGGGATTGGCAAGGTTTTTAAAAAATCATCTTCGCGTCTCTACCGATTAAACGGAAACTCATTGATCCAATGAAATCCCCGATTGACCAACAGGAATGAGTTCCGGTCTATCGTCCGCATTTTAATCAATAAAGTATCTCGTTTGGATTGCCCCCGCAAAATCAGTTGTCCTTTGCTGGGTTGCTCATAAGTCAACTGAAACTTTTGCAAGGTATCCCGCTGGGGCGACATGCGAATGCTCTGCTTTTTTTCATCCACCTTAAATTCAAAACCCCGCACACTATCACTCACCATTCTAACCGACGCGCGGTCTTGGTAACTGATGATCAACTTGTGCCAACGCGATGTATCGGTACGTAAGGGGGGTAAAGTATCTCCATTTCTGACAAAGGTTTCCACTTCGTACATGCCGTACAAAGCTGGCTTGGGTGCTTGTTCGCCAAACTCCTTTTGATATTGCTTGGATTGAATGAGGGCAAAGACTAAG
>JAIYAV010000370.1 GCA_027488855.1 Saprospiraceae bacterium
CAACGTGAGCTCGGAAGGGGCCGCCAAAAATGCATTGACGCTGCTGTTCAATGCGCCCAATTTGTTGTTCAAGTCGGTATAAGCCGGAACAATCAGGTTATCGGCATAATTGACCAGCATCGCCGATTTAAAAGTATCTGTGCTTCCCGGGTTGTCTTCACCCTCAGTCCCTTCTTTGCCGCAGGTAAATGCGAGCAGAGCGGTCATGAGCAGAAGCCCGGCAAGTTTGAGCTGAAAACCTTTTTTCATTGGTGTGAAATTGGATTGGGTTAAAAAATGTTCATCGGTCGTTTGATTTTAATCGTAAGTACCAGAACCCAATAAATGGTATTCTGGTACTTATGTGCTACGCCACACTACTGAATATTTGCAACTGCTTAAGGCTGCAATTTGCCATAAGCATTGGTCAAGATGGCTTGTGCTTGTTTTAGTTTGGTGTTGCTGGGGTCTTCAGCTAGGGTATAAAAATTGGTTTTGATGATGTCCAGCAAGGTCTGGTAGTTTGCGGCGGTCAATTTGCTGCTCACATCGCGGTATTTCAAGGCAAGGATGAAGCCATAACCTTCGGAAAGACTGTGGAATTTTGCGTCGAGTGCAGCCTGGGTTTGAGGCGTAGTGACGTAGTAAAGGGCCGAAGCAGCCAGGGTTTTTTCCAAATACTCCTTGATGGTCGCAATGGCGGCATCACGGGTTTTGTAATCTTTGGCCACAATGGCGGCTCTACCTTTGCGGAAAGCTTCAAACACAAGGCCACCTGCTTTGAGGTACTTGCCCCGTTCTGCGAAGTAGCCACCAATAGCCAAAGGCCGATTTACCATGGCCGAAGTGTATGCGATGGTGGTATCATAATTGGCAGGAATGCCGACGTAGCCAAAAGCCAAATCCCAGTTGTGTTGCATGGCAGTGCCCTGGCCAGCAACTACGATTGTATTGTCGTCAGAAGGGATTTTGTCAAGGATGGCATTGATGTTGTACAAACTCAAGCCACCCATCAAACCTTTGGCGACCGCCTGGTTGAATTCCAGCCCGGTGTAATTGAACAAGCGGCTACCAATTTTGCCCGCAACTCCTTTGGCGCCTGGCCGGTTGTAGAACTTGCTCACTGCAACCATTGAATCAGCATAGGCTTTGAATGTGTTGACATCCGCACTTTTGCTGGCCAGATTGAAGGTCAGTTTGTTGATTTCGGTATGCGGATAAGGAATGTTGCTCGCTACATCTGCGGTGTAAGCAGCGTTGCTGTTGTTCCACAGGTAGTTTACTGTATCCTGGCTCAGTACCTTGCGGGTAGAGCGGCCCAGGTAGGTGGTATAACCCAGCCACATGCTGATGCGTGCAGCGGATTCTTTGTACTCAACATTGTCAAAAGTATAGGTTGTGGGAACGGTGTAGGCCTGGATTTCGTCTTCCTTTTCACAGGAACTCAAAAACACAACAGCGCCAAGGACACAGCAAAACAATGCGTTTTTCATGACAGGAAGTTTTTTTTTGCGCAAAAATAGGGGATCATTTTCAAAATCACTCTCTTTATTTAGACTAAATCTAAGAGTTGACGCATTTATGACATTAGCTTATTTAGACTAAATAAAATTTAAATTAGGCATAAAAAAAGCCAACCAAATTGAATTGGTTGACTTTTTTTATGTGCCGATTCGGCAGAATATGATCAGTTTGAATCAAGACAAGTGCCTTGTTTTTACTGTCTTACTTCAAAATATACTCTGCCAACCAATCTCCCACCTGAGAAGTTTTGAAGGCTTTTGATTTATCCGTTGCAATGTCTTCCGTAACCGCATCTGCCACCAGTGAAGCATCAACGGCATCGCGTACCGCTTTGGCTTCGGCAGGCAATTTGAGGCCCAACTCCAGCATCAGTGCAGCAGAAAGTACCGTACCAATTGGGTTCGCAATGTCTTTGCCCGCTGCCTGAGGATACGAACCGTGGATGGGTTCAAACACCGAAGTGTGGATACCTACGGACGCCGAAGGCAACAAGCCCAAAGAACCCGTAATGACACTCGCTTCGTCGGACAGGATGTCGCCAAACATGTTTTCGGTGAGCATCACGTCAAACTTCTTGGGCCACTGGATGATTTGCATGGCGGCGTTGTCCACGAACATGTAATCGACCTCTACATCGGGGTAATCGGCGACCATACCTTGTACGGTTTCTCTCCACAGGCGAGAGGTTGCCAGTACATTGGCTTTGTCGACTACGGTCATCCGTTTGTTGCGCAAGCGAGCGTACTCGAAACCCAACTTGGTGATCCGAGTCACTTCTTCCTTGCTGTACACGCAGGTGTCGTAAGCCTTTTCGCCATTTTCGGAGCGGCCACGTGGTTCACCAAAATAGATGCCACCGGTCAACTCACGAATCACTACAAAATCCGCTCCTTCCACCAGGTCGGGGCGCAATGGAGATTTGTGAATCAGCGATGGAAAAGTATTGATGGGACGAATATTGGCATACAAGCCCAGTTTTTTGCGCATGGCCAACAAACCTTGCTCAGGACGCACCTTCGCTTTAGGGTCATTGTCGTATTTGGGATCACCGATGGCACCAAAAAGCACCGCATCGGAGTTCATACAAATCTCGTGGGTAGCTTCAGGGTAAGGCTCCCCTACTTCATCGATGGCGTGGGCTCCGGTGATGCCAAATTGAAAATCAAATTCATGGCCAAACTTAGTGCCAACGGCTTCCAGAACTTTTACGGCCTGAGCCACCACTTCCGGACCAATGCCGTCGCCAGGAAGTTTTGCGATAGTGAATTTCATTGTTTATTGGTTTTCGATAAGTGATATTCAATCACTTAAGATTCAACATTTTGATGGTTGCCTTGATGGCGGCAATGGCTTGGTCTGAGTCCAAACCACTGGTTTTGAAAGGGCGACTTTCGCCTTCTTGCCAGGTAATCGCCGTATGGCAAAGCGCATCCGTTTTCCCGCCCGGTGGAATGGTAACCACGTAGTCAATCAAACGGGGTAGATTTTTGCCCAAACTCAGGTAGATCTGGCGCAACGCACTCATAAATGCGTCGTACTGGCCATCGCCGTCAGCGGTGCGCTCATAGGTTTTGCCATCAATTTCGATGCTCAAAGTAGCTACTGAGCGTAAGCCTGCCGCTACCGAAAGAGCGTAGTTCTTGATGCGTACCCGTTGCTCCAGGGTTTGTTTTTCCAATACATCGGCGATGATGTATGGCAAATCCTCCTGGGTTACCACTTCTTTGCGGTCGCCCAATTCGTTCACCGCTTTGGTGACGAGGCGCATGGATTCCTGGTCGAGTTCTATGCCGAGTTCCTCCAGGTTCTTGCGAATGCTGGATTTACCCGCCATTTTACCCAAGGCGTAGGAATGTTTTCGGTTGAAACGCTCGGGATTGAGGTCGTTGTGGTAGAGGTTGCCTTTCTGGTCGCCATCGGCGTGGATGCCGCTGGTTTGGGTAAACACAAACTCTCCAACAATCGGCTTATTGGTAGGAATCCGTACGCCGGAATAAGACTCTACGAGTTTACTCACGGAGTACAATTTCTTTTCATCTACAGAAACCTCACAGTGCAAATGGTCTTTCAAAACCCCAACTACACTTGATAAGGAAACATTACCTGCCCGTTCGCCCAGGCCATTGAGCGTCACGTGAACGCCTGTAACCCCCGCTTTTACGGCAGCCATGACGTTGGCAGTAGCCAAATCGTAGTCGTTGTGGGCGTGAAAATCAAAGCTTAGGCTTGGGAAACGCTGAATGACGTCGCTACAAAAAGCAAATGACTCATCTGGATTGAGGATACCCAGGGTATCGGGCAACAAGATGCGGTGCACCGGTGCTTTGCTCAAGCCTGCCAGCAGGTAATACACATACTCGGGCGAGGTGCGCATCCCGTTGGACCAGTCTTCGAGGTAAACGTTGGAACGAATGCCGATTTTTTCGGCGCGAGCGAGAACATCCAAAATGTCGCTGAGGTGTTCTTCCTTGGTTTTGCGCAATTGTTGGGTACAATGGCGCTCCGATCCCTTGGTCAACAAGTTCAGCACCTTCGCGCCAGAATCCCGCATCCAGTTCAGGGAACGATCTCCATCCACAAAGCCCAGGATTTCAATTCGATCGATGTAGCCTTTTTCTTTGGCCCAATCCATGATCTTCTTGACCGCCGTGAATTCTCCCTCCGATACGTGGGCAGAAGCAATTTCAATGCGGTCGACCTTCAGCTCCTCCAACAACAATCGAGCTATCTTGAGCTTCTCCTGATCGGTAAACGATACTCCGGAGGTTTGTTCACCATCCCGGAGGGTGGTGTCCATGATTTCGATCTTCCGTCCCATTTTTTGAATGAAAAACGAAAAATGAAAAATGAAAAATGAACAAAGCCATGTTGGCATTTTTCATTTTTCATTTTTCATTTTTCATTACATAATTAAGCTCTCTTTTTCTCGAACTCCTCGATCTTATCTTTCAAACTCAACAGATAATCGATGTCATCGTATCCATTCAGCATGCACTCTTTTTTGTACGTATTGATCTCAAAAGAAGCAGATGCACCAGTAGCGTCGATGGTAAAGGTTTGTGCTTCTAAGTCAACGGTAAAAGTTGCTTTAGAATCCGCTTCGATGGCCTCAAAAATTTGCGCCAGAAATGCGTCACTAACCTGAACGGGCAAGAGGCCGTTGTTGAGTGCGTTGTTCTTGAAGATGTCGGCAAAAAAGCTGCTGACAACTACCTTGAACCCAAAATCAGTGATGGCCCAGGCAGCATGCTCCCGGCTGGAACCGCAACCAAAGTTTTTGCCACTCACTAAAATGTCCCCACTGTAAATGGGATTGTTGAGGGCAAAATCGGCGATGGGCTGGTTGTTGCCATCGTAACGCCAATCGCGGAACAGGTTTTCGCCAAAACCATCTCTGGTAGTCGCTTTCAAAAAGCGCGCCGGGATGATCTGGTCGGTGTCCACGTTTTCTATATGTACTGGTACCGCTGATGAGTGTACCTTTTGGAATTTTTCGCGTGCCATAAATGATTAATTGAATTCGCGTGGATCAACAATTTTTCCGGATACCGCCACAGCTGCAGCAGTAATTGGGCTAGCCAACATGGTGCGAGCACCGGGACCCTGGCGACCTTCAAAGTTGCGGTTGGAGGTCGAAACAGCGTACTTGCCTTTGGGAATTTTGTCTTCGTTCATCGCCAAACAAGCCGAGCAGCCCGGTTGACGCAGCATAAATCCCGCCTCTTCCAAAATGGCCACCAGCCCTTCTTCCTGCGCTTGCTTTTCTACCTGCTTGGAGCCGGGTACGATCCAGGCGGTGATGTTGTCCGCCTTTCTCTTGCCTTTTACAAACTGAGCCACTGCACGCAAGTCTTCGATCCGGCCGTTGGTACAACTGCCGACAAACACATAGTCAACCTGTTTGCCCAAGAGCAGTTCGCCCGGTACAAGTCCCATGTATTCGAGTGATTTGGAAAAGCTGGTGCGACCAGACTCTTCAATATCGCTCAAGTTGGGCACGTTGCCAGTAACCTTAACACCCATGCCCGGGTTGGTCCCGTAGGTAATCATCGGTTCAATGTCCGCAGCGTCGAAGTGCAGTTCAGCATCAAATACCGCATCTGCGTCGGTATACAACTCGCGCCATTTGGCTACCGCAGCATCGAATTCAGCGCCTTTAGGGGCGAATTCGCGGCCACGAATGTATTCAAAAGTAGTTTCGTCGGGTGCAATCAAACCGCCACGGGCACCCATCTCGATGCTCATGTTGCAGACGGTCATGCGGCCTTCCATGCTCAGGTTGCGGAAAGCCGAGCCTGCGTATTCCACAAAATACCCCGTACCACCACTTGCGGTGATTTGGGCAATGATGTACAGGATAATGTCCTTGGCACCAACGCCAGGCCCCAGCTCACCATCTACGGTGATGCGCATGCGCTTTGCTTTGCTTTGCATCAGGCATTGGGTGGCCAATACCATCTCAACTTCCGAGGTTCCGATCCCAAACGCCACACTGCCGAAAGCGCCGTGGGTTGAGGTATGGCTGTCGCCGCATACGATGGTCATCCCAGGTTGGGTAATGCCCAATTGAGGACCAACTACGTGCACGATCCCCTGGTAAGGGTGATTGAGGCCATAAAGGGTAACTCCGTGTCTTTCGCAGTTTTCGGTCAGCTTATCGACCTGAAAACGGGAAAGGTCATCGCGAATTGGCTTGTCCTGATCAATGGTAGGCACGTTGTGGTCAGGAGTTGCCACGGTACGGTTGGTGCGGAGCACTTTGAGTCCGCGCGCATCAAGTCCGGCAAATGCTTGCGGACTAGTCACTTCATGGATCAAGTGTTGGTCGATGTACACCACACTTGGGCCATCTTCGATCTGTTCAACAACGTGGGCGTCCCAGATCTTATCGAATAAGGTTTTACCAGCCAATTTTTGAGGATTTTAAAAATTTCACAAAATGGTCAGCAAAATTATGAAGTTTTGGCAGAATAAACCGACTGGAAGAAAAAGGAATAAAAAAATGGATGCTGGAAAAAATGGGCATTTTGTTTTTCACGAGTTCTCCCCCACATTTGGCTAAAAGCCTTGTAAAACCTGCATTTCCACTGATTTTTGTCCCTTTGTAAATAGGGCTCTGATTTGGTGGCAATGACTGGGCGGGCTTCGTAAATTATGGAAAAAAATGGCCTCAATACAAGCAATCCTTCGTTTTATCTGTAAATTTGAAATCTTCAAGCTCTTTTTTTTCAACAACTAACAACAGCATCGACACCAAAATCCCACATATTGACCTACCCTTAGCAGGCTTGCTCACACGCCTGGAACTCGCCGGCTTCCAACTCAGCCCAGCAGAACAAGTCCGACTTTTGCAAGTCATCAGCGGTCCAGCCACTGCGCATTGGCGAGAGCAAGCAAAATTAAAGTTTTTACTCGCCCCAATTATTGCCCACAGCAAGGCGGAACAGGAGCGTTTTTACGCCATTTTTGATCAATATTACGCTGAATTACTCGCTGCGGCTACTGATGCAGATAAAGCTGAAGCCAGCGGCATTTGGTTGAAAAAACTACGCAATTGGCTGCGTAGATATTGGTGGACCTTACCCACCTTACTCGGTGCCGTGGCTTTGATTTACTGGATCAGCCAAAACTTACCCAAGCCGCCGAGAGGGACTTCCATTGGCATCACCACTTCGCCCAGCACTGTCCAGATAGGTGATACGGCCACATTTACGTTAACTACCCGCAACCTTGATGTTGTCGATTCAAAAACCAGCTGGCGTTTGTTGGATAAAAAAAGTGGTAAAACAGAAGCCGTAAAAACAGGGGTGACCAGCTGGCAAGTGCCCTTCAACACCTTGCAAGGGAGTCCCGAAAAAGTAGTCACTGTAGCCGTTTACGAAAAACGCAGCGATACTACCATGAGTAGCCAAGCGGATTTGACCGTTGTATGCTACCATCCACCGCAATTGGAGGCCTTGGATTTGCCTGCCATTTTGGGGCCAGGTGAGTCTTTCAAATTTTCAGCCAATGTCCTGGATGAAACGCCAGACTTACAATACCACTGGGACTTTGGAGACAATCAAACGAGTGCCGAACGTTCACCTACGCACCGCTACCAAGAAGCCGGTACCTACAACGTAGCACTCCAAGTGACCCGATCCGACGAGCCAGGGTTTTGTACCAGCAGCACCTCCGCTACGATGCGGGTGGGGGATATTGAAGTCTTTTTGCCCTGGTACGATTTGCAATACGATCCGATTCGGACGCGGGCTACTTTTGGATGGCTGCCTTGGGCTTTGGTGTTTTTGTTGGGAGGGGCTGCGTTTTATTTTATTCTTCGCTGGGCGAAAACGCAGCGGCCAATTCCTCCGGTACGGCCTGAAGAAGGGCAACCGCGAGGGCTGCCCCTACGATCACCGGACCGGCCGCCGTATGACATTCCGTTTCGCACCCGGAATGGGCTCATTCGCAATTTGACTGGCCAATTCCGCCTTGCCGACGCCTTACGTCGCCGCCAGGAAGGCCTGCGCCAGGAAGTGGATGTGCCCAAAACCGTGGATGTAACCATTGCCAGTGGTGGTTTCCCGCGCTTGCAATTCCGCAATACCACTAAACCAGCCGACTACCTATTTTTGGTGGATGAACAAAACGAGGCCAGCCACCAGGGGCGTTTGTTGCGGCACTTGGTCAAAGTGTTGCACGATCAGGATGTGCATGCCGAAGTGTTTTATTACCGCAGCGAGTTTTTCCATTTTTGGAACACCCAATATCCCCAAGGCATCACCTTGGAACAAATCAGTCGTTTGTGTCCAGAGCACCGTTTGGTGGTATTTGGCGATGCGCATGCCCTGCTCGATCCCTACGGGCAAACCGACAAATCACTGCGCCCGGAAGCTGTTGCCGATTTTCAGCGCTGGAAGCAAAGGCTGTTACTCAGCCCCCGCCCGCCCCAAAGCTGGGATTTTCGCGAGGCAAATATCCACAACCTATTGCCCGTGTTTCCAGCAGACCTGGAAGGGCAAATGGCCGCCGCCAACTTCATTGACAACGGCATGGCACCCGAAGATTTGCCCAGTACTTTTGGGGCCTGGCGAGAAAAACTGGCCAATTACCGTACCGAGCCAGACATCAACCGACGCTGGCGTAGCGCAGCCGATCACGCAGAATACCTGGGTTATGGGTCAGATTTGTACCGTTGGTTTTGCGCGCTGGCCCTCTACCCTACTCCCACCTGGGAAATCACACTGACCATTGGTGCAGCGCTGGACATTCCCTTGAATGCGGATAACCTGCTGATAATGGCGCGGATTCCGAGTTTGCAGGAGGGCAAAATCAACCCTCGCCTGCGCAAGGAAATGTTGGAGGAGCTGGATGAATCGGACAGCAATATAGCCCGTGAAGCCATTGCCGTAGAGTTGGAAGCAGCACTGTCAGAAGCTACATCGGGTTTTGCCCATCGTGCCTTACAAAGCAATCTGGCGGTGCAACGTTTTGCGCTGGATCCTTACGGCAGCGAATCCCAAGCCCAAGTAAAATTGTTGCTCGATCAAGGCTGGTTCAATCGCCTGCACATTGAAGATATGGGCGGGGTGGCCGCACACAAGCTGGCCCCCAAACGACGCTCCCGACCGATGACCAAAGGGGGATTTGCGGAACAAGCTGCTCAAGCTGAAGAAGCTTTTGAAGGCAGTTTTGTACAAGAAAACATAGCCCAGCAGAGCAATAGGGGCAATTTTAACCGCCCTAGTCCCACACTTCCTGCTGATGAACCGACGCTGCGGCGCTTTTTGCAGGAAAATGGCGAAGCGGAGCAGCAGGTGGTGCCACCAGTTGAAAAAACGGTCAAGCCCAAAACTGTCAATCGAGAATTTTGGCAGATGATTGCTTGTGCAGCAAGTGCACTGACCCTGATTTTTGGGATGATGACCCTCGATAGTACGCCCAGGCTGTACCGTTGGGCGTTTGGCGGAAATCCAGAAGAACGGGTTTATGACCCAAGAATGAAAATGCGCGGCAATCCCTTGGTCAGAGAAGCCGTATTGATTGATAGTGCATCAATTTTGAACAACCAGGCCGTACAATTGTATCGGGAACAAGCCTTTGGGGAATTGCAAAAAACGGCAAGTGGCCCCAGTAATTCGCCTCAGACTTATGCCTATCCGCCACAGGTGCGCAATTTGCTGGAACAGGCACTTAAGGTAGACCAGATGCACAGTTCCGCTGCGCTCAATTTGGCCCGTTTGAACTACAATATAGGTGTGGCATTTTACCAAGCCACCCGAAATGGTAGCAGCTTGCAGGCGCCCGATTCACTGGCACTGCTCCAGTTTCAGCAAAATGATTCTTTGGTGGACTATTTTGCCCAAAAAGAAATCAATGCCAAAGATGCAGTTGTTTTCAATGCCTTACATGCGGCTAGTCAACACGCCCAAGGGGTTATTTTTTACTTAATTAATACCACTGATGATCCGTCTTTGGCAGAAGGCATCCATTCTACTTTACAAACCCAAGGTTTTTTCGACACCACCCAGGTGCGCCCCAATCTCTCCACTTTATTGAAAGAAGAACCTACGCGTATTTTGGAAATCAAGCCCTTGGCTAGTGCTCCGGAATACCTGGAAATACAGGTAAAATACTATGTTAACCCTCGGAGCAGTGAGCAGCTGAGGTTGCGGGTGAGGGGTGTAACGCGCAAACCCACTTCCGGCTCGCGTAATGCTCCTATTCAGTTCAACCCCTTTGAAGTAAAGGCTATTAATGGCGAAAATCTATACAGTGATGTACTCATGCTGCGCAACCCGGACGATACCGGCCGTACAGATAGTTTGCTCGCCGAATTGATCCGCATTAACCCCAACCCACGGGCAACTGTGGTGGCTAAATTGAGTATCCCTTATCCCAAAACCTGGGGGACGCCGACTAGAGCGCCAGTAGAACAATTAACCAACTTGAGTGGTCGAATTGTGGATGCGGCATCGGGGGAAGCACTTCGCATAGAAGCAAATGTAAGTTGGGAATGGTTGTACCGCGACAATCGGAAAATTCCGGGGCGCTTGAATTCGACCAATGGCAACATCACTATTCGCCAAACCTTGTCCAGTGTGGCTACTTTGACGCTCAGGGTCAATGCGGAAGGTTATCGGCCCTACGAGCGGAGTTTCACCCAGGCTGAATTGCAGCGGATGAATGGGAAATTGCCAGAGTTGCGGATGCAGCCATTGGAGCAACAGAACATAGATACACGACAGCAGGAGCAAGCCAACAACATTGGCCGCAACAGCTATACTGCTATTCAGCCAGAGATGGTACGGGTAAATGGGGGGACGTTCACAATGGGATGTATCGATGGCCGGGACAAAGGTTGTAATACTACCGTACAACCTGCACACGAGGTCACTTTGAGTACTTTTTTTATGGGAAAATATGAGGTCACCAACGCCGAATTTGCCGTGTTTTTAAATGACATCGATGACAATCCAACGCGCATTAATTATCCCCGTGATCCGGTGGAAGAGCACCAATGGGGTTTGCAAAAGATCACTGAAAATGCCACCATCCGCTGGGCTCCAGCAAAAGGTTATGACAAATACCCGGTGATCAATGTGAGTTGGACTTGGGCGGATGCCTATTGCAAATGGCTAGGTCGTAAAACCGGTGAGGAATACCGTTTGCCAACAGAGGCGGAATGGGAGTATGCTGCCAGAGGTGGGCAGGCTTCCGTAAAAAATCGCTTTTTATATGCAGGTAGTGATCAAATCGCTGACGTAGCTTGGTATGCTGACAATGCCAAACAAACCAATGCGGTAGGACAAAAACGCCCCAACCAACTGGGCATTTACGACATGAGTGGCAACGTATACGAATGGTGTCAGGATTGGTACGACTCTTATACGGCTGGGAATCAAACCAACCCGGATGGGCCAGTTTCCGGCAGAGAGCGAGTGATGCGGGGTGGGTCGTTTGGGATGTTTGAGGAAGCGATGCATTTGGTAGATCGGGAAAAAAATTATCCGAATTTGTCGAATAAGAATTTGGGTTTTCGGGTTGCTAGGACGCCTTGAGTGTTTGATCTATTTACAGCTTACAAAAGCGACAACAATAGCAGCGCGGATGACGCGGATTTTGGCGGATTTAAGCGGATTTTTTTCGCCTGCGGCGAAATTTTTATACTTAAAATGATCTCGCTCGTGCCGAAGGCGCGAGAAAAAATCCGCCCTAATCCGCTTAAATCCGCGTCATCCGCGCTGCTATTATTGTCGCTTTAGAAAAAAACTTACTTGCATTCAAAATCTATTAAATTTCACATACAACCCTACTAAATTTTAAATATTTTAGCCAATAAAAACACTATAAAATGCTCCTCCACAAAGAACTAACCGACGACATCCTCGAGCTATTCTACGAAGTATACAACGAATTAGGCTTTGGATTTCTAGAAAAAGTATACCAAAACGCCCTTTACCTAGAATTAAAAAGTCGGGGCCATAAAGTTGTCGCACAGCAAAAGTGCGCCGTCTATTACAAAGGTAAAGAAGTAGGAGAATTTTTTAGCGACATCGTCGTGAACGATGTAGTCATTTTAGAGCTAAAAGCAGTGGAAAACATCCATCCCGAGCACGTTCGACAACTTCAAAACTACCTCAAAGCCAGTACCATCGAAGTGGGGCTTTTACTGAATTTTGGCGAAGAACCACAATTCGTACGCAAGGTGTATTCCAATCACCACAAAGACCTGCCCAACAACAATTAGCTTACCGTCGTGGCCGCATCCCCCACATCATCCCCACCCCTGCCAGCACAACCACCAAGGCCAACTGAAAACTCCATCTCCAATTCCGCTTCCCGACCAAGCGCTCCTCCTTACTCGCCTCCACCGAATTTGCCCAAGCAATAAACGCATCCGCAATCGGCAAGGCACCCAAAAGGTAACGTTTCTCTTTGCCCCAATGCCAGCCCAGTCCAAATGCCTCAATGCTGTTCCGCAGCCCAACAGCCACATCCGCTTCGCCGTACAAAGCCATCGTGCGTTGCCCCACAATTGACGCTGCGCCCCCAATGCCAAAAATAACCGGACCCGAATCCACATCGCCAAAACCCAGGGTACCTTTCGGATATTCCCGAATCCCCGGCAAACCAGTGCGCCTGGCCAAAAAAGCTTTTTTGTAACGTTCAAAATGTCGGCGCGCATAGCTGGAATCTATTTCGATCAAAAAATTGAGGATCAAACTTTGTGAAGAGCCCCGCGCTGCTTCAAGGGCTTTGCCCGTGTAGGGATGAACTGAATGGGGAATCAAGCCCAGTTTATCCGTTCGTTTATCTACCTGCTTCAGCCAATTTTTCATCACTAAACCATATTGCGGACTAAACAGCCGATCGTGTTGCGCCAAACTAGCCATCAACACCACCATATCCGCAGGCCAGGTAGCGTAGACGTAGGATTCCAAAAATGGGGTTTTGCTCTCCGTTACCACCTTAGCGATTTGTGCACAATTGGCTTGAAAAATTTGCGCTTGGGCGGTATCCTCCATCATCTCAGGCAACAGTCCCAAGTATTTCCCCCGCAAATAATTGCTCCAGCCCTGATAAAATGCGCCATGAGGCAAGGGCAAATTGGGCGAAAAAGGTCCTTGCCCGGCTGGGGAGTCTATTGCCTGCAAAGCCCAGCGCACTTCTTCGATGCCCTGCTTGTACAAGGGCGATTGAACCGGGGTTTTCGCCAGTAGGTTGCACCAACTCAATCCATAAAGCGCATTCAAAAACAGGTAACCTTCGGGGTAGATTTTTTGCATGTCCACGGCCGCTCCGGCGTGCATGCGCTTTTGCAGGTAGTTGAGTTGGGCTGCTACACTCAGGTTGGTTTGGGGAGCGGTAATGCTCCACTGCGGTTGGTAGTAGAGCCGAATGTTGAGGTACAGTATGATCCCAATGACCAAAAACAGGGCGGAGTAGAGGATACGTTTGAGCATAGGCTTGTTTTTAAATTAACGTTGCGGCACCATCAAAATTTTTCTCCCACCAAAGCCTTGCTTTTTTCAAAACAATTTTCTATGTTTGTAGAAACGATTCTAAAACCATAGAACATGCAACTCAGCAAAGGTGAAGAACAAATCATGGAATACCTCTGGCAGCTTGAACAAGCTTACATGAAAGACCTCATCGAGGCATTCCCGGAGCCAAAACCTGCGGCAACTACGGTGGCCACCCTCCTCAAACGAATGCAGGACAAAGGCGCAGTCGCCTACCATACCCACGGCAATTCCCGCGCATACTACCCCCTGATCAGCAAAAACGATTATTTCTCCAAGCAGGTCAAGGGCATGATCAACAATTTTTTTGGTGGTTCGACCACGCAGTTTGCCTCTTTCTTCACTTCCGCTACCGAGATGAGTAAAGAAGAATTGGAAGATTTGCGCCGCATGGTGGATCAGGAAATCAAAAAGAAAAAGCCATGATGCTCTACCTCCTCAAATTCATCGGCGGCTCCACCCTGCTGTGGGTAGTTTACCACTTTGGCATGGAACAAGAAAAAATGCATCGTTTCAAGCGTTTTTACTTGTTGTTCAGCCTTGGGTTTGCGCTGGTGGTACCTTTGATACCACTTCCCTGGTTTGAGCAGGAAGTGGCACCTGTGTTCATCGTGGGTAATGAAGCAATACAAGGCCGCACAATTTCAGCTCAGGTAGTGCCCCAAATAGCTCCCAGCTTCCCAATCGAGTCCATTTTCTGGTTGGTTTATGCCATCATTGCTGCCAGCCTGCTGCTTCGATTACTCCATAATCTGTATCGGGCATTGGCGGTAAAAACAAAAGGGGAAAAATCACAGCATGCTGGAGTGCCCCTGGTCATCTTGCCCGAAAACATCCCCACTCATTCTTTTTTCAATACCATTTACATCAACCAAAAAGATTACGCTGAAGCCGGTGCCAGTGCGATTCTCGCCCACGAGCTCGCCCACGTCCGGCAAAGGCATAGCTGGGATATCCTCTTTGTGGAATTGCTGCGGGTACTGTTTTGGTTCAATCCGGTATTGTTCGCCTACAAACGCGCTATGCAGTTGAATCACGAGTTCCTCGCCGACGAAGCCGTGATCCAGCTGGAGAACATCGACATCCCAACTTATCAATATTTGCTTTTAGATAAAATTGCCCAAGCTCAGCAACTCAGGCTGGTGCAGCAATTTGATTATTTCAATACTAAAAAAAGGATAATGATGATGTTAAAAAAGACGCAGTCCAGCAACATTCTTTGGAAAAAAGTGCTGGCACTTCCACTATTCTTGGGCCTCTTACTGATGCTCTGCGACAAGGTACATGCAGAAAAAGAACTACCACGACTGCCTCAAGACAAGGCTTTATCCTCAAAATCATTTCAAAAAAACAGACCCACCAAAGTTTCCAACAGGAAAGTTTCTCCCCGTCTTGAACCTGGTGCTGGAGTCTCTCAAGCACTATTAGAGGATTACATTGCTTTGGTCAAAAAGCTAAAAAAACGCAGGGAAATCCTTAAAGGAGAAAAGGAATATGTAAGTATTTGTATTTCTCAAGCGGAGATCAATCGACTCGATTACATTTATCAGGGCATGAGTGATTGGCAAAAAAGACGGACTGAACATTCTGGTGTAGGAAAATC
>JAIYAV010000217.1 GCA_027488855.1 Saprospiraceae bacterium
CTGTTGCTCCTGCTTTTTGTGGGCGGTCGACGTGCCCCATGCCCGTCCACTCCCCCCACCCCAGACCCGGAGCTCCCCACACCCACACCTTCACACCCTCACACCCACACCCTATCTTCCCCCACCCCCAAAAAGTCTTTCAATAGTTGGAGTAAATCCGCCCAAAACGCTTATTTGCAAAGTTCTATCCAGCAATTGTTGCAAGACGAGCACCACGATTCCAAGAAAAACAAACACCTCGACAGCGTCGACAGCAAAAACGAGGTGAACAAAAAAGCCTGGAAAAGCATCGTGGATGGAGACAGTATGGCTTCCGAAACCTGGGCCCAATTGTTGGTCGCCCAAAAACAATACCACAAAGCGATTGAAGTATATGAACGTTTGATGTTGCTAATTCCAGAAAAAAGTTATTTCTTTGCAGCTCAAATTGAATCGATCAAAAATAGTTTATCATGACCTTCATTACCATAGTCATCGCACTGGTCAGTTTCGCGTTGATATTTTTCATTTTGATCCAAAACCCTAAGGGTGGTGGCATTGACTCAACTTTTGGCGGAAGCCAAGCCAATCAACTGTTTGGTGCCTCTGGGTCGACTGAAATTGTGGAAAAGATTACCTGGGGCCTCGCTGCTGCCTTGTTTATCCTTTGTATCGTAGCATCTTTGATGGTAAGCAACATCGGTGGTGCTGGCGAACAACTGCTTTCGCAATAATTCTTCGCAAACATATTTGATTTGCACCTAAACGGGCAATAGTGAAAACTGTTGCCCGTTTTTTTTATAAAAAATCAAACAATGCAAAACCCGTGGAAAACCCTCTCCATCCAAGAAGTTTACGACAACCGCTGGATCAAAGTCACCCACCGCGAAGTCACTACCCCGGCAGGCACACCAGGTATATATGGTGTAGTTCATTTTAAAAATGTCGCCATTGGCATTGTGCCCATTGATGAAGAAGGATATACCTGGCTGGTGGGCCAATACCGTTACACCCTCGATCAATACAGTTGGGAAATTCCGGAAGGTGGTTGCCCCGAAGGCACCGACCCCTTGGAGACGGCCAAACGGGAACTAAAAGAAGAAACGGGCATGCAAGCCGAACACTGGGAACAAATCATCGATTTCCACACCTCCAACTCGGTTACCGACGAATACGGCATCGCTTACCTGGCCACCGGATTGAGCTACGGCGAAGCCGAACCAGAAGAAACGGAAGAATTACAAGTCAAAAAAGTGCCCTTGCAGGAAGCAATTGACATGGTTTTGCGCGGAGAAATCACCGATGCATTGTCGATGATGGCGCTGATGAAAGTGAAAATAATGAAAAGTGAAAATAATGAAAAGTGAAAAGTGAAAAGTGAAAAATGGGCTACCGCATTGGCGTTGACAAACAACGCTGAGCAAGCCACTGCGGCAGCTCATTTTTCACTTTTCATTTTTCACTTTTCATTTTTCACTTTTCATTTTTCACTTTTCATTTTTCACTTTTCACTTTTCACTTTTCACTTTTCACTTTTCACTTTTCACTTTTCACTTTAGTTACATCGCCTTATACAACTCCATCCCCCCCTTCACCGGTGATACTGTCGCCGAGCGCTCGCCCTCAGCCACCACGTAGTACTGTATCCCTGCATCGAGTTCGAGTTCATATACACCCTCCGCCGTTTTCGTGGCGGCTTGTTCCTTGAATAGACCAACACTGCCTTTGCGCCAAAACACCCAGACCTGCTGAGCACCAGTAGCCTGGATGTTGATTTTGACCTTATTCGCCGTTTTTTGGTGTTGAACCTTGCTGACCACTGCCTCTTCTACAAACAAATAAGGCACTGCTTTCAGCGCATCGCGGCGGCCATCCATCAAAGGTTGGATGCCTGGCACCGACTCCCCACTCGCGTCAAAAGATTCGGTTAGTGCGTTGGTGAAGGCTTTTTCAGGATACAATTTGTACTTGTCTTGCTTCAGGTGTGGGGCTATGAAGGCCTGCCATTCCTTGGCACGTTGCAAGTACAACCCATTCTCCAGGTAATCGCGGTAAATGGTGCGGCAATGCGCCAGGTACATTTTGCGGTAGAGGTTATTGGACAGGAGTTTGGTCACCAGCGGTCGTTTTTCATTCGACTCTTTATAATGCACAAACAAGTGCAGGTTTTTCATCTCCTCATTGGTCAAACGTTTGTTCCCATTCATCAAGCGGAAGCCCCCGAAGGCCAGATTCAAATCCCAAATCACCGGATGAAAGCCGCCCAAGGAGTCGAGATAGAGGTAATAATTTTGGGAAAAAGCGCCGATGTAGCTGTCCAAATTGAGCATCACGTTGTTGAAAGCCAGCAGCCACAAAGCCTGATCCACATCCATCATTTGGGGGAGGTCGGTCGGTTTGTTCTGCAAGGTGCGGGTCAATTTGATCAAGTCCTTTGCAGCCTGGGGCGAACTGTACTCGTACAAGTAGCGGTAGCACAGGGTATCCTCGCCCAGGTAATTGAGCGAACACTTGTCGCCCTCCGGGCATTTGGGTGGCTTGGATACAGTCCAGTTTGGATCCGCTTTGATGGTTGAGCCATCGTGATCCCCAAAAAAGCGGTCTAAAAATGGCCCATCAATCGACTCGGCATTGGTATAAATGCCCAGAAGTTCATCGTTTACATACACCTTGGCAAAATTGGCCTTGGGTGCGGGCATGTAGTTACGGGCAATCTCGTAAGCCAATACTTCCCGGATCATACTCGGATCCCGAAAACCGTTGGACAGTTTCAAGGTGGAATACCCTCCTGGTAACTTTTTCAAGCGATCGGTATGGTTCACCTTGATGTTGAGCGGCAGTTTGACCTGTCCACTCTTGCGGGCATTGGCGTAAGAGCTATTGCCTTTGTAGCGCACCCCTACCCCAGGATATTTCACACCATTCAGCACCATATCGGCCACCAGGCGTTCTTCCTGTTTTTCGTCCTTCAAAGAATCCATGGTGAGTTTCCATTTGGGATTTTTGAAGTACAATTTGATCTCCACTAGTTTTTTGGGATCGTAAATGTCCTGTGCATCGATACAATAAGGCAGCAATGCCAGCAGAACAAGGAGTGTTAAATTCAACCTCATGTTATTTATTGATTTCTTCCAAAGTAGCGGTGTGCCGCTCGAACATGTAGCGTTCGGGTGAATAAGCAATGGCTTTAACATTTTCGGCTTGAATGTAGTATTCGATGCGGTTGCCTCCCGCTTTCAAACTCACTCCGTAGATAGAGTCTCCCGCCTTTTCATCCTGGTGCTGGCCATCGTCGAACATCATTGCTGACTTGAACGCTTCTTTGGGTCCAAAACGATAATGTAGCGTGACCTTGTTGGCGAACTCACTGATTTTGGAATTGATTTGAAAGTCTTCCATGGCATTGGCGACGTATTTATCGCGGTGTCTGGCTTTTACTTCTGAAATCGTTGGGGGTAACACGGCCAATGCGGGATGCCGCTTGAGAAACCGTACCCTTTCATTCATCAGTTCCACAATGCCTGGCACTTGGACTGTTCGGCCAATGGTAGCAATCAAACTGCGTTCAAAATCGGTACCTGAATAGGCCTTATTGGCATCGTTCAGCAGAGAGGGTTTGATCAGTTCCTGCCACTGCTTGGCTTTGGTTTCATAAGTCCCCGTCAACAATTCAGCAAATAGAATCGAGCGCAGATGCGCCAGGTAAACCTTGCTGTAAAGTGGATTGCTCAATAGTTTATTAACCAACGGCTTTAGCGGATTATCTGCATTCAGCATGGGATCCATTTGTTGCAATTGCAAGAGGTTCAAATCCGAACCCCGCCCCGTCTGTTTGTAGGAACCAAAAGTAAAATTGTAGTCACCAATCAAAGGTGTAAAACGGCCATCTGCGTCCCGATACAAATAATAACCGGTACTTTTGCCACCACTATAACTGTACAAATTGATCACAACGTTGTTGAAAGCCAACATCCACAAGGTGCGATCCACATCCAGAATTGATTCAATCTGAGCAGGTGCTTGATTGAGTACCCGCGACAATTCGGCCAAATCCCGCAAACCAGCCCCTTGCACCACCACAAAGTTGTCGCCATAGCAGGATTCCGATTTTTCCAATTGCAGCGTACCAAAACCACCGTTTAGGCAACCCGATTTGGTGAGTGTATCTTTGCGAATGGCCGGGCAGTAATAAAAACTACCTGTGCTGGACTCAAAATAACGCTCAAAAAACGGCGCTTCAAAAGGTTCCAGGTTGACCATCAGGCCATAATATTGCCCATTCACACTGACATTGGCATAATTGGCCTTGGGCGTGGGCATAAACTTGCGGGCGATGTCCGTAGCCAACACTTCGCGCACCATACTCGGATCCCTCAGCGCACTCGACAATCGAATGGTGCGATAACCTTGTAATTGTTGATTCGCCGAAGCATAATCCAGTTGAATGTGCAGGTTATTGCGCTGGTTACCAGGTTGAAAGCCTCCACTTTCGCGGATGCGAACGCCTACCCGTCCAAGCGAAGCACCGTTCACTTTCAAATCAGCCGCCAGCATTTTATCCCCGTTGAAGCGGAGGGAATCCAGCAAGAAGCGCCAGTTGTTGGCTTTGAAAGTGAGGTTGATTTCCTGAATGGTTTGTGGATCAAAAAAATCCTTGTTGGTACTGGATTGTGCATACAAATGAGTAAATGTACCCAGCAAAACCCAAATTAAGGTAAAGGTAAAGGTTCTTTTCATAATGGCTAAGAGATCAAATTCCTTGCAATATTAGCAAAATAAATTTATGAAGTGCGAAATCAGCATTCCTATCGCATTAACGTGAAAAACGGGGAAAGTTGTTAAACAAGTGGCATAGTTTTTTAACCAAATGCCAAAAATAGCTGGTCGTTAATGGTACTATTTTCCAATTTTTATCCGTTTTTAGCAGCCAGATAACCTGACGTTCTATCCGCTGTAAATTCTATCCAACGCGACTATGAAAAATTGTTTCCTTTTTTTAGCCAGTCTTGGCCTGTTTCAAATTGTACAAGCCCAAAAAGCGGGTGAAATCAGCAAGGTCGCCATTCCAGGTGGCAAGGCTGAATTTAGCCTGAGTTACATTCCAGCCGGGCAACTCAACCTCCAGTCTGCTGATGGCAAAAGCCTGGACATCCAGTTGGACGCCTTCTGGATAGGCACTCGCGAAGTCACCTACGACGAGTTCATCCAATTCCAATACCGCAGAAACGACAACAACAGCAGCAACTGGAAAGATGGCAAATACAGCGCCGATGCCGTTACCCGTCCCACCCCCCAGTACATGGATTACACCTGGGGCATGGGCACCCTGGATGGTGTACCAGCAGTCGCAATGACCCAACAAGGTGCCCTCCGTTACTGCCAATGGTTGTACCAAAAAACCGGGCAATTTTTCCGTTTGCCTACCGAAGCTGAATGGGAATACGCTTGCCGTGCCGGTGCCAAAAGCCCTCAGCCAGAAGGGGTGACTGAAAACAATCTGGGTGATTATGCCTGGCACTACGACAACAGTACCGAAAAATACCACCCAACAGCCAAGAAAAAAGCCAACGCTTGGGGTCTTTTTGACATGCTCGGCAATGTAGCCGAGTGGACTGCGGATGCTTACGTGGACGACTATTTTGGCGAAAGCAGCAAAAATCCTAAAAATCCTTGGTACAAACCAAGCGCCAAATACCCACATACCATTAGAGGGGGCTCTTTCGATGACAACCCTGAAGATTGCTCCTGTACCAAACGGGTAAAGTCATTGGCCAGTTTGCAAAAACGAGATCCACAAATTCCCAGAAGCCGCTGGTGGAATACCGATTCCTCATGGCTGGGTTTCCGCGTACTACGTCCAGTCAAACAACCGACAGCGGCAGAGATAGAAACCTATTTCAAAGAAGCAATTGTAGACTAGTTGAAGAGTTGAAAAGTTGAGGAGTTGAGGCTACCGCAGTTTCTTAGACAAGATCGCTTCTAAGCCGCTGCGGAAGCCTAAACTTCTCAACACCTCAACTTCTCAACTTTTCTTATCTTTACTAAAATTATAAACATCAATCGCTACACAGCATGAGCACAAAAAACAAAAAAACAGGTTTCGATCGCCGCAGTTTCGTAAGAACTTCGGCAGCCGTAACTGGAGGACTACTGTTGGTACCTGACTTACTCCGCGCCAAAGCTTTCAACGGTGTTGATGATGCCATTAAAATTGGCGTGATTGGCTGTGGGGGCCGTGGTACAGGTGCAGCAGTACAAGCCCTCTCCACTTCTCAAAACGTAAAAATAGTCGCTATGGGCGACGCTTTCGCCGATCGCCTGGAGAACAGCCACAAGCAGATCGAGAAAGCAATGGCAGCCAAGCAAAAAGCCGACAGGCTGGATGTACCCAAAGAGCGCCAATTTGTCGGTTTTGATGCCTATAAAAAGGTCATTCCACTTTGTGACGTGGTGATTTTGGCCAGCCCTCCGGGTTTCCGCCCCGATCACTTTGTCGCAGCCGTAGCAGCAGGCAAACAGATCTTTATGGAAAAACCAGTAGCCACTGATGCTGTTGGTGTTCGTAAAGTGCTGGAAGCTGCCGAAATTGCCAAGCAGAAAAAACTCAACGTGGTCGTTGGTTTACAACGCCACTACGAAAACGTTTACCAGCAGTGGGTTGAAAAACTGCACGAAGGTGCCATTGGTGACATCACCATGAGCAGCGTGTATTGGAACAACGAAGGTGTTTGGGTGAAAAAACGCGAAGAGAAACAAAGCGAGATGGAGTACCAAATGCGCAACTGGTACTACTTCAACTGGCTTTGTGGCGACCACATCGTAGAGCAACACATCCACAACTTGGACGTGGGCAACTGGGTGAAAAAAGGGTATCCGGTAAAAGCCTCCGGTATGGGTGGCCGCCAGGTACGTACGGGCAAAGAATATGGTGAGATTTTTGACCACCACTTCGTAGAATATGAATATGCTGATGGCTCAATGATGTACAGCCAGTGCCGCCACCAACCAGGTACCCCAAGTAAGGTAACCGAGTCGTTTGTAGGCACCAAAGGCAAGGCTCCAAAACCAGGGATCATTCAGGATCATTCGGGCAAAACCATCATGCGCATCAGCGGCAAAGATGATCCAGATCCATACCAGGTTGAGCACGATGTTTTGTTTGCAGCCATTGCCAAAGGTGAATACAAGTTTGCCGATGCCGAAAATGGTGCCAAAGCAACCATGACCGCGATCCTGGGCCGGATGGCTACTTATTCTGGTCAAGTTGTTGAATGGGACAAAGCACTGAATTCCAACATCAGTTTGTTCCCTGAAAAATTGGCCTGGGATGCCTTACCGAAAGTATTGCCAGACAAAGATGGATTTTATCCAATCGCTATGCCGGGCAAATCTGTGGTGATTTAATCATTTCGGGTTGCGGATTTCGGTGGTGCATCACTCCTGACATTCGAAGAAAGTTAATACATTTGTTTTCAGGTCTGAAAATGCATGGCTTAGCGTGCTTGAGCACTCCAAAAGCAATGCACCACCGAAATCCGAAATCCGCAACCCGAAATCCCAACTAATGCCGCTTCCAATCTCCATCCCGTTTTTCGCTTTTCGCCTCAATTTCAGCAACAACACCAGCTTGCTGAACCCCATGACCGATGCCCAGGCTATTCGTTTGGGAAAAACCTTGAGCGAGGTGGCCGAGGAATACCAACATGCCTTGCAGGAGCAGTTGTACAATCGTACTCCCCTATTGCCTTTGATGGATTTGTTGCGGCCCAGCACTTATTATGCCGCTACGCTGGAGATGGATTTTCCCGCCGGTGCAACTGGCGCAGGTACACCTGCCTTTAATTTGAGTTTTGATTATTTTTTTCAGCAACAAGAACATGCCTGGAGAGCGATTCTACCCGCCCTCGGCCTGGAGACCTCCACTACCCAATTCGAAGATTTAGAAGAAAACCTGCGTGAACTGGTGCGCATCGACTTTCGACGCCAGGAACGTTTGTTTTCAGTACAAGACATCATTTCTACCATTTGGTACAAAGGCGTAGAGTTGATCCAAAAAGAAATCAACCTCGAAGCGCTCGACCCCGGTGAAAAACGCCCCACCAAAGAATTAGGCCAATTTGTCTGGCTCGACAAAGTAGCCAGCAAACTCAGTATCACCCGGCAGGAGAGTTATGGGTGTGAAAAAGAACTCAATCAGGTGCTGCGCATTTTGCAAGGCGGGTACCCCAATAATCTACTCCTGGTAGGCCCATCGGGAGTGGGTAAAACTGCCCTGATCTGGGAAGCTGCCCGCCAATTGGAACTACAAAACCCCGGTGAATTGCACATTTGGGAAACAACGGCCTCTACTCTGATCAAAGAATTGTCGCAAGATCGCGGCTGGGAGTTCAACTTTTCCGAATTGCTCAAGGAAATTTCCAATACCCCCCATATCCTCTACCTCCGCAACTTGATGGATCTTTTTGAGGTGGGCCAATACCAGGGCAACGACTCCAGCATTGCCGATTTTTTAATCCCCTATCTCAGTCAGGGGCAAATCCGCATGATTGCCGAATGTAGTGGCGATCAATTTGCCCGGATTGAACTCAATTCTCCGGGTTACCCCGCTTATTTCCAGGTCTTGCAAATGCAGGAACCACGGGGTGAGCAGATGGAACAAATCATTCTGGAGAAAGTAAAAGCCTTGTCCGAACAGGCCAACGTACTTATTTCCGAAGAAGCAGTGAGCGAGGTCATTCGTTTGCATCGTCGCTTCATGCCCTACGCTGGGATGCCGGGGAAACCCATCCGTTTTTTGGAGGGCATGACCTTGCGCATGACCAAAACCCAAGGCACTCCTGACGATTTCACGATCATCGACCGCAATGAGGTCATCCGTTATTTTTGTGCGGAGAGTGGCATGCCACCGATGGTTGTAGACCCGAGCATCCCACTCGTACCCACAGAGGTGCGCAGTTTTTTCAACCAGCAAGTTTTTGGGCAAAACATGGCGGTGGACGCTGTGGTGGATGCCATGGTGGCCATCAAAACCGCCCTGGCCCGTACTGACAAACCCATCGCCACCTTCCTCTTCGCTGGCCCAACCGGGGTAGGCAAAACCGAATTGGCCAAGGTGCTCACCACTTTTATGTTTGGAGACAAAGACCGCATGGTACGCTTCGACATGAGTGAATACGGCAACCCAAGTGCGCTGCTGCGTTTGGCTGGCGCTGGCAATGTAGAAGGTTTGTTGACTTCAGCCATCCGCAAACAACCTTTTTCAGTGCTGCTTTTTGACGAAATTGAAAAGGCGCATTCCAACTTTTTTGACCTCTTACTGCAACTGCTAGGTGAAGGCCGCCTCAGTGACAACCGGGGACGGGTGGCCGATTTTTGCAGCGCCATCATCATCATGACCACCAACCTCGGTGCCGATTCCACGCGGCCAAAACTGGGCTTTGGTAACTCCAATCGCTCCGCCCAGGAACTATACCAGGAAGCCATACGCCGCTATTTCCGGCCAGAACTGGTCAACCGCATCGATCAAATCATTGCTTTTCAGTCCCTGGACAAAGAACTCATCCGGGCCATCGTTTCGCGTGAACTGGAGCAGTTCAAAAACCGCGATGGCGTCCGCTACCGCAAATTGGAATTGAGCATTCAGGACAATGCCCTGGAAAAACTAGCCGAAGAGGGTTTTCATCCCAAATACGGTGGCCGTCAATTGCAACGCGCCATCCGGGAACTGATTGCATTGCCGCTGGCCAACCAGCTGAACTTACACGACCCTACCGACAAACTCAAGGTACTGGTCAAAAGCAGCAAAGGAAAAGTAAAGGTAGAAGTAGAACCCGAACCTACCCCACTGGAAGAACTCCTCGATGAATTCAACCTGCAGGATGCCGCTGATCAGGTCTCGGCCCTGCGGGCTTCGGCCATTGCTTTTAAAGAAAGCCATTTGTATACCTTGTTGTTGCAGGAATACGATGATTTAGAGGAAGAGAACAAAGAACAAGAGGGCAAAGATCCAGCTTATTCTGCCCAAGCCGAAATCCGCAAAATGCAATTGATCGAGATTCGGGACAAGGTCGAAAGCCTGGTAGGCGAAGTCGAGAGCCTGGAGCAACGCTTGTGTTTGGCGGTATTGGGTGAAGGAACCAGCGAAGAAGAGCTGGAACAGGTAGACCAATGGGAAGAAAAGTTTTTCCGCCTCAAAATAGAGATTTATCAGCAAGCCAATCCTTCGGCCAACACGGCTTACCTGAGCATTTATGGCGATGCCTGCGAAAAGATGCGGCCAATTTATGCCATAATCTGCGCTGATAAAAACTTTGAAGTGACTTACACGGAAATTTGGTTCCGCGAATCCTTGTATTTCAGCCCAAATGAAGAAGGTAAAACATCGGAACAATACCTTTTGGTCGAGCAGGAAGAATTATTTCAGTTCGCCCCTGAGTACAATGACCGCCTAGTTGGCTTAATCCTAAAAATCAATGGCCCAGCGGTGCAATTGTTTTTTAGTGGTGAAGAAGGAGTCCAAAAATGGCACAACATCCAACGTAAGGAACAATTCCAGGCCGAAATAAAAGTAAGTGAACAAAAAAACACGCCTCCACGGGGGATTCATTTGAAAAATTATTTCAGCCGTTTGCCAGTTCGCCGTACCTTGGAGTTTCCACAAGTCAAAGACAATGTTTGGCGGATCAACCGACAAATCGTCGAAGATCAATACATCAACTATCTCCTTTTTCAACTCGAACAGCAATTTAAATTGAATTTAGACAACCAATTTTGACCTTTGTGCGTCTTAATTCCGTATTTGTTTTTAGACAGCCCCGAATACCCTGTTGGATCTAAAAGAATTGCAATGAGATTGGAGTTGAAAATGATGGCGTGGAAAACGTATGTCCACCTCTTTAGTACCCTGGTATTGTTTTTGTTTGCACTGTGCAACCTGAGCGCACAAAACAAAACCTATGTCGGCAAAATCCAGGATGCCAAAAGCCTGGAGGCGCTCGCTTTTGTTAGTGTAGGCATCAAAGGCAATACCCAAGGCACCACCACCGACCTCGACGGAAATTTCTCCATCGTCGCGCCCAGCACGGCTACTTTGGTCATCAGTTATGTGGGATACAGCACCAAAGAAGTTCCACTTAAAGACGCTGGTTCTGTTTTGTTGATCGCCTTGAGTGAAGATGTACTCAGTTTGCCCGAAGTCACCATTCGGCCCAAAGAGAACCCTGCCTGGGGCATCATCCGCAAAGTGTTGGCGAATCGTCCCCAAAACAATCCCGAAGAATACAAGACCTATCAATATACTTCCTACAACAAATCATCTTTCACGGTAGGCAGTTTCAGCAGTTTTAAAGAGTCGCTCAAAAAAGACAAAAAAGACAAAAGCGACAAAAGCGAAAAGCCCAAACAACGCTCGCCTGAAGCCATCCGCCGCGACTCCATCATCAGCGATGCGCTCCTTAATAAAATGTACCTCTGGGTGAAAGAGTCCGTTGTAGAGGTATTCCACAAAGAACCTACCCAGGATAAAGAGCGGATCATTGCGAGTAAATCCTCCTTGCCCGGCGATTTTTCCATGGGTTTTGCGGCCAGTGATTTCCAACCCTTTGGTTTTTACAAAGAAGTGATGTCCCTGAGCCTGGCCAGTCTGAATTTTGTGAACCCGATTAGCGACGGCACTTTTAATCGTTACGATTTCCAGATTCAGGACACCATCTATCAGGGCGAAGACAGCACTTTTGTCATTTTTTACCAACCCTTCAAAGGCAAAAACTTCGATGGCATGCGCGGGGTGCTGCACATCAATTCCAATGGTTACGCCATGGAAAATGTGATCGCCAGCCCTGCCGATCCCAGCCTCCATATCCAATTTCGGGTACAGCAGCAATACAAATTCAACGGCAAGTTTTGGTTTCCCGAAATCCTGCAAACCGAGCTGAACATGCCCGTGGGCAACGAGGGCAGTACTTTTGAATTGCAAATCCGCAACCGCACCCAGGTGAAAAATCCCCGGGTCAATGAAGAAATTCCGGCCAGTGTGTTCAACTATGCCACCCGCGAGCAGGAAGTCGACGCCAAACGCCTGAGTGAAGAAGAATGGAAAGCGCTGCGGTTGGACACCCTCAGCGAACGGGAGCAAAACTCTTATTCCATGTGGGATTCCATCCCGGAATTGAAGGGGCCGCGCAATCTTTTCCGGGCATTGGGCAACACCGCCAAAGCCTATTACACCGGGATGTTGCCCATTGGCCAGTTTGAAATCCCCCTGCGGGATGTGATTGGGCTGAATGGTTATGAGGGCTATCGCTTGGGATTGGCGCTGCGCAGCAATTTTAAAGGTTGGTCCTGGTTGCAACTGCGTGGTTACGTGGCCTATGGCCTCAAAGACGAAGCCTGGAAATACGGGCTGCGGTCGGAGGTCTTATTGAGCCAAAACAAAGATTTGCGCATGCGTTTGTCCTACCGCCGCGATGTCAACGAACCAGGGTCATTCAACATTCTTTCGGATCAAACCACACTGCTGGGCCGCATTGTGCCGCGCAACTGGATTCGCAACCGCATGGACAGCATCGAATCTTTCCGCGCCGAGTTGTTCTACCGCCCCAGCGCACACCTGCAACTCAACCCCTACTGGCGGCGCGAAAGTCGGCAAACGACCTATCCCTATTCTTTTGTACAGGACGAAAGTGTGTCCAAAAGCACGTTCCAAATGCAGGAAGTAGGATTCAACCTGCGCTTTGCCCCCAAGGAATGGCTGCACAAAGACGGCATCACCGAAACGATCTATTACTTTACCTACCCCGTCTTCGACTTTCAGGCGGCTCAGGGTAGAATCACTGGCGTACCCGATCCGATCAATTACACCCGCTTGATCCTGAGCATGGAAGGCGAAAACATCTCCAAGGCCTTGGGCCGAACTGTATACCGCATAATGGGTGGAATGATGTTGGGCAATGTGCCATATCCCTACTTGTTCAATGCCCCTGGTGTGCGGCGCGAGGGTGGATCACCTGTCTTTAGTTACCACGTATTTCAAACGATGGGTTTGTATGAGTTCGCCGGGGATCGTTTTGCCTACCTCTTTTTTGAACACAATTTTGGTAAACTACTGCTCAAAATCAACTCCAAATACAGCCAACCCGAAATTGCCCTGGCCCAAAACATCGCCTGGGGAAGTTTGATGCATCCCGAGGCGCATCAGGGACCGGATTTTAAAACCCTGGACAAAGGTTTTTATGAAACGGGCGTTTATTTACGTAACTTGTTGTTGATACCGATCTTGAAAGCAGCAAAGTTCAGTGCGGGCGTAGGTGCTTTTTACCGCTGGGGGCCATATAGTTTGGAAAATGAACGGCGTAATTTTGCCTATCAGGTGAATTTTTATTTCACGCTTTAAATACAGTTATGATCATACCGACCTTGCAAGGTACCATCGATCGCAGAATCCTCATCAATTTCCAGGTTGAGCAGGAAGTTCTGAACAATTTTTTGCCCAAACCCTTCAAGGCGAAATTGGTCAATGGGAAAGGAATGGCGGGCATTTGTTTGATCCGACTAAAGGAAATCCGGCTCAAAGGTTTTCCGAAACAATTGGGAATAGCTTCAGAAAATGGTGCCCATCGCATTGCGGTGGAATGGATTGAAAATGGGGTTCAAAAAGAGGGTGTCTACATCCCTCGTAGAGACACTTCATCCAAATTAAATGCTTTTGCCGGCGGAACCTTGTTTCCAGGAGTCCACCATTTGGCACAATTCGTAGTCAATGAATCGGCTGGAGCTTACGAAGTAGCCTTCAAAAGCGACGATGACACTACTCTATCGATCAAAGCCCAAGAAACCCAAACCTGGCCTGCAGATAGTATTTTTGAGAACCTCTCTTGCGCTTCCGCCTTTTTTCAAAATGGCGCCTTGGGTTACTCGCCCGGCGGCAGTAATTTCCAGGGGATTGAGCTCAAAACCAATGACTGGAAGGTTCATCAATTAGCAGTGGTAGATGTTCAATCTAGTTTTTTTGAAAACGAAAAAGTTTTCCCCAAAGGTTCCGTAAAATTTGACAATGCCTTATTGATGAAAAACATTGAACACGAGTGGGTTGGACTAAAATCGATCGCTAAATCCTGATTGTCTCCTTATCTTAGACATAGCTAAAGTTTCCCCAAAAGGTGATTTATTTCCTTTTTGCTAGTATTTTGGCCTAAAGTTTCCTCAACAAATCAACCCATTGCCATGGCCGCTAAAAAAATTGAAGAACAAACTACCGCCGAGTTGCGAAAATTGGCGAAGACGTACAAAATAATCACAGGTGTATACCTTGGAGCCTTCATTGTATACATCGCAGCAATGCTTTATTCCGTCTCTACAGGTAAAGTAAGTACTGTACTGGTCGTGGTCATGGTGGCACTCATTACTACTTCGTTGCCCGTGAATATGATGCGGGCTAAGGTTAGTGCTGAATTGAAGCGGCGGGAGGAAGCGGCGGGATGATGGTTGTAAAAAGGCAACTATCATTATGGCTACGGAACTCAGATAATTCTATAGCTATATCATTGGGTATATCTGCCTAAATGAAATTAATAAAAATAATTATTCATACAAGAAAAGACAAAATATTGCTCATGGCGAAGTTCTTATCTTCATTTGCGTTCAAAAAATGTAAGCATCCTAATTATGAGTATATTTATCAAATTAACGCTTCATCGCTATTTCCAGATATAAATTTATTGGGAAAGCAGGTCACAGTCGCAGGATTGTCCATTAAACGATGCCTTGACTGTGGTACATTCCATTGGACAGAAGGCAATGAAGAACTAAAGCCCATTGTTCAAGAACAAATTATGTCTTTTTTAAAAGCATCTGATGATTTTTTAGATCAATCCTTGATATTTGGTGATTTTAAAAAGGCAAATCTACAGGTTATTGAACCGCCCACATCTTTTAAAAAGGTACTAGCAGAGGAAGCTGTCTTTACAATAAGCTCAACCAATATAAATCTTGTCGATGTAATTCTTCCTCACAATACAGAACAAGGAATAAAACAGATATTCGCAAGTATCAAATATCAACATATAGTGAATGATGAATGGGGGTTCAACAAAGTAGATCCTGTAGGAACTGGAACAGTAATATTGTTTTATGGACCATCAGGAACTGGAAAAACCCGATCAGCAGGAGCTATCGCCAATGAATTAGACATGCCCATGATTTCTGTCTCGCTAAAAGATTTGGAAAGTAGATTCATGGGGCAAACCCCAAAAAACATCGCTAAAGCTTTTGAGGAGGCAAACAAACAAAATGCTGTACTGTTTTTTGATGAAGCTGATACCGTTCTAGGAAAAAGGTTATCTTCAGTAACTACGGGAGTGGATAACGAAATAAATATGGAACGTTCAACTCTGCTCAAAGAACTTGAAGCGTTCTCAGGCATTTGTATTTTCGCAACAAATTTTCAAGAGAATATAGATACCGCATTTCAAAGAAGAATTAATTATCACGTTTCATTTGAATTGCCTGATCCAATCACTCGAAAACGACTTTTAAGTTATTTCCTTATCGATAGCATTCCTCTTTTAGAGACAAAAGAGCATATTACTGATCAGATTGTGGAAGAAACTTCTGAATTTAGCGGAGGGGATATTGTACAGGCACTTCGACAAGGTTTCATTATTGCTTTAATGGAAAACCCCACTACCCCAAAGGTCAGTTTAGCCCATTTTATTGAAGGCATAGCCAACTTAAAAAAAATAAAGCAAGCAATTGCTCAAAGAATGACTCAAACTATTTTTAACATCAAAAACAAACAATAATGAGTTTAATGAACTGGATTAGACAAATAGCCATAAAAGTTAGAGATGTCGTTGTCTCAGCAGTTGTTGCAGCTTATGAAATAGGCAAAAAGGTTGTACATTATGTAAAGGAAGCAGTAAGGGCGGTTGTTGATTTTGGTGCCGAGTTGATAGAAAGATTTCTTAAAAAATTGGAAAAATTTGATATTTCCATACGTGTAGGAAATATTGAAATATCCTTCAAAGATAAAGGAATCCATGTGAATTCCTTCCAAATAGGGCTAATTGAAAAAATCTTAGAAACTATCAAGCTATTGGAAAGTGTAGAGACTTCAGAAATTTCTACAATTGAAGATTATTCAAGGATTAAAGTTTCAAGACAATTCTTGATGAAAATGATGCAGAAAACAGCCAGAGAGCTTGAAAGTATGAATGATACTGATAAAGAATTTCTTGATTATGTTTACCAATTTTTAAAAGGCGAAATGGATTCACATTCATTGGAAGCTTTTGAAAAAAGTGTATTTGAAAGATATGGGAGAACCCTTCTTGAATTTGGCCTTGAGAAGATAAATAATTATTGGAAAAAACGTTACAGGAATATTGACCAGCGCATCGATATGTTGAGCACAGAACTCCGAAGAATAAAGCAAGAGTTCAGGGCTATAAATACCCTAATCAAAGCTGGTGCAGAAATTGAAGATCAAGACCTAGCTCGATTGGAACAACTTAAAACAGAAATACCACAAAAAGAACAAGAAAAAGTAAAGCAAGAAGCGCATCTTGCTAAAACATATAAAATAACTTCCGTGATGGCCGGTTTATTAAAAATGGCAGATCGAGAGAGTAATATTCCTGATCATTTACGTACTTATTTTAAACCAGTTGCAGATATTATGGTGCGTTGGCAACAAAATGAAAATTTGAGCCTTGAAGAAGAAAACCTTCTTGATAATTTTGCTCAACTTTACTGGAACAGCAACGAAAATTTAAATTCGTTTGAAGAAGATGAACCTTTAGAATTTCATTAAACAACCATTAAAAATCTTAGGATATGAATAAGGTAAGTGCAATTGGCTATCTTATACCGAAAACGTCTTTTGAGTATCTTTTTTTTATTTTACCGCTGGTTTTATTTTTAATAGGGTACTCTTATCGGTCTAAATTAGGTATTCTTTGGGAGCAAAAATTCAAAAATATTGGTCTAAAAAGCCGTGTATTAGGCATTATAAGTAGCCAAGAAATCATTGAAGCGACTACCCCGTCCCAGCAAAAATTTATCTATTCCCTCCCTGGTATGTTTTTAATAATCGGTCTTTTAGGGACTTTCTGGGGCCTTGGACTGGGAATGGTAAAGATGGATGCAGCAATTAATTCAAGCGGAGAAGACATGATGTATAATTTAAAATCATCGCTGGCTGATCTAAGTGTTCAATTTAAATCAAGTATTTGGGGGATATTATTCAATTTATTGACAAAAGTATTTTTTGGGAATATTCCCCAAATGCATCATGCATATATATTGCTTAAGCTAGACAAACTAGCAGATGAAAAAGAGAGGCTTGAAAACGCTCACAAGGCTGGTCTTTTGGAAAAACTGTCCAATAACAATGCTCATTTACAAGAAGTAATAACAAATGGCTCTCTAAGTGTTCAACAAATTAAGGAACTCAATTCAAAGTATCAAAGTACAGTGGACGCCATAAATAATTTTAAAGAAGAGAATTCAGAAATTACTTTAAAGTTAAAAATCGCTGCGGAAGAGTTTACAGAAGGAGCAAAAAGCATGAACACCAGCATTGAATCCTATAAAGATGAAATGTCAATTGCATTTGGTAAAATTGGTAGAATTATTTCAGACATTAAAGGGTTCATCGAAGCATCAAGATCTGCAATTGACACAAGTGTCCAAGCGTTAAAGGATGAGATAAAATTATCATTAAGCGATTTTTCAACAAGCATTTCTGGCACCTTAGGACAAGTTTCTCAAAGTTTAATGATTGCAACTGGGAGTATAGAAAGAGCTATTGAAGATTCTATGAAAATGGTCGGAGAAACATCTAAGACTAGCTCAGAATCTATTGAGATCGCAACATCCAGCTTAAAAGATCAAGTTGGAACCTTATCAAGCGAGCTTTCACGTAACTTAGCTGAAGTAACCAGAATATTAAATGCATCACAAAAGCAAATGGACAGTCAAACAAGAATTCATGCAGAAGTAGCTTCATGGTTGGGCGGGTTAAACGAGAGCACAAATCGATATTATGACGACCTCGAAAAATTGCGGACGATAATCACCACTATGTCTAACGAAAAGGCCAATTTAATTGGAAACATGGCTTCGTTATTAGGCGCAACTGGAATAGTTTCAACTAGACTAGGCGAAATGGTTGAGGAACAAAAGAATTTAAATAGAATTTTATCCGACAAAAAAGATAATGAATAAGCAGTTATGGAAGATAATAACGAATGGATTTCCGTTGGTGACTTAATGGCAGGGGCAGTAGCAGTTGTAGCTATGATGTTTGCCATTACTTTGTTGCAAAACAAATTTAGCAATTTGTCATTTGACCCAACTGAGAGGAAAGAGCTAACCACATTTTTAAAAGATTTTTCCACCGAAATACAAGGAAGCCCTGGTCTAAGTGTAAACATTGAGCAGTTTAAGCTACACTTAGATGGTGAAGGATTTAACTCAGGGAGGTCATGCCTTTTATGGGGTGTATCAAATGCTTTGGAAAATCTAAATAATAAATTAAGCGAGTTTATGCTTAATCACCGAGGTATAATCATTATAATTGAAGGGCATTCAGACACAACACCTATAAACGACGAAGTTAAGGATGATTGTAGGTGTAAAAAGCCATGCAAAAGTAACATAGAACTTTCCCTTGCTCGTGCTTTAGTGGCAAGAGATATTATCACAAATAACTGGAATACGTCAATGAAAGAACGTGTTCTAGTTCACGGTTATGGCTTCCATCACTATGATAAGAGTAAGTCTATGTCTGAAAATCGACGGGTGGAAATTTCATTTAATTTTTCACGAGTAAAATAGCAGAATGACAAGAGGCGAAAGTCTGCTTCACCATTTGAGTCCAGATTTTAGCTGCAAGATGGCAAACACGTTTCGTCATACGCTATAATGATTTCACATTTCTCTCTAATAACAAAGAGTAACAGCCAAAAATTAACTCTAATCACCTTACAAAAAGGTATTACTGAAAATAAGTACAGTATTTTTTTGTTACTTAATGCCAAATGGGTTAACTTTACCTATCTTAAATATTATTGTTACAACCTATATCAAATCACTGGTAAATGATAAATTTTGCTTTCTCAAGGTTCAATAGGATAATAATCCATAGAGTACACCAAAAACAACGAGCTGATGACCACTCATTTGTAGAGCATGAAGATCAACTAGTCATCGCAGATTCAGAAGCCCAAGACATTATAAAACGTCGTGTAACCGATGCGTGTGGTCGGCAGTCCAGATCTTTTAAACTTCAAATCTCGCAAGTTGAAAATGGCTCTTTTTTTAGTTTAGCCAAAGATATATTTAGTTTAAATGATCAAGATTTTATAACTAGAAGTAAAGAGGTTGCATCACTTTTAGGTAGTGCTCAAAAAAGGGCTAATATTCCAGGTGGTGTTCTGATTGTCATTGATGGTGTAACAGATGATAATCTGAATTTCATTTTAGTTGTAAAAGCGGAATTGCAGGAAGCCTTCAAGACAAGTTTAGATTCATCTACTAATCAACGGCAAATTGAGGTCTTGAAAGAGATTTTTCTTTCTCCCGCTGAAAAGTTCTTTAAAATTGGTTTGCTTAGGCAGGCAATAAACGAAAATGAAACCTACCCAAATAACGATTTTTCTTCCATGATTTATGATGACCAATTTAGACCAGGTGGAGAACCTGCCGAGTTTTTTTACAAAGATTTTTTAGGCTTTAGTATCGATAAAAATGAAAAAATACTTACGAAAAGCTTCTTTGAGGACACAAAGAATATTATCCTAAGCCATGCGGAATCCCCTGAAGTAAAAAGAGATTGTTTGTCTGCATTGCGAACACTTTATAAGCAGGACCAAACTGGAATAATTGATCCTATCGATTTCGGGGCCCGCTATCTGCCAGATGGAATAAAGGGACAGTATTCGGCAAATGTTTTGAGCCATCCGAAATACAATCGACCATTTACCAAAGATTTAGCTCTTATGGGCCGAGAATTGACGAAACGAATAATGTCATTTCGTAACAAAGTTAACGTGACAGCCCCTGAAGAGCTATTTGATGAAAATGTAACTGTAATAAGAACAATTGAGGAAGCTACTGAAGCATTGAGTGAGAATGAATTATTCACTTTACTCAAAATAAAAGGCATACCCTACGACAATGATTGATTTCCGGACTAAAGAGGAGGATCTCATTTCAGAGTATAGCGCTTTGAAGCCACTGCTTATTAGTTGGGGCGAGTTTGTCGATAAAACAATTCTCCAAATATTAAGCGATAATGGCTTTGATCTGTCAAGATTGCAAATATATCCTAAACATAGAATAAAAACTGATAATTCATTAATCAGACGAGCTTTTTATAGAGACATTGAAAGTTCATCTGATCCATTAAGAAAAATAGAAGACAAGTTAGGAACGAGATTAGTTGTTACAACTTTAGATGATGTAATGAAAATTCGTGAGATAATCACAGAACACGATGTTTTTTGGAAATCTAGAGAAAGTAGAGGGGTTGATAAGCACCTTTCCAAACCTAAGGAGTTTGATTACCAATCATTACATCTTAACTTAACTCCAAATAATTCAGTAATTGGTTTTGAAAAAAAACCTAAATCTGAACGAGAGCGTTATATTTGTGAATTACAAGTGAGAACTTTACTCCAACATGCTTTTGCTCAAGTCGCTCACGATACTATTTACAAAGGGGTTTTTGGCTCAGATAGCCAGTTAGTAAGAATTTTAAGTAGGGGAGCTGCATTAATGGAAGTCACTGATGAACATTTTTGTCAAGCTTATAAAATCATGGAGAGAGAAAAAACTTATGAAAAAAACTATGTAAAACAACTCATCACATTATCAAAAGAAAGACTTGACTTTGAATTCCAAGCAAAGCAAGTTGATACTGTGTTGACAGATGAATTATTTCAGATTTTTGATGCAAAAAACATTGATATCGCAGAGGTGGAGCGCACTATAATAACTAATAAAGATTTAATAATCAACACCTTAAACAAAATAGACTCTTACATGAAAACGCAACCCGTTTTGCTTTTTGTTATTCATTTAATTTTTTCAAATGCGTACAAAATTAAAAACAGTTGGCACCTTGAAGAGGACATTTTGAAGGATCTTTTCTTTAAATTAGGCTTTTCATACCTGCGTTAACCGTTTAATCTCATTAAAAATTTGGCTACGCAGGCGATGATCCATCAACAATGGCAAGACTTACTTTTAATCTTGCCAAAATAAATCACCAAAACATGTCTCTGAATAACAATTGGAATCGAGATATTTTGGCTAAAGCTTGGCACTTTGCAACTATTAAACATAGTGGGCAAACCTATGGAGGGCGTATCCCTGATCAATACATAGAATACATAAATCATCTGAGCAGTGTTGCAATGGAATCAATGTGGGTTTTAGCTAACTCAAATGATGACTATAATGCAGACCTTTTGCTCCAATGCGCTCTTTTGCATGATACTCTAGAAGATACACCAACCGAATATCACGAATTATTAGTAACGTTTGGGCCAGATGTTGCTAATGGTGTACAGTCCTTGACAAAAAATAAAACGCTTATCAACGACCAAGACCAAATGCTCGACAGCCTTCAACGCATCCAAGCCCAACCCAAAGAAATCTGGATGGTCAAAATGGCCGACCGCATCACCAACCTGTACCACCCACCTTATTATTGGGACAAAACCAAAATCGCCGCTTATCGCAGCGAAGGCCAGGTTATTTACGATCATCTGGCCCCAGCCGATGCGCTCATGGCCCAGCGTTTGGCCGATAAAATTGAAGCCTACCAACAATTTTTGTAATTTTTTGAGTTTTTTTCATTTCTGCGGAACGCTTTTTCGAACCCAACACACATAGGTATGAATGCAGATTTATCCCACTGCATGATCCATTAACCTAAAAACCTGTTGAAATGAAAAAGTTATTTTTCCTGCTTGTATTGGCCATCAGTGCCAGTTTTGTATCTGCCCAAACTCAATTCTTCAGTCCCCTAAGCGCTGTTCCGGTAGGCCCCAACGGCCCTGCCTCCAACAAGGTAAAAGTAAGTGCCTATTGCTGCCCCAGTGCGGCCCTCGAAATTTCAACCAATGTACCAGTTGGTGAAAATGACTTCCAATGGGTCAATATTCCACTGGATGGGCTGAATGCAGGTATGATCGGCAAACTGGTGGTTTGCTATCAAATCCAGGGAGCAGGTGGTTCTTACATATCACAAGTCCGCTTGACTGAGATGATGGCGCCCAATGCTGCTGCAGTAAAAGTTGAGGATGGCACAGATCTGAACTCCACCGTCCCTACCTGTTTTTCGATTAAAGCAGGCTACGCCGTGAATGGTACTACTACCTTAGCCCTTAAAGTTGTAATGCGCCCCGGTGACAAAATCATCATTGGAGGCATCACTATTGCTAGATAATCCCAAACTTCTTATTCCCCATCCCATTTGCATATCCATGCACTGCGCAAGCATTTTGCTTACCCGCAGTGCATTTTTTTTGCACCTAGTGAAAAAGGAGCTGTTTTTTGTACTATTTTTCCATCTGAATTAATCCAACCTATAACTTACTTATATCTACCTGATGAAACAGCTGCTCAGCTTTGGCTTCTGTCTACTTTTTGGCCAAATTTTATTGGCCCAACAACACGCGGAGCAAAACCACTCCAAATACGTGCCACCCAGCGACCCGCAGGTGCAACAAAAACTGCAACAATGGCAAACGGTAAAATTCGGCCTCCTGATGCACTGGGGCACCTACAGCCAATGGGGAGTTGTGGAAAGTTGGAGCCTCTGCCCCGAAGATGAAGGCTGGTGCGAACGCCGTGGGCCTTACGCCAACGATTGGTATGGCTACAAAAAAGCCTACGAAAACCTGCAATCCACTTTTAATCCGACTGATTTTAACCCCGACAAATGGGCCACTGCCGCCAAAGCAGCGGGCATGAAATACCTGGTGTTCACCACCAAGCACCACGATGGTTTTTGTATGTTTGATACCAAGCAGACCGATTACAGCGTGATGAATAGCCCTTTTGGCAAAAGCCCTCGGGCCAACATTGCCAAGGAGGTCTTTAAGTCCTTCCGCGATCAGGATTTTATGATTGGGGCTTATTTTTCCAAACCAGATTGGCATACTCCGGATTATTGGTGGCCCTATTTCCCACCCAAGGATCGCAATTCAAGTTATCCTCCGAAGAAATATCCTGAAAAATGGGAGAAGTTCAAAACCTTCACCTACAACCAGATCGAAGAGCTGATGCGGGATTACGGGAAGATGGACATCCTTTGGCTCGATGGTGGTTGGGTGCGCCCATTCAGTACGATCGACACTACGGTATCCTGGCAAAAAACCATTCCTTTTGATCAGGACATTGATATGCCCAAAATTGCGGCTATGGCGCGTACGCATCAGCCAGGTTTGTTGGTGGTCGACCGCACAGTGACCGGCCCGTATGAAAATTACGTAACGCCCGAGCAACAAATCCCCAGTCAATACATGCCCATTCCCTGGGAAACTTGCCTGACCATGGGTGATTCATGGAGTTACATCCCCAAAGAAAATTTCAAGCCCGCCCGCAAATTGATTCACATCCTGGTTGATGTGGTCTCCAAAAATGGCAACCTTTTGCTCAACATTGCGCCCAGCCCGCAGGGTGATTTCCACCCCGAGGCTTACGATCGTTTGAAAGAAATTGGCAACTGGATGGGCGTCAAT
Organism: Saprospiraceae bacterium; assembly: GCA_027488855.1. Taxonomy (GTDB): domain Bacteria; phylum Bacteroidota; class Bacteroidia; order Chitinophagales; family Saprospiraceae; genus Haliscomenobacter. The sequence continues at coordinate 23,730 of JAIYAV010000217.1, forward strand.
TCCGAAGCGATTTATGGAACGACTGGCGACAAAGACCTTGGCCCACAAGGCAAATTGGTTTTTACCCATAAAGGCAAAACCGTTTATGCCATTTACCGAGCGGATGAAGGTGAAGCTTTGCCAACAAAAATTGACATTAAAAACCTGCCCCTGGGCAAAAAAGCCACCGTCAATCTCTTGGGCCATAAGGATGCCTTGCGCTGGAGTACTGAAAATGGCACTACGAGTATTGTGGTTCCTGAAAAAACTGCTAAACTTGTGTCCAACAGCTACGCCTACGTGTTTAAAATTACCGATTTTTAGCTTGTTCCGAACCAAAAAACACTATTAACCGATGCAAACTAGAAGAAATTTTTTGAGGTGGTCAGCACTGGGCCTACCTTTCGTCTCATTTAGCCAAACCCTGGCCAAAAGTAAAGTATCAGCCGCCACAAAGCCAATCGTCGTGTCGACCTGGGACAGCGGACTGCCCGTCAATGCGGTAGCCTGGAAAGTTTTGCGCGAGCAAAACGGTCGCGCCCTTGATGCGGTAGAAGCTGGGGCACGCTCTATCGAAGACAGCATCAATTGCTGCGTAGGCTTGGGCGGCAACCCCGACCGCGACGGGATCGTCACCCTCGATGCTTGCATCATGGATGAAAAAGCCAATTGTGGGTCAGTGGCTGGCTTGTCTTACATCAAACACCCCATTTCCGTAGCGCGTAAATTGATGGAAACCACTCCCCACGTGATGCTAGTGGGTGAAGGGGCACTGCACTTTGCCTTGGCCAATGGCTTTCCCAAGGAGTCGGGAAAATTGTCGAAAGATGCCGAAAAGGCCTACAAAGCCTGGCTAAAAAAATCGGAATACAAACCGGTCATCAACATAGAACAGCAACAAATCAACGCCAAGAAGAACAAGGGAAATGGCCCATTTGCGCCCAACAGATTCGAAGATGGCAGCCCCAACCACGATACCATGGGCACCATTGCCATGGACGCCGCTGGAAACCTTTCGGGTGCTTGTACCACCAGTGGGATGGCCTTCAAGCTCCATGGCCGGGTCGGTGACTCACCGATTATTGGTGCAGGTTTGTTTGTAGACAATGAAGTGGGTGCTGTAACTGGCTCAGGACAAGGGGAAGAGGTGATCCGCGTAGCGGGTGCAGCCCTGATCGTGGAAATGATGCGAATGGGTAAATCACCCAAAGAGGCTTGTAAAATCGCGATTGAAAGAATTGTAAAAATCAACCCGGAAAAGGCTAAAACCTTCCAGGTTGGTTTCATCGCCATCAATAAAGCGGGTGAATACGGTGCTTATTCGATTCAACCTGGCTTCAGCTATTCGGTGACGATGGCTGAAGATGGAGGGAAGGTGTATATGGCGGAGAGTCAGCTATGAGCTATCAGCAGTCAGCAGTCAGCAGTCAGCGAAGTCATTACGTGGCTCATAGCTGATTGCTCATTGCTGATTGCTCATAGCTGATTGCTCATAGCTGATTGCTCATAGCTCACAAATACTGGTTTTTCACCAAAATCATCTGCGCCAAAATACTCAAAGCAATCTCTGCCGCCGTTTTGGACTTGATGGAAATGCCCACTGGCGCGTGAATGCGTTTGAATTCTTCCTCAGTATAACCAGCAGCCATCAGTCTTTCCCGGCGTTTTTCATTGGAGCCCTTGCTGGACAGCGCTCCGATGTAGGCTACTTTGGAGCGCAGCAAAAGATGCAATGCCTGATCGTCAATTTTGGGATCATGCGCCATCATTACTGCAAAGGTATATTCATCGATTTCGTATTCGGGCAATACTTCCGCCGGGTAATCCTCGTACATTTTATCCGGAGCGGTTGGAAAATGGGTATTTTGGGCAAAAGTACCCCGCGGATCAATGACAATGGTTTCGAAATCAAAATACTTGGCCAGATGCACCAATTCGGCGGCTGCATGTGCTGCCCCGATGATGAAGAGCTGGTGCTTTTTCGGAAAAACGCGGAAGAACCACTTTTCGCCGTCTACTTCTACCAATTGGCTTTTGCGTTCCTGATAGGCTTTTGCCGCCGCTGCAACCAATTCAGCAGGTGTTTCGCCTACTGTGGTACCATTTGGGTGTACTAGATAATGGTGAGCTTTTTCACCTGACAATTTGGAGATCAGCACACAACTTTTGTTCTCCAATAAATTGCTTCGTAGGGTTTGCCAAACCGCAGGAGCGTCAAAAGCGACAAATTTTTCCAGAAAAATTTCGATCGTACCTCCACAAGTCAACCCAACTGACCAAGCGTCGTTGTCGGATACCCCGAATTTGAGGTTTTTGATTTTGGTGCTTTGGCTGGTTTCATCCGCTTCCTTGAGCACTACTCCTTCCACACAGCCCCCAGATACCGAGCCCAACATTTCCAATTCTGGGCCAATGAACATCATGGTGCCAATGGGGCGTGGGGCACTGCCCCAGGTATTGGTTACGGTAGCCGCACTAAAGGCTTTGCCTTCCGTGATCCAGCGATCTATTTCGGTGATGTATTCGCGCATGCTCTATTTTTTTGATCGAATGCAATAAGATTCCACGCACAATTAACCGCAATTGTGATACAGAACGCAATGATAAATAGCAATTGGAAAGATAAAGTTTAACCCTATGCTTCAGTTTGTGCGTGAACCACAGCAAATAGTTGAAGCATTGTAGACATTTGATCCTTCAAATCTTTGCGGTCGACGATAAAATCGAGAAAGCCGTGTTCGAGCAAAAACTCCGAAGTTTGAAAACCTTCGGGCAACTCGCGCTTGATTGTTTCTTTGATGACCCGGGGGCCAGCAAAGCCAATCAAAGCTTCGGGTTCCGCAAAGTTGACATCGCCCAACATCGCAAAAGAGGCGGTAACGCCACCCGTGGTCGGATCGGTCAACATGGAAAAGAAGGGCAACTGAGCTTTGGCCAAACGGGTGAGTTTAGCCGAAGTTTTGGCCATTTGCATCAAGGAAAAAGCGGCTTCCATCATGCGCGCACCTCCGGTTTTGGAGATGATCATGAAAGGAAACTTTTCTTCGATACAAAAATCAATGGCTTTGGAAATGCGCTCGCCAACCACTGAACCCATCGACCCACCGATAAACTTAAAGTCCATTGCAGCAACCACCAAGGGTAAGTCATTGACTTTTCCAACGGCTACCGTAATGGCATCGGTAACGCGATTTTTTTTGTAAGCATCGGCAAGGCGATCGGGATACGGCTTGAGATCGGTGAATTGCAGCATGTCCTTTGAGCGCAATTCCTCAAAGAGCAAACCGTATTCCTGCTCATCGTAGAGCAGATCGAAATAATCGTAGGACCCAATCCGGGTATGATAATTACACTTTGGACACTTGTGAAAATTCTCCCGCAATTCCTTCATCGTACTTGCTTCTTTGCAGCGTACGCACTGATGCCAAAGCCCCTCTGGAGCTTCTTTTTTATTGCGGGTGGCGGTCTGTATACCGTCCTTCAATCGTTTGAACCAACCCATGAGCGATCGTTACTTTTTTGGCTGGCGGTAAAGGTAGGAAAAAAATTGAATGGGACAAGTTTGAAGATTTCCTTTTCGTTGGGGCATCGTAGGGGCACCCCTCGCGGGTGCCCTATTTCATAATGGGACACCCGCGAGGGGTGCCCCTACGATGATCAACCGAACATATCGATCAATTTCTTTTTCATCGTGGCAAATTCCTCTTCTGAAAGTACCCCACTATCACGCATTTCGGCCAATTCTTTCAATTTGGCCAAAATTTCCTGCCCATTGGGTTGTTGTGGAGCTTTTTCAGCTACAGGTGCAGGAGCTTCGCTGGGTTGTTTGGCTTCCTGAGGCACATCGCTGCTTTCACTTGGTCCTTTTTTGCGAATTTTTTCTTCTTTCGCCCATTCTTCAGTCACCTTTTTACCCTTTTCGAATTTTTCCTTGTAGAGTTTTTTTGCTCTCTCCATTTCAAAATCTAGGATGGTACCGCCTCTTTCAAAATGAATTTTGAACACTTCGCCAACCGCATAGGTAGATGCACCGGCGAAAATGGCGTTGGGAATTGCACTGACCAAATTGAGGATGGGTATAAATTTGATGGCGCTTCCAGCAATCGCTTTGCCTAAGGTGGCACTGGTGATGGAAGAAACCACGGCCTTACCTTGAGCCTCAGCAAATTCAATATTGTACACCCGGCACAGTTGCCGAATCATATCCAGTTGAACGGCGCCAATAGCCAGGATGTCAGCTACGGGAAGGCGGACAAAACCACCCGCAGCGGCAGCAGCTAAGGTGTGTGTACGAATGACGGTTTCAGCGTGTTTTGAACGCTCCACATTTGGTTCACTCATAAAGCTATTTTTAAGCGTGTTTTTGGCAAAATCGAACAATTGCTTTTTCACTGTGGTAAAAATTTAGTTTCAAAACTAAGGCTTTCTCCAGCCTCGTGCTGAAAATATCGACAAGTGGAGAAAGTTCTGAGATTAAACCGTGAATGAAGCACGTATTTCTAAAGTCTTCCTTAATTTTGTGCCCTAATATCTGTGGCAATTGAGCAAGCAATACATCAATTTAGACGGCAAGCTGATTGAATCCAATCAGGCCTGTCTGAGTGCCAACAACCGAGCCTTCCATTATGGAGATGGCTTATTTGAAAGCATTCGCATGATCAACCAGCACATTCCTCTGCTTCAACTACACTTGCAGCGCCTGCACATCGGTATGGCTGCACTGGAGATCAAACCTCCGGTGGACTGGAACCTGGAGTTTTGGAAGGAACAAATCGCCAAGGTTTGTCACAAGTGGCAACATGCCCGCATCCGCATCACCGTTTTTCGGACTGAAGGTGGCTTGTATACCCCCAATTCCCACGATGCCCGATTTTTGATCGAGGCTGAAAAACTGGAGGACGAACAATACCATTGGAATAAGGATGGACTGAGTGTAGCGATTTGCAACATCGCTCAAATCCACGCGGGCTCACTTTTGTCCAACCTAAAAACCTGCAACGCGCTACCTTATGTATTAGGAGCCATTTTTGCCCGCAAGCACCAATTGGGCGATAGCCTTTTACTCAACCAACACGAACGTTTGGTAGAAAGCTCCAGCTCCAACTTGTATCTGGTGCGAGAAGGAATCGTGGTCACTCCTCCCCTTTCGGAGGGTTGTGTGGACGGCGTTTTTCGCAAATTTTTGCTCCGGGAAATGCCCAAAGCGGGCTGGAACATCCAGGAACGCCCAATCCGCCCCGCTGATTTGCGGCAAGCTGAGGAGGTTTTTTTGAGCAATGCCGTGCGGGGGATCCGTTGGGTAAAACTGTTTGGCGACCGCAACTTCAGCAAAAAGCAAAGCAAAAAACTTCACGATTGGGTCAACGAAACTTTAGCTAAACAATAAAAAAGGTATCGATCTATGTAACCTTTTTCTAAAAATGGGGGTCATTAGGGGATTCTTACATCTTTGAAGCAAAACAAAGCAATACCTAATGACCCAAAGTCTACCTACCACTACACCTACCAAACGGATTTTAACCGTTGATGCCTTGCGCGGTTTTGCCCTATTGGGCATCATGATCGTACACATGATCGAGCAATACCTGGGTTCTGGAGCGCCCAAGGAGCACCAAAATTATGCCGCACACCACGATGTGGATCAGGTCTTTATGGCCATTTCTGGCATTCTGCTGCAAGGCAAGTTTTTCGCCATTTTTTCTTTCCTGTTTGGTCTGAGTTTTTTCCTGCAAATGGAAACTGCACGCCGCAAAGCTGAACCCTTTATTGGTCGTTTTGTCTGGCGTTTGTTGCTCCTGTTTGTCATTGGTTTTATCCACAGCCTCTTTTATGCAGGTGATATTTTGAGCATTTATGCAATGGTTGGTTTAGGGCTGGTGCTTTTTTACCGCGCTTCGAATCGAACCTTGTTGATTTTTGCAGGCATTTTTATGTGTGGGGTGCCCAGGTTGATTCTTTGGGCATTCCGGGCAGCCTACGACATTCCGCCAATGGATTGGGAATCCCTCGATCCTCAGAATGCCTGGTATTTTGACACGGTAAAAAATGGCTCGCTGTGGGAAATTTTTAAAGCCAATGCCACCAGAGGATTTAGCATGAAACTCTTTTTTCAGTTTGACACCGACAGTCGGGGTTACATGACTTTTGGGCTTTTTTTGCTGGGCATCTGGGTAGGTCGAACTGGTTTTTTTGAAAATTTAGCGCAGCATCGGCGTTTGTTGATCCGCCTGATTTGGGGTAGTTTAGCTGTGATTGTGACCTTGGCTGTTGGCTTGACTTTTATGTTCAGCCGCATTACAGATTACAACAGTTTGCCAGCCATGATCGGGAGGTCTTTGGGCGATATTGGCAATTATTTGATCGCCTTATTTGAGGTGAGTATTTTTCTCCTGTTGTGTTTGGGCAAACGAGGGCCGGGCATGATTGGCGCATTGGCTCCTTACGGCAAAATGGCCCTGACCAATTACGTGATGCAATCCTTGATTGGCACCTTTATCTTTTTTGGTTGGGGGCTTGGGCAAATCGGGGCCTGGGGTGCCAGCATCAACTTTGGACTGGCAATTCTTGTGTACATCCTGCAAGTGCAGTTCTGCAAATGGTGGTTGAAAAAATACCAGTACGGGCCGCTGGAGTGGTTGTGGCGGAGTGGGACGCAGTTGCGCTGGGCGCCTTTGCGGCGGGAAGCGACGATAGAAATTGCTGCGAATTGATTAGCGCCCTCTAAGGTGATTCTTGAGTGCCTTAGGTTTCTTAGGTGGTGAAAAAAAATTGGTCCACCACCTAAGAAACCTAAGGCACTCAAGAATCACCTCAGTCGCTTTATTTTAAGCCCATCTCCACATTCCGCTGATGGTGCTCAGCATGGTAAATCGTAAAATACATCAACTCCCGCAACGTCAATTTCCCCAACAGCGGATGGGGTGCCTGCAAAGTATCCAGGTCCGACTCACTCAGGGAATCCAACAATCGATCCAGACCAGCGATCATTTGCAACAATCTTTCAGCTCCATAACTTTGAAAACCTTCGCCCGGAACTTTGGGTTCATAAGCCTTGGGGGATTTTCCACCCTTTGCCAGGGCATCCTGATAAGTCTTGACCAGGGTGTCATAGTCCAGGGAAGCATGTTTGGCACGCCCAAAAACCAGGCGCAGCAAAAAACTCGGTAAACTCAGTCCCAATACAACAGGCCGCACGCTGCGGATCAAGTGATCAAGTTGCTGCGCAGCCGACCATTTTCCTTCGGGATGAAAAACAAAAGCCTCGGGGCTCAGGTTTTGAACCAATTCGCAAAACTGGCCGTATTGCGCATGAAGCCTTTGGATGATTTCCTGCTTGTCCATTTTTTAAGTTTGATCATGACTACCCTAGTCCCAAATTCGATTTAAAAATCTTCACCGCCACTGCCAATAAAATCACGCCCATAAATTTGCGGATGACCAGCAGGCCACCTCTCCCGAGTAATTTTTCGAGTAAGCGTAAAGAACGCAGGACGATGTAAATGATCAGTAAGTTGAGCAGGATGCCAATAACAATCGTCAAGGAATCGAAATTGGTTTTGAGTGAAATAACCGTAGTCAAGGTCCCTGAACCCGCAATCAGTGGAAAGGCTACTGGCACCAGGCTCCCCGTTTGGTTTTCATCTTCGGATTTAAAAATGTCAATCCCGAGGGTCATTTCCAGGCCCATGATGAAAATCAGAATGGAACCTGCTACGGCAAAAGATTTTAAATCCACGCCTAAAACGTGCAAAAAGGCTTCACCGATAAACAAAAAAACCAGCATCAACAAGCCAGCAAAAGTGGTGGCTTTCCAGGCCTGAATTTGCCCAATGCGCTCACTGATCGAAATGAGGATGGGAATATTGCCCAACATATCGATGATGGCAAAAAGGGTAAAAGTGACAGTAAAGATGTGGTCGAAATTCATAAGGGCAGGTGTTGAAAAAGTACTTGGGAAAGATACTACTTCCCTTTCAATTTTTCAATCGCCTTCAACACATCCTGCCTATTGTCTGCTGCGGTCATCCAGCGGGGTAACCTTGCGCCAATGCTCCGGCTCATGCGAGGACTGGTGTTTCGTTCCCGGAGTTTGGCACCCACGTGTTCCGCCAAAAACTCCAGGTGTGCGAGGTTATAGGCCCAAAGGGTATGGCCGGAAAAATCGGCTTGCAGCCATACGGGCAGGTGAAAAAACGGATCGATGGGGGCACCAAAAATCAATACATTGCCCCGTTTCTGCTTCGGTTCCTGACGGGGAGAGATTTTTTCCAGGGTTTTATTGTAGCCACAGCTTGTACATACAACCTTAATGTCGTACTGCGATTTTTTCAAGGCTTCAAAATCGCCAGTATGTACGATTGCCTGCTCCGAACACTGGGGGCAAACCACCAGAATGTCTTTGGCAAATTGGTAGAGGAGGGTTTCGTAAGTATGTTTGCTGCGCTCTTCCATGGTATTTAGTTTAATCCGTGAAGTTTACGAAGATGGCTGATGATGCGTCCGAAATGCTCCTGGTGTTTTCCAGCGCTGAGTTCCTGGTCAAATGCGCCAGCTATTTTTTCAACCAACTCAATGTATTCAGGACTAGATTGGGCATAAAGGTGTTTGCTAAAGGTCAGTTTTTGTTCATCTTCTTTAAAGTTGATGTCCAATTTTAGCTCACCTGAGGCCAACAGCAGGCTTCTCCCGGTATACTCCCCGGTTTTGTCTTCCAAAATATTGGCCTCGGAACCTCCTATCTGGTTCAAAACAAATTTTAAAAACACGGGTAACATGCCAGGTTTTACCGGGTAGAGGGTGTAATAATGATCTTCAGGGTTGTAGGTGCCTTTCCAGGGAGGGAGTTTTTCGAGTTGACGCAATTGCAATTGTAGTTTGCCCTTTTTATCCTGTTTCCATTCAAAAAAGGTGTTTACCCAATCATTGTCAATGTTTTGGACATTGATCATCCGGGTTTCGGTATCATTATAAGGTACTGCGTAGCCATCGTCATTCAAATAGTTGTACACCACCAGGCCATGCTCTGTTTCGGGAAGGTCTTCTTTCTGAGTATCCCAATTTTCAAATTCTGCATGAAAAACCAGGCTTGTCCGATCAGGAGAGAACGCCAGGGCTCCGTGAGGGTAGGGAAAGGAATAATTGTCCAGGCTCTCGTTTTTGGTGTTGAATCGCTTGATTTCTCGCGTCTGTACGTCCAAAACAGCGTGTTCGGTAATCATCAAAAAGCGCCCACCTTCCAATTGATCGAGGGTTTCCATTTCGGCTGGATCATCTTCTATAAAAACTTCGGTATAAGGCCCGGGTTGCCCATTTTCACTGTCCAAAAATTGCAAAGAGGCGGATTCTGAACTTTGTTCTACCAGGGGTTCCATCACCAAAGTTTTATCCTTTACGTAAATGAGGTACAAGCTTTGGCTGCCTGCGATGAGGCTTGGACTCGGAGTCCCTGGCAATGCAAAAACTCTCCATAAAAAAGGCAGGCCAGTGTTGGTTTCCAGCTTTTTTGGGAACTGGATAGCCTTTCCTTCATAAAAAATGGAGTAGACTACATCGGTTTGTTTGATATAACCATGGTTCAAATTAAACCCATAACCAGAATTAACAACTGCTTTGATGGTAAAGGGACCATAAGTGAATTCCTTTTCTATGTTAGGGCGTTTGCCAAACCACAGGTAAAGCAATATTGAAGCGACGATTAAAGCCAAAAAAATTGCTACTTTCATTATTAATTTAGGATTTTGATGCGTTTTGTTTGCTTAACAACTCCTCCCGCCATTTGGCCTCTTCAGCCGGGGTAGCGGAGTACCGATCGCCATTTCCATCCAGGTAAATGTAGTGGATTTGGCCGCCACTGTCCATAAAAAGTTGTTTGGATTCGGCATTGTCAACAACCTGGGCTAGGGTAGATTTTTCGGAGTAGTGTTCCCCCGAGTAAGTCAATCCTGCTATCGATTCTTCTTCATTTGGCCTGGCAGTGGCTGCTTTTTCAGCCGCAATTTGAGCACTAATCAGGGCATTGATTTCCGAGCGCATTTCGGGCGTGATGGGGACATATTCTGGCAGCGGCACATTTAAAAAATGCTCAAAAGAAAGAAAATTCAGGTAAACCAGCCCGTCGTGCCAGTTGCTGCGCCCCCATTCGATGCCGAAGTCCCGTACGGTGACAAAATCACTCACCTTATCGTCTCCATCCGTCCATTGCAAAGGTGACACAGGAAAGTTTGGGTATTCAAAAAACTGAAAATGCTGGTAAGAGGCCGGACTGCCTGCCTGAATAAACGCATTGCGGATTTTGGCGATGATCCACTTGCGGGTATGTAAGTCAGGCAAGGGCATGAGTGGGCCATAAAACCAAAAGTCACTGAATAGTTGCTCGTAAACCTTGTCCGGGGCAGGGCTAAACTGGCCGGAAATGTCTTTGTAAAAAAGGCCTTCCGCGTTGATGGTCAAAGCCCATTGGTAAGTATTGGTGATCTTGACGGAGTATACAAATTCTTCTGGTTCAATTCTTTCGGGGCGCAGTTGTCTCCAAAAATCGTAGCGCAAACGGGCGGTTTCGGAAAGTTCATTGTAAAGCTCCGAAGCCATTTCTACACCGCGGCGCATGGCGTCGTTGCGAACGGAGAGGGCTTCGCCGGATAGAGGGTCGTAGGTTTCGAAGAGTTCGGGAATGCTCCAGTTTTTTTCAAAGCTGGGAGTGTGTTGCTGGATGGTATTGCTGGTGAATTGTAGCATTTTTTGCAGGGTATGACATGGGCGTATGCACAGGCTAAAGTGTCTGACTGCAAGATAATGTGCCGTTTTTTGGCATGCTATTTTTTTCGTTGATTAAAATTTCACATATTGTATGCATATTTATCCATTTAACTTGAGCTATGGATACCTTAATCGATGCAAAAAGTAAAAAATTGATCGTCCGGCAAATTGTGGAGCAACTTGCAAAAGTTGACTCACATGAGCCTGCCGATGCAACCATCAAAATTCTGGATGAAGCAGGTGGTCACTACCTCTTGTTCAACAATACCTGGAAAGATGGCCGCAGGTATTATGGCTGTTTTTTGCACATCGATATTCATTCCGACGGCAAAATCTGGATTCAACACGATGGCACTGACTTGAATGTAGCGGAGCAGCTACTTGAGGCTGGCGTGGCTAAGGAGGAAATTGTGCTGGGGTTTCAGCCGCCTGCGGTGAGGGGGGTGCTGGGGTTTGGGATTAGTTGAGTTATATGTCCGGGTGCCGAGGTTTTTATTTCAATATTTCACCCTGCATTTGAACTAACCCGGTCAATTTCATTCCTTTTTCAAGTTCTTTGAATCGCATGTTTTCAGTCGTAACATACATATCAATGGTAAAAAAATTTTCTTCATCTGGCTTGGTTATTAACCTCATTTTTAAAATATACCCAAGCAAACTATTGTCTTGTAACAATTTGGTTTCCCTGTAGTCTTCCAAATGCCCAATAAAATCAAAACATGCATAATCGGGAAGATCCTGGCTTGGCATATAACCAGTGAAGTCTTCACTATATTTTATTTCCCCATCAGGATTTTCCTTAAAGACATCCAAAACAAAAACAATTCCACTGATTTTAACATTCAGTTTCTTTTTTGTCAAATACAATTCTCTGTTTTCTGCATAATCGGTTGCGTAGTAATCTAGCCCAAATGTATCCCTACCTCTTGCTCCAATGATGGCTTCTGTTCCCTTAACATTTTCCAGTTCTTCAATTTCCAGGTTTTCAACGTCTACAACATAATCTGTTTTGACTAAGGGAAGGATGGAATGGGGCTTGCCGTTTAGTTTAATGGATTTAAAAACAACATCTTCAAACTCTAATTGCGAAACGATAACAAGCTCGTCCTGATACACAGGCTTCTTCACCAAAGCAAGTGCAAAGTGTTTATTCAAGATTTGGTTGGTATGCTCTTGCCGATAATTTTCAAAACCAAAAATCCCACTCCAGGTATTGCTCAGGTGCTTGTTATTGGATTTTTTGATCTTCAAACCGATGTTGTTTTCAAAAACTGGCATTTTGATTTCTTCCCAATCTTGAAAGTAATTTTTACCCTCTTGAAGTTTTGTGGCAAAAATGATGTTATTTTCTTCCTGGGTAAATCCCACAAACCCTTGGTAGCTGATATCCTTTTCGCTAAAGGAATAGGGAAGTCCTATTTTCCCTTTTTGGCCATTGCTAAAGTGATAAGTGGCCGATATGGCTTTTAGCTCTTCGTCGGAACCAGCAACCTGATGGTTCTCATCATTTGCAAAAGCAGAATGATAATAAATGACATAGGATTTGATTTCACCTTGAAGCAGTTTTTTCTCAAAGTTTTCTTCCATTCGCCTAACAACCTCTTCTGCGGACAATGTATAGGACTTGTCTTCTCCTACGATATACAAAAAGCCAGTTATTTCTCCATCCAGTTTTTCATAAGCTGAAATTGGGGCATAATTGCCATTTTGCTGCATGATAATGAAGCGGATTGTGTATTCATTATATTTGCTGATCTCTGAAAAAAGAGCATTTGGCTTTGGCTCATTAGGTGTTATTTTTTCTTCTGTGTTCTTTTTCTTAAAAAAATCAAATAATCCCATTATGCTGTTTTTTTGGAGTAAAAATAGATAACCATATTCATACTAAAGGGTTTCTTCTACATTTTCCCAATTAATTCCTCACTTCACCCCATACACCCCTCCCTTCTTCGTCTCAAAATCCACCACAACCCCCTCATTCACAATCATTTTACCCATCACCTCAGGCGCCTTAACCAACACTTTCCCAGGCGCAACCACTCCAAACAGCCGGTTCCCATTTTCCCCCTTTGCCTGTACGATTTGTACATTTTGCACCTCCACCTGCCTATTTATCCGCAACCTGCAATTCCCTCCCAAAGTCGAGCGGATCGTTGCCTGCACTAGCACTCCATCCTTCCATTCCATGTCCACCTCAAAACCGCCCCTGGCTCGCAAGCCCTTTACTTTCCCCGTATGCCAAGGCTTCGGCAAGGCAGGCAACAAGTGAATTTCACCCGCATGACTCTGTAGCAATAGCTCCGCAATGCCCGCCGTAGCCCCAAAATTCCCGTCGATTTGAAAAGGAGGATGCGCATCAAAAAGATTTGGATAAGTGCCGCCGCCCTGCATGGTGGTGACGTTGGTGCGCACCAGTTTAAAGAGGTTCGTGATCAGCTTCAGTGCATGATCGCCATCGAATAGCCGCGCCCAAATGTTGACTTTCCAACCCATCGACCAACCCGTGGCAAAATCGCCCCGGCGCTCCATAACCCGCTGTACCGCAGCCATCAATTCCGGTGAACTTTGTTGGGTGATTTGATTGCTGGGGTGAATGGCGTAGAGGTGAGAGATGTGACGGTGCTGTACATCTCCATCTTCAAAATCTTCGGACCATTCTTGTAATTGCCCGTATTTGCCGATTTGGTACGGCAACAGCTGACTCAGTTGTTGCCGTACGGAATCCACCATTGGGTCTTTCAATTGCAAAAGCTGTGCTGCTTCAAGGTAGCGGGCTAAGGCTTCCCGTACAATCGCCATATCCATCGTTGGGCCTGGGCTGAAAGTAGCTTGCTTGTTGTCTTCGTACACAAAGTTTTGCTCGGGCGAATGCCCAACTGGAGTAAGCAGATAGCCTTGCTCGTTTTTGACCAACCAGCCTTGATAAAATTCCACCACCCCTTTGAGCAATGGAAACACCTCGTTTTTCAAAAATTGCTGATCGCCGCTGAACAAGTAGTGTTCCCACAAATGACTCGTCAACCAACCGCCGCCCATCGGCCAAAAGGAACAAGCGCAGTTGTCCACGGGTTCGGCATGTCGCCAGATGTCCATGTTGTGGTGGGCAACCCAGCCGGAGTTGCCGTACATGTTGCGCGCGGTTTCGCGACCATTGATGGCTAGTTCTTTGATGGCGCGAAAAAAAGGCTCCTGGCATTCGGCAAGGTTGGTGATCTCAGCGGGCCAGTAGTTCATTTGGGCATTGATGTTGATGGTGTAGGCCCCATTCCAGGGTGGAGTCATTTGGTCGTTCCAGATACCCTGTAAGTTCAAGGGTTGTCCACCGGGGCGAGAGCCAGCAATCATCAAGTAACGTCCATATTGGAAATAGAGTGCCGCAAAAGCAGGGTCCTGCCCATTTGCGAACAGTTCCACCCGCCGATCAGTGGGCAGTTTGGATTGCTCCGTTTCTGCTGCCAGATTGATGGCTACTCGTTTGAACAAGTTTTGGTAATCCAACAAATGCCGCTGGTACAAATTGGCAAAAGACCTTGGTTCAACGGCTTTAAAATACGTGTCCAGCAGTACAGCGGGGTTTTTACCTTCGGTAGCCGGGCTTTTGTCAAATCCATTGTAACTGGTCGCTGCACTCAGGACGATGGTCAATTCACTAACATTTTGCACCTTGATTTTTTCACCTTGCTGGCTAATGGCACCTCCCGCATGGAGCACCTTCAGGCGGGTTTCAAAGGCCATACCCAGGCCATTGACTTGATCCTGGTACAAAAAATTGGCGGCCTGGGGCTTACGCTGCCCACTTTTTTCATACAACTCGGGATACTTGTGCTGATCGCCCAGTTTTTCCACCAAATCAAAATTGCGGCGCAAGGCAAAACCTGGAGCACGGCCCAAGAGGCGCAACACATTTCCATTGCCACGCTGCTGCGCAGTAGCCTGATGGGGAGTAGAAAGTTGAACGGTGCAGTTGATTTTATCAGGACCAGTTGCACTGATTTTCAGTACCACCATATGATCAGGATAGCTGGCGAAATAGCTGCGGCGGTAGGTAGTTGCACCTATTTTGTATTCCGTGTGAGCGGTGGCAGTATTCAAGTCCAGACTGCGTTTGTAGTCCTTGATTTGGCTTGAGTCGTGGGCAAAATCCAGCCACAAATCGCTCATCGGTTGGTACATCTGGTGGTTACGGCCCAGCCATTCTTTGGTGATGAGGGCTTGAGCTTCCTGGTATTTTTTGGCCTTGAGCAACTCCATCACCTGTGGATAAGCCCGGCGTACGTTGATGTTGGTAAAAGTGCCATTGGGGTCGCCAGAGTAGAGGGTGCCTTCGTTCAGTTGCACATGTTCCCGCATGGGGCCACCGAAAACCATCGCCCCCATGTAGCCATTGCCAAGTGGAAGTGCCTCCGACCAGAGTTTGGCGGGCTGGTCATACCACAATTGCAAGGCATTGGTTTGCGCTGTAAGGCCAACCGGGATCAGCAAAGCCCAAAGCTGAATACGCAGGAATTTTTTCATCTTTTTATGAGGCTCAGTTGCAGTTGTTGTTCAAATTTGGCCAGCTGTTGTTGCAGATTATGCGTCAGTTTCAGTTTCAGTTTTTCTTCCTTGATGAAACTGAATTTAATGCTATTCAGGATGTACTGCTTGATTTCTGCGTAAGAGATGTTTTTGTAGCGGTTGGCCAACAACACAAACTGCTCGGTGAGGTTGCTGCGCAAAATGCCCGCATCGTCGGTCGAAATGACGATGGGTACTTTGGCAGAGCGATATAGGGTGATGGGATGCTGATCGTCTTTAACTTTGAGGATGTATTCGTTGCTGGTCAGGTTGATTTCCACAGCCACTTGTTGGGTTTGCATCAGTTTCAGCAGGTCGTACACCTTGTTTTCGTAGGCCAAGTCAACGCCGTGACCGATGCGGTGGGCTCCAGCGTCCCGTACTGCTGCATTGATGTGCCAGTTTAACTCTTCTGGCTTGACCAGTCCCAAAGTCAATTCACCCGCGTGCATCGAAAACTTCACACTGGGAAAACGTTTTTTGCACCACTTAAAAAATTCCATGTGTAGCCAATAATTGCGCATGGAAGCGGGATTGTCTTCGGGCGCTACGATGTTGACGCCGACGATCAGGCTACTGCGCTCCGCCGAAAGGAAAGATGCTACTAGATTGCCATACAAGGTGACTTGATCTTCCAAAACCCGGGTCACATAGCCCTGAAAGCGCATGGTGAAGGTCGAATCGTCGAGCTGCAATTCCCGATGGGTCTTTTCAATGGTTTGGGTGTAATCGAGCACTTTACTTTCGATGCCTTTGCGGATGAACCTGGCGTAGAGGGTGTCCAGCACAATGGCCAGGCCAGCACTGTTTTTTTGTCGCTGCAAGGAATCAAGGATTCCGGAATAAATCTTAAGATCCGATAAATCCAGTCCATGTTTGGCGGAGCGGTACATCAATTCGATGTACTGCACATTTTCTGCTTTGGCGCGTTGTTTGAGTTCCAGGAGGCCTTCTCGGGCCAGCCCTTTACTGGCCAAATCGAATTTATCGAAGGCATCAAAGAAGTGTTTGTCGCTGGCTTCATCGCCTAGGAAATAATCCTTGATGGACCAAAACCTCAGGAGTTGGTAACGCAAGTCGGGTAAGCCTCCGGCAGCATTCACTTCGCTCATTTTTTTGATGTCGGAATTGAGATTGAGCGTAGGCGCTTTGTCGAACAATTCCAGGGTTTTGAGGTTCACCCAAAAATCGGATTTGAGCGCGTAATCAAAGTAACTTTCGGCGTAAATGGAGCCGGAAAAGTGGTTGTGCAAGTCGCCGCCTTTGGGCATTTGTTGGAAAAAGGCGGTGAGTAGGGCGCGGTTGTCGCGGATGGAATTGAGGTAATCGGAGCAATATTTGTCGGCGCTAACCTGGCCAAACAAAGCAGTCCCAGGTAAAATGAATAGCGCCAATAATAGCCAGGTGGAAGTGTATTTGATCATGTTTCAGGTGTTTATGCTTAGGTGTAGCTTGAGTATATATGGTTTCTTAGGTGGTAAAAAACTTAGTCGTTTTTCATCGTTCCTAGGATAGGGTTTACATCAAAAACACGGTCATCGTCCGCGCACCATGTGCACCCAAGACCAGTGACTGTTCAATATCGGCAGTTTTGGAAGGCCCGGCGATGAACACCCCGAATCCATACTCCTGCCCCTGCAAACGTTCATAGGCCTGATGCATGTTGGCGACAATGGCATCTGCTGGCAGGACGATGGCGAGGTGTTGGCAAATAAAAGGCACTGCCCGTTGTTGGTAATTGGCTTCGGTGACCCAAATGGCCGAGTTTTCCGCCACCCCAAAGGTTCCGGTGATGATGGCCAGTTCTACGTTCTCTAACTCATGCGGGTCGGCATTTTCGGGAATGGGTTCGGCTGGGTGTTGCAACGCGGGAATGGAACTGATGATGCGTCCCGGATATGGATTTTCTTGCAGATAAGCTTCAATTTCCGCATGATTTTTTACCCGGACGGGTTTTCCACCAATGGTGCTCAACACGGTCATAAACTGATCCAAGACCTCGCTGGTGCGCACCGGGAATGCAGTCAAATCCGGCAAGGGCCGTTCATCTATGGGTTGATTGGCTCGCACTTTGGCCAATATTTGCTCTCGAACTGACATATTGCTACAGTTTAGCTTCGGTTTTTTAGATACCAATCTCTGAACGATTCTTTAGGTGGTTCAGGCATTTCCCGTTGTTTGAACCAAGGATTGAAGGAATTGCTGACCATTCCGGGGATGACACGCATGGTCCAACGCCCCATTTTCCCCATACTTCGGTACACCATTGGGCTGGACAATACCGTAGACATCATTTTGAGACCCATTTTTTTGCCAAAATCAACTTTCCCCTGCCGGGTCAATTCCTGACGCCATTCGTACAATTGCTCGTGGATGTTGATCTTCACCGGACAAACGTTCGAGCAGGAACCACAGAGAGTTGAGGCAAAAGGTAAGTCTGCATTTTTGGTCATGTCCAGGTTGGGGGCCAAAATGGCACCAATTGGCCCCGCTACGGCATTGTGGTAAGAATGCCCACCGCTGCGGCGATAAACAGGGCAAGTATTCATACAAGCGCCACAACGGATACACTTGAGCGAATTGCGGAAGGCTTCGCGACCCAACTGCTGGCTACGGCCATTGTCTACCAGTACGATGTGCATCTGCGCGCCTGCGCGTGGGCTTTTGAAATGGCTGGAATAAGTGGTGATCGGCTGCCCAGTAGCGCTGCGGGCCAGAAGGCGTAAAAATACGCCGAGGTGCTCCCGGCGAGGAATGATTTTTTCGATGCCCATACAGGCGATATGCACATCGGCGAGGTGAACGCCCATGTCGGCGTTGCCCTCGTTGGTACACACCACGAATTCTCCTGTTTCGGCTACGGCAAAATTGACGCCCGTCAAAGCCACCCGACGACTGAGGAACTTATCCCGCAAGTGCTGTCGGGCTGCTTCAGTCAACAATTGCGGATCGGCATTCCCCTTGGGTGTGCCCAAATGCTGGTGAAACAATTCACCAATTTCCTCTTTTTTCCAATGGATGCAGGGCATTACGATGTGGCTGGGTGGCTCATCGGCCAGTTGTACAATGCGTTCACCCAGGTCGGTATCCACTACTTCAATGCCATTTTCGGCCAGGTATTCATTGAGGTGACACTCTTCGGTGAGCATGGATTTGGACTTGACCATGCGGTTGGCACCCGCTTGTTGCAGCAGGGAAAGGACGATTTGATTGTGTTCTGTTGCATCGGCCGCCCAGTGTACGATGGCACCATTGGCGGTAGCTTGGCGTTCAAACGATTCGAGGTAATCCGCCAAATTGCCGAGCACATTGTCCTTAATGGCCGAGGCGGTATTGCGCAGGCTTTCCCAGTCTTCGTAGAGGGTATGTGCGGCTTTGTCCCGCTTTTGGCGAATCCACCAGAGGGTGGCATCATGCCAGTCCACGCGGGGTTCATCCGCGTTGAAACGTTCAGATAATTCGGGATGTTTGGGTTTGGTAGACATTGCTTGCAGTTTACGGACTAAAGTAACTGCTTTCTTATAAAAAATCCTACTGGTAGTCTCCTGTGTATTTCAATTTTTGATTAAAACAGACTATCCTGAGGTGAATCTTAAGTGCCTTCGGATTCTTAGGTGGTGAAAAGAATCATTATTTCACCACCTAAGGAACCTAAGGCACTTAAGAAACACCTAAGAGGCTTTTATTTCAAGGCCAGCACTACCACTGAAAATGGCGGCACCTTAACTTTCAACTGCCCGCCGCTCAAAGTTGCACCATTGTACGCAGTGGGCTTGATTTTTTCAGGATTTTCAAAAGTATTGTGATCCTGCAAGGTAGGCGCTGTCAACACCCGACCGTTCACACTGGCGTACTTGGCACCACGCAAATCGATGGTGATTTCTTGAGCTTCACGAGCGTGAATATTGGTCAATGAAATGTGCGTGACGCCCTCCTTGTTTTTGGAAGCAGAACAAGTCAAGGCAGGCAATTGGCGATTGTCCAGTTTGTACTGGTTCGTCTGAATCGTCAAAGGCAACATCGTAGCCTCCTGATGCACATTGTACATTTCCATCACGTGGTAAGTCGGCGTCAGGATCATTTTTTCCTCCTTGGTGAGGATTACTGCTTGCAGCACGTTGACGATTTGGGCCAGGTTCGCCATTTTCACCCGGTCGCAGTGGTTTTGGAAAATGTTAAGGGTCATGCCCGCCAGCACCGCGTCGCGCATGGTGTTCTGCTGGTACAAAAACGCGCCGTTGGTACCTGGTTCTACGTCGTACCAGCCACCCCATTCATCCACAATCAGGTCGACCCGCTTGTTGGGATCGTACTTGTCCATGATGTTGCTGTGGCGAGTCACCAGTTCTTCCATCTGATAAGCCCGCTGCATGGTGGTGAAGTACTGATCTTCGGAAAAGGTGGTAGAAGGGCCTTTTTTATTCCAATCGATGACGGAATAGTGGTGCAGCGCCACGGCATCGAGCATGTTGTGGGGAATGTCGCGCATCAAGACCTCCGTCCAGTTGTAATCCGCATCGCTGGCACCGGAGGCGATTTTGTACAAGCGCGTATTGCCCGTTGAAGTCATAAAGGTGGCATATTGGCGATAGATGTTGGCGTAGTACTCGGGTTTCATGTTGCCGCCACAACCCCAGGCTTCGTTGCCCAAGCCCCAAAAGCGGACTTTCCAGGGCTGCTCACGGCCATTTTCCTTGCGGAGTTTGGACATGGGGCTGACTCCGTCAAAATTGGTGTACTGCACCCAATCGGCTAATTCCTGAACCGTGCCACTGCCTACGTTTCCAGACAGGTAGGGTTCGGTGCCCAGTTTTTCGCACAGATTCAAAAAATCGTGGGTACCAAAACTGTTGTTCTCGGTTACATTCCCCCACCAGGTGTTGACAATCGTGGGGCGATTGGCGAGGGGGCCAATGCCGTCTTTCCAGTGGTAAGTATCGGCAAAACAACCACCTGGCCAGCGCAGGTTGGGGATTTTGAGTTTGATCAAAGCGTCGATCACGTCTTTGCGCACCCCGTCTACCGTAGGGATTTTGGGATTGTTTGTCCCTACGTAAAGCCCATCGTAGATGCACCGGCCCAGGTGTTCAGAGAAATGGCCGTAAATATGCTTGCTAATGGTGTGTTTGCCGAGGTCGGCATTGAGGACTATCTGGTTTTGAGCAAATAGGCTCAGGCTGCCAATAGTCAGCAGCAGCGTCAGATGCAGGTTTTTCATTGTTTACGTTTACGTCAGAATAATTGTAAAAATAACTTTTAAAGGGGAAGTGGCAAAAATTTTGGGGGAATTTTGAAAAAAGGGGATTGCACCTAGGCTTATGTTCTAACCTGAATGGTTTTGAAAACCAACTAAAGCACCCATTCTCTGCTTAAATGGATGTTTTGGGTTATCGTGTCCCTTTTTAGCCAATTGTACAGTTGAAAATTTATCTTTATTAGGTCCTTTTCATTTTTGGGAATTGCCACTTTTATTTCCCCTAAATATGGCTCAATAATTTTCATGCCACTGCTTGGAATCAGTTCCAATTGATGGCTATGCAAATCATAGTTCTTTAAGATTCTGATCATGAACACCGTAGTGTCACCAGGGTACAAAATTCGATTATTGGTTTGTTCCCAAATATCAAAGTCCTGGGAATACATGCACTTGGTCATGAACTAGGGGCTGAGTATACTTTCAAGCCTTTGAAGCAGCTCCAATTTTGTGCCTTCAAACATTTGAGCTACGGATTTCACCTTTAGTCTTTGCAAAATCTCAGCCTTGCTAATAAATCCCTTTGCGGCCATCTGTTTGAAAATAAAGCTGCGTAAATAATTTTTATCCGCTTCGGCCAAATCCTTTTGACTGCTTATCACTCGGAGTTTATCATAACTTACCATCAAACTATCGAAAAAGCTTTTCATAAATTCTGAATCACGATAGTTGACATTAACTTTAAATTGGTAGTCAGCGATTTTTTCGTCCCATAAACGGAAAACTTCAGCTTCGGCAGCTTTTATTTTTTGATTTTTCTGTTCAACCAACTTGAACAAGTAAATGAAACTTAATCCGCAAACTGCGATGGCTGTTAGCGGCAATAGTATTTTCCTTTTCATCTTTTATTCATTTGTTCAAGTCATTTATTTAACGGAAGTACCCCGTTTAGTTACTGAGTAATGGAAAAAAATCCAAATGGACTATTTACAATTCAATCAGCAGGGAGCCCAAGCAGATTCCTCTCAAGGATTCTCCTATCTTTAAACCTCCCCTTTCAAAACCTACATCGCATGAAAACAAACCATATTTTTCTATTGATATTCATGGTATGGGCAAATATTGCATCCCTGACCGCCCAAATCCCCACCCTGGAAACTGGCTCCCAAAAACCGATGCCCGCCGAATGGATCGATCGCAGCACCGGGCACCGCATCAAACGGCTCACACCCATCGACCAACCCAACGAGAGTTTTTATTTCCACAACAATCCCTTCCTCAAAACGCCGGATGGCAAAGCGGATTTGATGATTTATTACCGGGGACCACAATTGTATGTACTCAATTTAAAAACGATGGCGCATACCCAATTGACACACAAGCTGACCCGCAAATCCGGGGAAATTGTGGGGAAAATCCGTCGGGAAGTTTTTTATCAAGTCAAGGACAGTGTGTTTGCCACCCATATTGATCGAGCCCAAACCCGCCTGGTTTGTGTTTTTCCACCCGATTTTAAAGGGTCGATTACCACACTGAACGCTAATGAGACCTTACTGGCAGGTAGTTGGGCTGCTCCGGCCAAGGATTCTATTTACAAACGCTATCCTGCTAAAGGGGAATATTTCGACCGGATTTTTGACGCCAAAATCCTCCATACCTTGTTCACCATCAACCTAAAAACCGGAGCATTGGAAAAAATCCACAGCGAAAATACCTGGTTGGGCCACATTCAATTTTCGGTCACCGATCCCAATATTCTGATGTTTTGCCACGAAGGCCCCTGGCACAAGGTGGACCGCATCTGGAACATCAACCTCAAGACCAAAGTGATCCAAAAAATCCATACCCGTACCATGGAGCGTGAAATTGCGGGCCATGAATTCTGGAGCTGGGACGGCAAAACCATCTGGTACGACCTACAAATGCCGCGTGGGGAAAGCTTCTACCTGGCTGGCTACCGCGTGGCGGATGGCCAACAAACCCGCTATCAATTGGTGCGAGATGAGTGGTCGATCCATTTCAACATTTCCCGGGATCAAAAATTGTTCTGTGGGGATGGCGGGAATCCGGGCCAGGTTGCAAAAGCGCAGGATGGCATGTGGATTTACCTTTTTCACCCCGGAAAAGACCATTTGAGGTCGGTAAAACTGGTGAACATGAAGCAGCACGATTATCGGCTGGAGCCGAATGTGCATTTTTCGCCGGATGGAAAATGGGTGATTTTTCGGGCGAATTTTGAGGGAATGAGTCAAATTTATGCGGTGGAACTTTAAGCAGAATCAACTCTAAGGTGCACTAAGGTGTCTTAGGTGGTTCAAATAAAATATGCCTAAATTTTTTAGAATCAAACTAGACTCATATTGAACCACCTAAGGCACCTAAGGACACCTTAGTAGTGGGGCAAATAACGAGAACTTATTTTTAAAACTGAAATTTGGCCTAAAAACAAGTCTGTATTATTTCTTCAACGTCCCCAAAAGCCCCGCAAATTCTCCCGCCAAATGCCTTCTCGTAAACTGCTGAATTCCTTCCGCACTCCCCTTCAATTCCCCCTTTTGATACGCAGTAAAAAACGCCAAAATGCTGTTTTTCAGCCCTTCCACATCCTCGTAATTGTGCAGCGCCCCACCTTTGGTCAATTCTACCACTTTCGCCGAGTCACTATCTTTGGGGCCAATGGCCAGCAAAGGGCGGCCCGATCCAAGGTATTCGTACAATTTGCCCGGAATGATGGTGCGGGCATTCGGAGAATTGTTGATCAACAGGAGCAATACTTGAGATTGCTGTTGGTACAAAACCGCTTCCGAGTGGGGTACAAAGTCGATGAATTCCGTATTCGCTTCCAGACCGTATTTTTGCACCGATTCCCGCACCGAAAAATCGGTCGGACCAATCAGGCGAATTTTTAATTTTTGTTGCAATGCTGGCGCCTCAGCCAAAGCGGCTTGTACCGCTTGCCAAAATACTTCGGGGTTGCGGTCTTTGTTCATTGAACCAATGTGGGCAATGGAAAATTCAGCATCCAGTTTGGCCGTTTCCGCTTGCGCAAAATCGGCATCGTCAAAACCATTGGGGATGACAGCGATGTCTTTTCGGCCACAAAGTTCCACAAATTCATCCCGCGAACGCCAGGTAACGGCCACTACTCGTGAGGCTTTGCGGAGCACCTTTTGCTCCAGTGCTTTGTGCCGTGCATCCGCCCAGGAAGTCAGGCGCAGGTCTTTGTAAAAATCAATATTGGTCCAGGGATCCCGGAAATCAGCCACCCAGGGAATACCTGTCGCCTTGTGCACTCCTTCCGCAATCAGGTGCATGCTGTGCGGCGGCCCGGTGGATACGATGGCATCAACCGGGTGCTCTTGCAGGTATTTAGTCAGGTATTTGATTGAGGGTTTGATCCAAAACATGCGGGCATCGGGGATAAAAAAGTTGCCCCGGATGAAGACGGATACCTTTTGGGCCAGGCTTTCTTTTTTCCCCTCGTTGATAAAACCTGAATAGATTTTTTCTTCCTTTTTTCGCCCTAAAAATTGCTTATACAATTGATAAGGCTCCCAAATCGGCGTTTTGACCACTTGCAAATCGGGCGCAACTTCCTTGGCAAGGCTTTCGTCAAAGGCAGCTGTTTCGCCGTTTTCGGGTGTATACACGACAGGTTCCCAGCCGTACTGCCGGATGTATTTGGTCATTTTGACCCAACGCATTACGCCGCCGCCGCCAGCGGGGGGCCAGTAATAGGTGATGAGTAGGAATTTTTTCATAAGGCTGCAAAAGTAAACAATTATTGGAACCCCTAAAAGTAAAGCATGGCTAATGAGCCACAGACTGCCTTGACCAACAATAAACCATCGATTACGATGAGATAGTACAAAATGGAGCGCCTTTTTTTGAGGGCCTGTACTGCAAAGAGCATAGCTATGAAAGGCAGGGTATTCAAGCCGATTTTCATCATCGAAAAATTGTGGGAAAAACTGTACATCCAAAAAGTCGCCAGGCCGATGATGCTCAAGGGGAGTAAAATGCTGAACAGGGTATTCCGCAGTCCCCGCCGCACCACAAAGGTATTCAAACGCTGTCGGGCATCACTGGCATAATCCTTGATGTCGAACATGATGCCAATCAAGGCAATGAACATCAGGTTTTTGATGAACAAACGATAGCCAACGCCATCCAGTGCGCCTGGTTCTGCATGGGTAATTTTGTGCCACAAAATGGGATACATCGTGCAAATCCCCGCCCAACAAAAGCCTATGATGAAGGGCTTGAGCACCCCGATTTTGCGCAGGTTGTACTGCTCATTGAAACTGATGCCGTAATAACAAATGCCGAGGAAGGGTATGGACAAGCTCAAGGCCCATTGTAGGGCACTCATTTGCAACATCGCCCGGCCATAGGTAAGCACAAAATAAAGGGCATATCCGCAACAGATCAACAACAAAACGGCCTGACTAAATTGAACAAAAGACTTGTGCTTCAAATACCAACTTGCCCTTAAATCTGGTACAGTCGCCGTTTTGTCCAACAGGTAAGGTAAGGTGTAAAACCAGGTGGTCAGGGCAAAAACGGCCAGATAATAGGCCCAATCCGCCAGCGGATATTCTTGCTGCAAGGTCGCTTCGATGGAGAGGGCTACCGCACACAATCCATAAAAGTAATTGCCGTAAAAAAAGCCATGAACAATGGAGCGAATTTGCATGGAGCCCTGCTTGTACAACCTTATTCATTCCATGTAAAATTACAGCAACTGGATCAAAAATGAAACGATTCAACCTTATCACCCAGTACAAATTGCCGCATTTCTTCATCTAGTTGTTGAAAATCCTGCTTTTCTACCTTTTGAGCAATTTCGCCGCCCCGCAATACGTAGATTTGGTCGCAGGTATCATTCAAGGTGGAAAATATATGCGAGGAAATCAGGATGGTTTTCTGCGCAGCCTTTAAACGTTCAATGATCGCCGTGATGAGCATATTGCTTTGGATGTCTACGCCGTTGAAGGGTTCGTCCAGAATAAAAAAATCGTTCTTTTGGAGCAAAATTCCAGTGAGCGCCAACTTCTTTTTCATACCCGTTGAATAAGTTTCAGCGTACTGGCTCAGGGGTAAATCGAAAATGTTTTTTTCAGCAAAATTGCTCAGTGGAATATTCCGGGCATTGCACAACAATTGGAGGTATTCTGATCCAGTGATTTTGGGCAAAAAATAGGGATTGGTGGGCAAAAAGCCCAACTGGTTTTTCAAAATCGGATAGGGACTACTGATGCTCCCAGAGCACGGCTCCAAACCCGCAATACACTTGAACAAAGTGGTTTTGCCTGCGCCGTTTTCGCCCACCATGCCGTATACCTTTCCGGGTTCCAGCTCGAAGTTGATTTGTTTCAAAACAGTTTTTGAGCCGTAATTTTTACTCAAATTTTCAATCTGGATCATTGTAGATAAGTATTTAATTGCTGTACAGCTCGTTTGTAAAACAGGGGCATCACAATCAGCAACAAAGGTGGAAACCACATCGCAAGGCCAAAAAACAGCGCCTGAGGCAAACTCATCTCCCGAGGGTAAGCGGAGTATTTGGCCAAAATCATCGCCCCAATCAGAAACAAGCCCAATCCTAAAATCAGGAATAAAATCCAGTTTTTGTCCCAGAAAAATAGGCTCAGCACCACAACCAAAGGCAGCGTCAGCGTACTGAGATAGAGCCAGGCTGTTGCCGTTTTTTTGAGCAAAAATTGCCGTGGCGTGCAGTTGTACATCCACACGTAATAGTCGTTTTCCGGCAGGGCGTAATGGCTCATGGCCAACAAACATACAAAGGCTAGACTCCCCGCACCAAGGTTAAAATTGTCCACCTCAATGGCTTTCCAGGCTACAAAATAGGCAATCAAATAAAGCAACCAGTATTTGCGAAACCCAGTGGTAAACTCAAACGGGAAGCGAAAAAAGGGCGTGAGAATGGTCATATTCAAGCGACTGCCTGAGTTGAACAAGCTGAGTGCCAAAGCCCCCAGCAATAAGCCAAGTGCCAATAAAAATTCGGTTTTGCAACACAACAAAACGACAAATGGCAATACGCGTAGGCCATTTTCGGCAGCCCGAACTTGTCGATAGATTGCTAGCGGGAAGGTCGTTTTTAAAAAGTCGTTCCGCTCCTTTTCGCCAAAACTCAATACCAGGCTAAGCCCAGTGGCAGCATAAATGTAGCCGGCATAAGTCGTTTTGTAAAATAGGTAGAAGGATAAGCCGAGGAACAAAAGTACGCCAAGGATGTAACCCAAAACAGGGTGCAGCCCCAGCGCTTCCATTTTTCGGCTC
Source organism: Saprospiraceae bacterium (assembly GCA_027488855.1). GTDB lineage: Bacteria > Bacteroidota > Bacteroidia > Chitinophagales > Saprospiraceae > Haliscomenobacter. The sequence goes on from JAIYAV010000217.1 coordinate 50,521, forward strand.
AGGATCCGTTGTTGAAGGATAAAATAGTAGTACATGCGCCGATTAGTTGCCTATAAAACTAAAAAATTACAATAGGGGTTATTTTTCCAACACCTCCACTGTATTCAACTCCGGCCCACCGCCCCGGTTTTTTGATCCAGCACCGATGTACAATTTTCCTTTGACCTGCACAACCTGAGTGCCGTGGCGGGTCGTGTTGAGTTTGGCCCATTTTTCCCACACATTCTTTTTCACATCATAAGCTTCCACCTCATTGTGCGCCTCCACGTGGGCAGTCGATTCGCCGCCGATAACGACTACCTTACCTTTGTACGCAATGGCAGTGGCTCCGGCCCGTGGCGTAGGAATGTTTTTGCTGGCGTCCAAAGTTGTCCAGGTATTGGTTTTGAAGTCGTAAACGTCCACCTCGTTCAAGGTGAGTTGTAACACCTGGTTGGTTTTGGCCCAGGAAGTGCGGCCACCAGCCACCACCAGTTTGTCTTTGACCACGGCTACGGAAATGTGGTCGCGGGCATGAGGCGCATCGGGGAGTTTGCGCCAGGTATTTGTAGCCGGGTCGTATTCGTCAAACCAGCCTACAAAACCATCCCAATGTCCATCCTGAATGCCACAAACGATGTAAAATTTGTCATCGCGAATGACAGTTCCAGCGGCACCACGCAGGCGATCTTTAGGAATTTCGGGGCCTTTGCGCCAGGCATTGGTTTTGGGGTTAAAAATGTAAATGTTTTCGATGGGCTTCTCGTGTGGATAGCTGCCAGTAAAAGCCCCCATTACATAAATTTCCCCTTTGTAACTCAGTGCCTGAAAATGACTCATTTCCATCGGCGTTTGTTGCAAAGCCTTCCAGGTTTTGGTCGACAAATCGAGTTCATCCACGGGCCGCATGCCCCTTCCACCCAACAAATACAGGCGATTGCCGATAGCAGCCATCGCGTTTTCGTGGCGGGAGCTACACTCGTTTTGGGTGGGTAAAATCTGCCAGTTTTGAGCTGTAATAACCCCGCTGAGGCACAGCACGCTGAGAAAAAGAAGACAAATGCGCATGTTTGTTCAAGTTTGGGTAAATATAAGCAAGAGGAAAGTTAGCGCTACATTTTTGGTAGAATTATGTCGCAATTGCCACACAAGCTGTCGCTTTTGAACCACATTTTGTTTTCGAAATAAAACTATCTTTGTGTTGTCAAACTTTTTTTAATACATTTATCAGTCACAAAAATTGAAAACCCAAAAACAGTCCTGATGCAAAATAAAATTTATCCTTGCCTTTGGTTTGATGGCCAGGCCAAGGCAGCCGCCGAGTTTTACTGCTCCGTTTTTGGTGAGGGTAAAATTACGACCGACAGCCGCATGGTGGTCAACTTTGAACTGAGTGGCCAAAAATTCATGGGCCTCAATGGCGGACCTCAGTTCAAAATCAATCCTTCCATTTCTTTTTATGTGGTTTGCCAAAGCGAGGCCGAAATTGATAGTGTGTGGGCACAACTCAGCAATGGTGGTATGGTGATGATGCCTTTAGATGCTTACCCCTGGAGCCAAAAGTTCGGGTTTTTACAAGACCAATACGGAGTATCCTGGCAATTGACTTGGGGAAAATTGGAGGATGTTGGTCAAAAATTCACGCCGCTGATCCTATTTGCCAATGAGCATTTTGGCAACGCCGAAGCGGCCATCAATGCTTATACCAGTTTGTTTCCTGAATCTTCTCTTGTAGGTATCGCCCGTTTTGAAGAAGGAGAACCCAGCCCCGGTATGATCAAACACGCCCAGTTCAAACTCCATGGCCAGGTCTTCATGGCCATGGACGCTCCGGGCAACCATAATATAAATTTAAATGAAGGGGTATCTTTGGTGGTGGATTGCCAGGGCCAGGAGGAAGTTGACCATTATTGGAATGGCTTTACAGCCAAAGGTGAAGAGAGCATGTGCGCCTGGTTGAAAGATGAGTTTGGGGTATCCTGGCAAATTGTGCCTCGGGAATTGATGCATGCTTTGGCAGATCCTGATCCCGATGCAGCCCAATACGCGATGAATGCGTTATTTCAAATGCGTAAAATCGAAATTGCCAAACTCAAACCACCTACCTTCATTACCGTAAAAAGCACTGTCAATGTACCTGTAGAAAAAGCGTGGGAATACTGGACTACCCCGGAACACATTGTACAATGGAACAATGCTTCCGACGATTGGCATACGCCCAAAGCTGAAACCGACCTGCGCCCAGGTGGCCGTTTTGTATACACCATGGCGGCTAGGGATGGCAGCGTGAGCTTTGATTTTGGGGGTATTTTTGATGAAGTGGTTCCCAATGAACGCCTGACTTACACCATCGACGATGGGCGCAAGGTGGAGGTGACTTTCAAGGAAAATGGCCAGAGTACCGAAGTGATTGAGGCTTTTGAAGCGGAAAATATCCATAGCCATGAGTTGCAGGAAGCGGGGTGGCAGGCGATATTGGATAATTTCAAGCGGTACGCTGAGGGATAGATAATTTTCGCCTTTGACCTAATAAACATAAGTCATCTCGAATTCCAAAGCGACATAATTTTCACAGAGAAAGCACAAAGAAGCACAAAGGACACAAAGTCAGACGTAGACGACGCTTCGCTTTGTGTCCTTTGTGTCCTCTTTTTTTCTTTGTGATAAAGAAATGTCGCTTTGGAATTTTGGGATGACGAACTGTTCTATTTGGCGGTTTGATTTTATGCCAATTCCGGCTATCTTTGTAGAAACCAGTTTGAACAATTATGCCAACTGTACTCGAATCTCAGGCTGTTGTTGCCAATGTTTTCAAGGTGAAGTTTCACCTTGAAAAACCCTTGCGCATGGATGCAAAAGACATGAGCAGTGAGGAGTTTTTTGCCTTCTGCCAACTCAACGACGACCTGCGGATTGAACGTGCTGCGGATGGCCAAATGATTATTATGGCGCCAACGGGATCAGAAACTGGAAACAGAAATTCAGAAATCAATGCTGAAATAGTTTTTTGGAATCGCATACATAAATTAGGGGTTACTTTTGATTCTTCCACTGGTTTCACACTACCCAATGGAGCTGAGCGTGCCCCCGACACTGCCTGGATTCGCAAAGAGCGCTGGGATGCCCTTGGCATTCAGGAAAAGAAAAAATTTGCTCCGATTGCCCCGGATTTCATACTCGAACTGCGCTCTGAAAACCAAAGCCTCAGCGAACTCCGCGAAAAAATGGACGAATACATGGATTGTGGCTGCCGCTTGGGTTGGCTAATCGATCCACAAAACCGGCGTACCTATGTGTACAATGAAAATGGGGAAATTCAAACGGTGCCGTTTGAAGAGAAATTGAGCGGAGGTATGGTAATGCCAGGGTTAGAGGTAGTCTGGGGGGAAGTGATTTGAGAATATATGAGGGAATTTTCGGGGTATGGTGTGCAAAATGGTAACATGGTAACGTTTCATTTGACCTTTTTCATCAAACTACCTTTATCGTCATAGTACTCCTCCACCTGCAAAGTATGATCAACATTATAAACAAGCCACTTTCCTAATTTGATGTAATCGTAATTTGTATCCTTGCCCAACGAAACAAACTCAGTAATTTTTGCAGCCAAATCTGTTCTTTTTTTCATAACGTAAGCATTGACGTGTGTTTCTGATAATGGGGCATAAATCGGTCGTTCATAAAAAATACCATCTTTTATATCGGGAAGGTGCATACCAAAACATGATATGACAATGTCAATTCCTTCAATAGATCTGTCAAGATGTAGCCTAGGGTTTACTGGTTTGTTATCGGGGGATTTGTCCAGTTTAAAATAAAAATAAAGGGTATCATTGTTGTAGCTCCAGTACTCTGCACATTGTCGGGAGGAAAATTCAAAATTGGGGTACATTGAAAGTACATCTTTCAATTTCAGGTCTGCCACCAAGATTTCTTTTCCGTTTGGCAATTTCCCACTAAAATCCTTATTCAGGTGAATTTTCGCTAAATATTCATAGCCGTTTTCTTGTTGAAAAACCATACCTTTTTGTGTGGTAAGCTGGTATCCAATTCCATTTTCAAAGCGCCCATCTTCTCCTATGCACCCACTACCTGCATCCATGTTTTCAACAGTAACTTGTTTTAATTCACTGTGCTTAGCGATCTCTGGCATAGTGGTTTTGCATGGACAAAAATCATTTATCGTAGATTTCACCACAAAAGAACTATCTATTTGTAAAGACCTTGACTCAAAGGAATAGCTCTCTTTGTTTTGATTTGAAGTATTGGCACAACCCAGCGTAAAAAGACAGAGTGCACTATAAATGCTTAATTTTAAATTCATGCGCAATCTTTTCGAATTGTGATTAATGCCACTCTTCCCAACAGATATTACCCCCCTAAAACAAAACCTTCACATCCTTTTTCGTCACCTTCCCCATCGCATTGCGGGGCAATTCCTCCACCAAAAGATACTGCCGGGGCACCCGATAAGCAGGCATTCGTTCCCGCATCCAGGTATTGAGCGCTTTTAGGTCAATTTCTGCTTTGGTGACCAGCGCAGCCGCTACAGTTTCCCCCCATTCTTCACTTGGCAAGCCCACTACAGCACAATCGGCAATGGCCGGATGGGTGCGCAGGACTTCTTCTATTTCCAGCGCGGACAATTTATAGCCCCCCGATTTGATGATGTCCATCGAAGTGCGGCCCAGGATGCGGTAATAGCCTTCCTCCACCACGGCAGTATCGCCCGTCATAAACCAGTCATCGGCAGTAAAACTTTGCGCGGTAGCCTCTAGCCGTTGCCAGTATTCCAAAAATACATTGTCGCCTTTGATTTGAATTTCTCCAACTTCACCGAGGCCGATTTCTTGTTGTTGATCATCTACCAAACGTACTTTTACTCCCGGCAGCGGCATGCCAATGTAGCCAGCCCGGCGCTCGCCAGCGTAGGGATTGCTGATGGCCATACCAATTTCCGTCATGCCATAACGCTCAAGCAAGCGGTGCCCACTGATGCCTTCCCATTTTTCCATCACGGATACAGGCAGTGCCGCCGAACCCGAAATCATCAACCGAAAAGCTTGCAGGCGATTCTTCAATTGCGCTTGCGGCTCCGTTGACATCGCCTCCACGGCCTCAATCAACTTGAAATAAATGGTGGGCACGGCCATAAAGACGTTCAAATCACCATGCAAAAAGATGTCCAGCACTTTTTGAGCGTCGAAATGGGGTATAAACTGCACTTTTCCCCCAGCCCACAAGGTGCAGGATACTACGTTGATGATGCCATGCACGTGATGCAAGGGCAGAATGCACAAGGTGTGATCGGTATCGGCATAAGCCCAGGCTTCCAGCAAAGATTCAATTTGCGCCGCGATATTGCGGTGGGTGGTCACAACTCCTTTGGGCAAATTGGTCGTACCACTGGTGTATAAAATCATGGCTCGGCGACTCATTTCGATTTGGGGCAAAATTCCTTTTGCTTCTGGTTCTTCTTTGCCCAGAACAATCAAACGAAGTCCTTTTTCACGGCAATAAGCACCAAGTATGGGCTCAAATTCCGGCGAAACCACCACAATCTCTGCTTGAGTATCCTCCAACACATACTGTAAAGATGGCAAAGGATAGGTGATGCACAAAGGCACGGTAATGCCACCCGCCAACCAGATTCCCCATTGGGTACGCACATAGTCGAAGCCGGGTTTGACCATGAAGGCGACCCGGCGCTCGGCAAGATCGGCTTCGTTTTGTAGTAGAGTATGGGCAAAAATTTCGGCGGCGTTTAAGAGATTGCCGTAGGTATACGATTGATTTTCCTCTTGGATAGCAATTCGGTCTTGATGTGTTTTGGCGTAGTTGAAAATGGGTAGTGACATGGCGGTGCTAATAACAGATGTGAGGTGAGTTGATTATCAAGTAAGGGGGTGATCTTAGGCATAACGACCAGCGGCAGCGCCGCCAAAACGTCTGTAGATCAAGGAACAAATATAGATTTTGAGGTACGTAGTACCGTAACTGTTGCCTTTTGTTCCGGTGCTCTGCACCTTAAAGACACAGCTTGGTCTAAATGCTACAGACGTTTTGGCGGCGCTGCCGCTGGTCGCTGACTCTAAGTTTGCAACTTGTTGATAATCCAATCGCCTCAAGTCTAGTAACACTTTCATTAGGCAGCCAATACTTTTGTGCGAGCCTCTCTATGTGCAGCATATGCTAAAGCAGCTCTAATTTTTTCCATATCCAATTCAGGGAAATCTGCAATAATTTCCTCAAAAGACATCCCTGAAGCCAACCATTCCAAAATACCTTGAACCGTGATTCGGGTGCCAATCACACAAGGTTTTCCAAAACGAATGCTTGGATCAATCCCAATAAAGTCATTCAATTTAAACATCTCAGATCGTGTTTACTTATTCAAAGATAGGGAAATAATTGCTAAAAAAACAGCTCAGGAAATTCGGTCTAACCCTCCTGATAAAATTCAGGCTTTGGGAAGTACTGAAATCCACCCAAAATCGGCTAACTTTCCCACAAACAATCACGGATTCCGTATGAAAACCAATAAAACCATTCAACTTTTACTTTTTTCCCTCCTGGTGTTTTTCCAGGCACAGGCGCAACCCTTCGATGCCAAATTGTTCAACGCCATGCGTTGGCGCATGATTGGCCCACACCGGGGAGGCCGTACCGTGGGTGCAGTTGGCGTTCCCCAACAACCCAACGTTTTTTACATCGGGGTCAACCACGGTGGGGTTTGGAAAACGACCGACTATGGCCGTACATGGGTACCCATCTTTGACGACCAGCCTACCGGGTCAATCGGCGATGTTGGCGTTGCACCTTCCAATCCAAATGTGCTCTATGTCGCCAGCGGCGAAGGTCTCCAAAGACCCGATTTGTCGGTCGGTGATGGCATGTACAAATCCCTCGATGCAGGCAAAAGCTGGCAACACATCGGCCTACGCGAAGGCCAGCAAATCGGTGGCATCGACATCGATCCCCGCGATGAAAACCGCGTTTTTGCCGCTGTGCTCGGCCACCCTTACGGCCCCAACACCGAACGCGGCGTGTACCGAACCACCAATGGCGGCAAAACCTGGGAACGGGTATTGTACAAAGATGAAAACACCGGGGCGATCCAGGTGACCATCGACCCTAGCAACTCCAATATCGTTTACGCAAGTTTGTGGGCTGCCCGCCAAGGCCCTTGGGAAAATGGTGCCTGGCAAGGGCCGGAAACGGGGTTTTACAAATCCACCGACGGCGGAACTACCTGGCAAAAAAAGGTCAGTGGTTTGCCCACTTTTGCCGAAGGTTTGGGCCGCATCGGTTTTTGCATCGCGCCCAGTCAAACCCAACGACTTTACGCCACCGTTGACGCGCCGACAAAAGGTGGCATCTACCGCAGCGACGACGGTGGAGAATCCTGGACATTGATGAATCCCGATGCCCGGCTTTGGGGTCGCGGCAGTGATTTTGCCGAAGTAAAAGTAGACCCGAAAAACCCCGACATCGTTTATTCCGCCAATGTGGTAGCTTGGAAATCAACGGATGGTGGAAAAAACTGGGCTGCCTTTCGCGGCGCGCCCGGCGGCGACGACTACCACCGCATCTGGATCAACCCCAGCAACCCGGACATCATCCTGCTGGCTAGCGACCAAGGGGCCATCATCACCGTCAATGGCGGTGAAACTTTCAGCTCCTGGTACAATCAGCCCACTGCGCAGTTTTACCACGTGAGTACGGATAATGCCTTTCCTTACAACGTGTACGGCGGGCAGCAGGAAAGTGGCTCGGTGGGGATTACCTCGCGAGGGAATGATGGCCGCATCACTTTTCGGGAATGGCATCCAGTGGGTGTGGAAGAATATGGCTACGTGGCCCCCGATCCACTCGACCCCAACATCATTTACGGCGGCAAAGTCACCCGTTTTGACAAACGTACGGGTCAAAACCAAAACATCGCTCCAGAAGCAGTTCGATCGGGTAAATACCGTTTTATCCGTACTGCCCCTATCCTATTTTCGCCCATCAACCCTAAAACATTGTATTACGCAGGAAATGTGCTGTTCAAAACCCAAAATGGTGGCAACTCCTGGGAAATCATCAGCCCTGATCTGACTCGGGAGACTTACGATGTACCAGAGAGCGTGGGCGTCTACACCAGTGCCGACATGAAAACCATGCCCCGGCGAGGCGTCATTTACACGATTGCGCCATCGCCACTAGATTCCAATCTCATTTGGGTGGGTACCGACGATGGTTTCATTCAAGTAACAAGGGATGGTGGCAAAAACTGGAGCAATGTCACTCCACCTGCGATCACCTCCTGGAGCAAGGTTTCAATCATGGAGGCTAGTCATTTTGACAAAAATACCGCTTATGCCGCCGTCAACCGCATCCGTTGCGACGACTTGCGTCCCCACATTTACCGTACCCGCGACGGGGGCAAAACCTGGCAGAAGATTGTCACGGGTTTACCGGATGACCCAATCAATGCGGTCAAAGAAGACCCCCTAAAAAAAGGCCTACTTTTTGCGGGTTCAGAACGAATGGTTTCAGTGTCCTTTGATGATGGAGAACACTGGCAATCCTTGCGGTTAAACATGCCCGCTACTTCGATTCGCGATTTGGTGATCAAAGACGATGACATCGTGGTGGGTACCCATGGGCGTTCTTTCTGGATTCTGGACGACATTACTCCACTGCGGCAATTGACTCCAACACTGGCCGCCCAAAATTCAATTTTGTACAAACCCCAATTGACTTACCGGGTACGCTGGAACATGAACACCGATACCCCCATCCCGCAGGAAGAACCCTCAGGCGACAACCCACCCGATGGCGCAATCCTCAATTATTACCTAAAAGAAGCGGGAACCGTGAGTTTGGAAATTCTGGATGCAGCCGGGAATCTGGTGCGCAAATTCACGCCCAATGACGCACCTGACAACATCCCCCCAAACAACGTTCCAGATTATTGGATTCGCCCTCAGCAGATTTTGTCAGGAGCAGCGGGGTCGCATCGTTTTGTTTGGGATTTGCACTACGCGCCGCTGCCTGGGCCGGCCAATTTCCCGATTGCAGCTACTTTTCGCAATACTGCTCCTCGGCCTACCGGGCCTTGGGTCATGCCGGGCAATTATACCGTGCGCCTGACGGTCAATGGTCAAAGTTTTACTCAGCCTTTAGTGATCAAGATGGATCCTCGGGTGCAAACCAGTACTGCACAATTGCGACAACAGTTTGACTTGTCGATGACTTGTTATGATGGGCAAAAAAAATTAAACGCCATGCTCAACCAGACGGTTGGTTTGCGTGCGCAAATTAAAACGAATTTGGGCTTGCTTAAAAATGGGGTATTGGCCCCAAAATTGCACGATTTGAGCGAATCCCTGGTCGCCTTGGAAAAAGAATTTGGGCCAGTGAGTCGCAATTTTGCTGGGGTTTTTGGGGTGTTGCAGGATGCGGATATGCCACCTACCAGACAGGCTGTTGAAGCGGTTTCAGCGGCTCAGACAAGTTTGGATGCCATTAATAAAAAAATGGAAGCCATCAAGGGTACGCTGCCAGATCTGAATACTGCCTTGAAAAGAATGAATTTGAAAATCCTGGAATAAACTAAAGGATAGCCGCTTTTATCCAGGTCTGTGCGGTACAGAACCTTCCGAAAGTGAAAAACTTTCGGAAGGGCGCTTCTAGTTTTGAGCGTATAGCCCAGATCTAGAGGCCCCTTCCCGAAAGTTTTCCACTTTCGGGAAGTTCATTTAGCGCAAGATTTTATACACAAAGTTCCAATCGACATCCTTTAGCCCAATCACCGTAGCCCCAATAAAACCACTACGCCCCACATCAAGCCAAAACTGATCAACAAAGAAATATTCAGCAGCGTCCCCGCAATTCGGGAATCAAAATTCATTTCATCGGAAAAAGGCAGAATGGTCAACCCAATGGGCAGCAACACACAGACGATCAACACGCTGCGCATCTGCGAATCAGCAGGCAACAGAAAATACAAAGCTGTTACAGCAACAAAACCTACGCCATACCGAATGGCCAATACTTTAGAAATGGCCTTCAACTTATTTTTATCCAGGGCAAAACTCAGGTAAAGGCCCATGAGCAACAGCACCAACGACTTATTGGCTGAGGCAAGAATATCCAGACCATCCATCATCAACTTTGGCATTGGAATGTTCAAAAGATTGATCGACAGCCCTACAAACATGGCCAAAAAGGGCGGCAAACTAAAGACCCGTTTGAGAATCATCCGCCAATAGACCGCTTTGGCTCCACTTGAGGCGATGTAGCTCCCCAGTGGATAGACAATCCCAAAAGCAATGATGGTGTTTCCAATATCGTACATCACCGCGTAAACCAGGGCTTCTTTGCCAAAAAGTCCTTCGATAATTGGAAAACCAAATAAGCCCACATTCGCTGTACCTGCTCCCATGGTGAGGACGCCGCGTAGTTCAGTTGAATAATTGCCAAACCAAAACCAGGCAACCGTCAGCATCAGGCTACAAAAGCCGATACAAAACAGCGGCAGTAGAAATAGGGATGGAGTCAATTCTACCCGTACCATAGAAACCAGCATCAAGGCAGGAAAAGTGGTGTGCATCAAAAACTTGGAGATGGTTTTGCCCTCCTCTTCTTTGACGAAACCGTATTTTTTCAACAAAAAACCGAGGGCGATGATGCTGAGGGTGATGATGAAGACGTGGTTGGCTTGGGTCATTGAACTGTTCAATAATGAGCGAATGGATCGAATTTAGGAGGTGCAAAAGTATTAAAAAATATATTCGGCAGTGGTAAATTGGCTGAAGATTCAGTTGTTTCCAAAATGGAAAATACTGCCCAAGAAGGAAAGATTTACAAAAAGCGACAATCCATTTAGCTGTGCTAATGAGCATCGTAGATGAGTAACTAAGGTGTTCTAAGGTGCCTTAGGTGGTTCAAAAAATCTTTAGCATGGCTCAGAACCACTCTAAGTATTTAAAATTGAACCACCTTAGGCACCTTAGAACACCTTAGAAACAAAACCAAGCAGCGAAGCTGCTTACTCGTATTGTAAATTATTTAAACTCAAACTTCTCCACGCCTCCCAAGAAATTCCCCTTCGCATCCGCATTCCGGAATACAATGAAAATATCCTGTTTCCCAGCAGGAGCAGCAGCAGTGAATTTTAAGGGCACATCCTTTTTGTCTCCTTTGGGGAAACTGGTCTCAGCCAGTAGCGTCCCTTCCGGCGACCCCGTGCGCAATTCAATTTTCCCACCGACGCCATAACCTTTGGTGTAGACCGTGATTTCGGAAACACCCGTCAGGTCAATGCCGTTGTAGCGCAGGTAAGCATTGTCGTTCGCTACTTGCATCGGACTGTTTCCCCTTGCACGCATCATTTCCCGGTGGGCATCCGCTTCGGTGGCGTACAGCAATGGAGAACGCAGCGAAATGGTTTGACTAGCGATCAAAGCACCCACCATGGGGATACCTTTATCCGTGTAGCTGGCACTCAGGATGTACATCCCAGGTTGCTTTTTCTCGTGCTCGCTCAGGTTGACGGAAGCTGCAAGAGGGCGGTTTTCCGGTTTTTTATCCTTAGCCAATGACAAGATGTATTCAGCCATCGATTCGGCTTCCGACTTGGTCAATTGAGGGTGGGCATTCATGGCTTGTTCGCCCCAAACACCTTTGCCACCCTTGAGGATTTTATTGGCCAAAATCCCGGCAACGGGTTCCCAACTGTCCTTGTATTTTTTGGAGATATCCATGAAAGATGGGCCAACTGATTTTTCGCTCATCTGGTGGCAAGACTTACAATCCGAGAGTTCGATCAGGCGTTTGCCCGCCACAAAACCAGAGTTGGTTTGGTGCCCTTGAGCCACCCCTGTACGGTCAAAGCCTTCGATGTAGTTCAAACTCACCGCCACATCTTCGCTGCTGATGCCTTTGCCTACTTCACCATCTTCCTTGTCACTCACCTTGATGGCGTAATCGAGTGGTTTGCCAGGGAAGAAGAAGGTTTGGTTGCCTTTAACCGTCAAATCCAGTTTTGGCATTTCATTGCCTACCCGGATGCCCACTTTAGAGCTGGAGGCTTTGCCCTGAGCATCGGTTACGGTCAATTCAGTTTCATAAAACCCTGGCTTTTTGTACTTCGCCACCGCATTGGGCTGGGTACTGCCTTTGCCATTGCCAAAGTCCCAGGCGTAAGTCAGAGCTTGACCTTCGGGGTCTTTGGAGGCAGAAGCATTCAAGGTTACACTAAGCGGTTTTTTGCCCGCCGTAGTGCTAGCTTCCAGCTTTGCCATCGGAGGCAAATTGCCCGGGTTGTATTCAATTTTGAACAAAGTAGCGTCTTCGTTCGCCGAAAACCACTTTTTGCCATACTCCAACATGTACAAGGTTCCATCGGTGTGGAAAGCCATGTCCATGGGGTTGGACAAAGGGACATTGGGCGCAAAACGCTCCATGTCGGCGTACTTGCCGTTTTCATCCATCGTAATCACCATGATCCAATCGCGGATCCAATCGTAGGCGAAAAACTTGCCATTGTAATAGTTGGGGAAACGATTGGGGGCATTTTTGAAATCGTCGGCGTAATAAACAGGACCAGCCATGGGGTTGCGGCCACCTTTGCCCATCAACGGAAATTCGGTGGATGTCACATAGGGATACCACACCAGTGGCGGCTGGGCAGCGGGCAATTCAATCAAACCCGTGTTGTGCGCACTTTCGTTCATTGGCGCTTTGGGGTCGTAGGCGACACCGGCAGTTTTGGTATCAAAATCCCAGCGGCGATAAGGTTTATTATTGGCTACAAAAAGTGGCCAACCAAAGTAACCCGCTTTTTGCGCCTGATTGAATTCACAATGACCTCTGGGGCCACGCTCGGCACTGTCTTCGCCTGCATCCGGACCTACATCGCCCCAATACACGAAGCCAGTGTGTTTGTCTACCGAAATGCGATAAGGATTGCGGCAGCCCATCACGAAAATTTCCGGGCGGGTTTTGGCAGTACTTGCCAGATACATGTTGCCCTCCGGAATGGTGTAAGTGCCGTCGGGTTGTACTTTGATCCGCAGAATTTTACCCCGCAAATCGTTGGTATTGGAGGAAGTATATCGGGCATCAAAACCGCTGCGGCCAGGACGACCATCCATCGGACCATAGCCGTCTGACTCAAAAGGATTGGTATCGTCTCCGGTACTCAAAAATAGATTGCCTTTGCCATCAAAATCGATGGAGCCACCCGTGTGGCAGCAGCCGTCTTTTTTAACTTGAACGCGCAAGACGACTTTTTCAGAAGCAAAAACCAGCGTATCCTTGGCCTCGTCATAAGTAAATTGCGAAAGGCGATTTTCCTTTGAGTTGTCGTTGGGTGTGTAATACAAAAACAGGCGTTTGCTCTGTGCGTAGTTGGGATCAGCACCCAAGCCCATCAAGCCATACTCGTTACCGGTAAAGACGGGCATATTGGCCACTACTTTTATATTGCCGGTAGCCGGGTTCCACATTTTCAGTTTGCCCTTGCGCTCGGTGAACAACACTTTACCATTTGGCAAAACGGCCAACTCGGTTGGCTCATCGAGGTTGTTAACCAGCACGGTTTTCGAGAAGCGAGCTTGATCGGGTACTTGTTCACTTTTGGCTTTGCTGTAGTCCAGTTTTTCGGACATGGCCCAAGTCAAGCCACCGATGAAGTGTTTGGCAATTTTAGGGTCGGAAAAAGACTCCCAGGTGTGGCCATAGTTGGAATAAAAGGACTTGCCGCCATCAAATTCATGGTACCAGGCCATTGGGTGAAAATCGCCCATCTTGCCATCCTTGTACGATTTTTCATCCACTTTAATGAGTGGCTTGATCAAATCAGTACGCAGGGATTTGAAGTCGTAGAATTCGTCCGTATGGTCAAACGTGGCATCGAGGTGCTGGGTAGAAGGGTGGTTCCTATCCATTACGGTCATCGTCCCTTTTTGCACGTTCGGATTGCCAGGGTGACTGGCAAAATACCCGCCCATCAGTTTGTTGTACCAGGGCCAACCGTATTCCGTATCGGACGCAGCATGGATACCCACATAAGAACCTCCCGCCTGAATGTAGCGCTCAAAGTTGACTTGTTGCGCCGGGCTCAATACATCGCCAGTGGTGTTTAGCCATACCACAGCGTTGTAACGCTTGAGGTTTTCTTCGGTAAATTTGTTGCTGTCTTCGGTGGTGTCCACCGCCACTCCAGCAGTTTTGCCCCACTCCTGAAAGAATTGGATGCCGCGCTGAATGGAATTATGGCGCCAACCCATGGTTTTGGAAAAAACCAAAACCCGCTTTTGGGAAAAAGCGCTCAATGAAAAAAGACAGAGCGACAGTAGTATGATGTGATCTTTGCGCATTTGAATAAAAGTTGAGGGGTTGAGGGGTTGAGGAGTTGAGATGTCGTTGCGGTAGCCTCAACTTCTCAACCTCTCAACTTCTCAACCCTATTTGACAATCATTTTTAACAATAAATCAGCCACCAACTGATTGCCTGCATCATTCAAATGTACCCGGTCGGTGGTCAAAATACCCGATTCCTGGTTCTTCGGATTGCTCTTCAGGTTGTAGGCCAGGAATTCTTTGCGTAAGTCAGCCAAGGGGCAATCGAATTTGGAAGCAAGGGTCCGAATCATGTTGGAGTAATGATTGAGATCGCCGTCTTGTTGGTTGCTATGATCGGTGCGTTCACCAATCACGGCTGGGGTACAACAAATGACCTTGATGCCATTGGACTGAAACTTTTTGATCAGGGCGACGTAGAATTTTTCGAACTTGTCTGGATCAGTGCCAGTTTGATGGCTGGTTTTGTGCCACACGTCGTTGACTCCCACATAAATCACCACGATATTGGGTTTGTGGACCAAAACATCCTCTTCCAGGCGGAGGTACAAGTCGTAAACTTTGTTGCCGCCAATGCCCGCACCAATGAGTTGATACTTGTCCTTGATGCCCTGTTTGATCAGTGCATCTTTCATTTTGGTGATGTATCCTCCGGGTTGCACCCCTGCTTGGGTGATCGAATCTCCAAACAATACGACTTTCACTACTTCGTCTTTGGTCACGGCCAAGGAGAGCAAACTCAAGGCCAGGGTAAACAATAAGGTACTAGATTTTAACATCGTTGCTACTTTATTAAAGCGTTGAGTAGTTTTCGTTTAAAAATTGTCACTTTCTTCATAAGCCTTGATCAGTGCCATTTCGCCGTCTTTACCGGGCTTGGCATTGCCGTGCTCCATTCCAAATACACCTTTGAAACCTTTGTCATGGACGAATTTAAAGACGTTTTTGTAGTTGATTTCCCCGGTGGTGGGTTCCTTGCGGCCTGGGTTGTCACCGATTTGAAAATAAGCGATTTCGTCCCAGGCGCGTTCGATGTTCGGGATGAGGTTGCCTTCGGTGATTTGTTGGTGGTAGATGTCGAAGAGGACTTTGCATGAAGGACTATCTACCGCTTTACAAACCTCGTACCCTTGGGCCGCTTTGGTGAGGAACAGACCGGGGTGATCCCGGAAATTGAGTGGCTCCAGTACCATGATGATGCCATGTGGCTCCAGAATGTCACAAGCCTGTTTGAGCGATTCCACCACATTGGCGGTTTGGTAGCCCATCTCCTGGCGCAAATCCACAAACCCAGGCACAACCGTCATCCACTTGGCGTTCACCCGTTTGGCAACTTCGACCGATTCTTTGATGTGCTTGAGGAATTCATCCCGTTTGTCTTGTTTGCCGCTGGTCAAACTTGGTTCCGACCAATAAATTTTATGTGCCACAAAAACCCCCATTTCCATGCCCAATTTGCCCATGGTATCGGCGATTTTGCTTTGCAATTCGACGGTTCGGTCCTTCATGCCATTGTCTTCCAAAGCCATAAAACCCTGATCGACCATGAATTTCAATTGATCAATCGGGTCTTCGCCTGCGCTGTTTTTGAACATCCCAAAATGTGGCGCATATTTCATTTTGAATTGACGCTTCGATGAAGCTGGACTATTTGGAGTGGCGGCATTTAAAGTGGCACCAGAGGCGATGGCCGCAGAGGCAGCAAAAGCTGATTGAACGAATTTCCTTCTAAGCATTTGTACTTTTGTTTGTTCGGTACAAAATAAGGAAAAGACTTTGAGGGATAAAATGTTATTTGTAAATTTTCGGAATCCAAATACTTAATCTTTTGATTCATACACTTCTAGCGTATAACGGGAAAATTTTTTCATCAATATTTTTCTGTCTTCAGCCTTCAACACATTTATTGCAGTAGCCAGTGCATCGGCCAAAGTTGATCTTGGTCCAGCCAATCGACTGAACTGGCGATGCTGAATACCAAGCCCCGTACGAGGGTCGATGATGTGCGAATAGCGCTGACCCTCCCAATCCAAAAAGCGATAAGTATCTCCAGAGGTAGAGACTGCTTCACGCTTCAATGACAGTTCCACATCTACCGTTTCCCCTTTTTCATTGAGCCCTTTGCTGGCAATGGTCCAGGCTGCTTTATCGGGCGGTGCAGCCCCTACCCTGATGTCGCCTCCCGCAGCCACTAAAGCGCTACTTACTCCCGCTTTGCGTAGGATTTTGAAACATTCATCCACCGCAAAACCTTTGGCAATGCCTCCTGCATCCAGGCGCATACCGGCTTTAGTTAGGCGAATTTTTTTAGTCAAAGGATAGCGCTGGATGAAGCGGTAATTGACTTTTTCTTTGGCTGTTTTGATTTCTGCCAAAGCCGGAAATTGAGTTTGCCGAAAAGCCCGGCGCCACAGCTTGCTCAAAGGGCCAATACTGAGGTCAAAGGCTCCGTCACTTTTCCGCGAAACTCTTTGGGACACTGCGATCAAGCGCCACATTTCAGTACTAACTTTTATTTTTTGACCAGTTCCCGCCGAGGCCGAAATTCGATTGATTTCGCTATTTTCTAAATAGTCACTAAAAATGGCGTTAAGGGTATCAATGCGGTCGAATAACTCTTGAGCAATAGCCTTGCCTTGAACAGTATCTTCGGCGTACAAAATGACCTGAAACAAAGTCCCCATTTGGGGATGAAAAAATTCCTGCCTTTGCCCACAAGCCAAGACAGGAATCAATGATAAAAACCAACAAAAAAATCGCATTCGATGTGTTATTGTAGCTGAAAAGTTGAAGGATTGAAGAGTTGAAAAGAAGCTACCGCAGCGTTTTTGACAAGGTCATTGTCTAAGTTTCTGCGGTAGCTTCTTTTCAACTCTTCAACTCTTCAACTTTTCAACCTTTCATCTAAATTTTCACCATCCTCACCGTCTGCACCTCACGGCCGACCTGGATGCGGCAAAAATAAATGCCAGCGGGCCATTGTTCGCCAAGAAATTCTACTTGATGATCACCCGCTCCCAATTGTTGACTCATCAACACCTTCAACTCGCTGCCGATGTTGTCAAACACGCTGATGCGCGTCCAGGCAGAGCCGTTGAGGCGGAAACTGATGCGGGAAATGTCCCGGAATGGGTTGGGATAGGCCTTAACCGAAGTCGCTTCGAAGCTCAGGTCATCCGTATCTGTAGCCACTGAACAGTTTTTGACAATGGGCAAACGGGTGTAATTGGCAAACAAGTAATCTTTGATTTCAGCTTGACTGACGCCGAACCAATCCTGCAAAATCGAGCCGTATACATCGCGGAAGTCAATTTGCATCGGCACTCCGGTTTGATCGGGCACTGTAGCCGGAATTTCCGGGTTTTTGCCCACGATTTGTTTGCCTACACAGGAGCCAAATACAAAGAGCGGCGCAGCAGTACCATGGTCGGTACCCATACTCAAATTGGACTTGATTTGGCGGCCAAACTCGGAAAAGGTCAAACCTAAAACCCTTTCTTCCAATTTCATCAAGCGCAAATCTTCCTGGAAGGCTTTGATCGCTTCAGATAATATCAGCAGCAATTCGCGTTGGGTGCCTAGTGTCGTATCGCCGGCTTGAACCTGATTTGCGTGGGTGTCAAAACCACCCAAGTTGGCAACAAA
This sequence comes from Saprospiraceae bacterium, assembly GCA_027488855.1. GTDB lineage: Bacteria > Bacteroidota > Bacteroidia > Chitinophagales > Saprospiraceae > Haliscomenobacter. The sequence goes on from JAIYAV010000217.1 coordinate 68,500, forward strand.
TACTCTGGTTTTGATGCCTCCGGAAAGCATTAATGCGACATTTTTCAATTGTGATGCCAGGTTGGAAGTCGGGTAGGTAGTCAGGTTTTTCCCTTTCTTCGACGCGGCGGTAATTACGTCTGCATACTGATTGGTCTGCGAAATAGAGGTGCGCAAAAAGGACAACTCCTGACCGTAGGGCGTTCCTGGAAACAGGGTTTCTTTGCCTTCGGTCAATTTACCGAAGTTGAAGGGATCGGTCAGGGTCAAGCTGAAGTTACCCACCGTGCCCTGACAGGTTTCCGATACCGTACTGCCCAAGGTAATGGCAAATGGATCTGGAAACTCCCTATTCGGAAAACCATCTGGATAACGAGGATGATCGTCCTCAAAATAACGACCTACCCACCCAGTATTCACGTATTCATTGGCACTTGAAGCCGATTGCCAGATGTCGGTAGAGCGAAAATGGGAGCGGTTTTGGTTGGGGTATCCAACACTGTGTACCACGCTCAATTTTCCGTCCTGAAACAATTTCTGAAAACCCGTCATGGACGGATGCAAGCCTGTTTCAGTCGAGATTTTTATTGCTTTGGCTTCAGGAATCAAGATATTTGTCCGCAACTTGGATAAATTGCTGTATTGATCCAGCGGCAGCACTACGTTTAGCCCATCATAACCTCCGCTCAAACGAATGATGACCAGCACTTTATCAGAGTAGGGATCAACGCTACTAAAAAGTGGGCTCATGGGCGAAGCGGAAATTTTCATCCCGTTCAATACCATTGGAACCGTTGCAGCTACCCCCGCCGTTTTGATGAAATTTCTTCTTTTCATGGTTTTGAAGGTTTGATCTAGCTTAGGAAAAATTCAGGCAAACTCAAAATGGCTTTCACCAAATTCCGCAACTTGGTTTCCGCACTTGAACGCGCGGTGGCGTTGCTAGGGTTTTTGGTGTAGTTCGTCCAAATGGTATTCCATTCGTAGTCCGGTGTTCCCGCCAGAAAAGCATTCATCAAATCAGTCATTTGTGGCTCGGTCAAAGACTGAGGCAGCAGTACACTCACCATGTCTTCGACCAATAAGTAAGGGTCATTGGGATTGGGCATGGTGTTGGCAAAATTCAACACATTCAGGCCAGTTCGCACCCCTGCGGTATAATTGTTGGTAGCCATGCGGTCGGTCAGGCGCATCCGGGCTTGCAAGGTGGTCGCATTGACCCAAATGCGGTAAAAGGCTGGCTCCTGGTAATAAGGTTTCCATCCTGCCACATCTGGTGGGTCAAAGTAGACCATTTGTTGGTTGTTCACTTCTCTGATTAAAATAGCCAAGGCCTTGTGTCGAGTGGCCAAATCCGAAGCTTCCATGGCACTCCAGCCAATTTGTTTGAGCAAATTCAGGCTAAAAACGAGGGGGTTTTTGATCATCGGCCCCATGTTCAACACGTCAAAAAAGTGTTCACTTTTGAGCAGTGCCATCAAAGCAGGCTTGATTTCGTAGTTGTTTTGCACCAAAATATCGGCCATAGGCGCAATCACATTCTGCTCTACGGCCGTACTGATCTCGTAATACACAAACCAGCGGTACAACTTGCGGCATATGAATCGCGCTACTTCTTTTTTGGTAAAAATGATGTCCACCACGGTTTCATGCTCCTTGTCAAAACCGTTGTTGATCACCGTTTCGTCGAAGCGGGGCGAGAGTTTTTTGGACTTGGTATCGTGCGAAGAAATGCGGAAAAAAGAGCCTACTTTGGTAGTGGCATCGGTAGTATTGTAACCCTGGTCGCGCCAGCCCGTGAGCGCACGGGCAAACTCCCGAATGTCAAGCTCCGTGTAATTGGTATAATCGCCAGGACCAACCAAGGGCCCTTTGCCAATGGTGAACAATTCCAGCACTTCCCGTGCGTAGTTTTCATTGGGCGCGTTGACCGTGTTTTGGTTGCTGTTCAAAAAGCGCAACATCAGGGGATCGATGTTGATTTTTTTGATCAATTCTTTAAAATTGCCCCAGGCATAAGTGCGCAAAAGGGTGATGTGGCGGTACCAAAACTTAGGGTCATCGTTGTCGCCAATCCCGAAATGATTGTGCCAAAACAAGGTCAACTGCTCGCGGATTGATACGGCTTCATTGAAGATGTTCTCGTAAGTCCAGGTACGCAGCGCGGTGTTGCGGTAACCTTGGTGCAAAATGCCGCCGTTTGTTGCATCTCTTACATAAGGCGCATCGATCCAGGTAGAGCCTACGGGCACATTGGGATCAGTGGTGTAATCGTAATTGAGTGGAGGATTCGGCAGCGGATTGTCTTTGAACAATTCATTCAGGGTAGCATTCAAACCCTTGCTTGCCGCATCTTTAATTTGGGCGTATTTCGGCCCAAAAGTCGTACGGCGTAAGAGGTGAGCCGCCTGGTCAAACCCAAAAGTGCCAGCGTAAGGAGCGAGCCCTAACACGGGTGGCTTGAGGGTTTCGAGGGGGGAAATTGCTTTCGTAGCATGGGTTCGTCCCAACAGAGTAGAAAGCGTTGCTCTTCTATCCATAGGTTAAGCGTTTGGTTGTGAGGTGGAAAATGACCGTGCCAGATTAGACGACACAAGTTAATAAAAGTTTAATGGACTTGAAAAAAGATTATAACTGCATGGATGATGATAAATTTAAGGCTTACTTTTGCAGCATCACCAAAGCACCAAATGGTTTATGATCAAAGCCTGTATTTTTAACCTGGAAGGGGTCATCGTAGATACGCAGCGCATCTTTTATGAAGCTTTGGACGATTTGGCGCTGCGCTGGGGCGTAGATCCAGTGGCTCACCCCGCTGAAAACGAGGTCACCTACGGCGAAGCCCGGAAAATAGCTCTGGAGGAGTTAATCCTGCGCAGTGGCAAAATAATTGATTCCGCGCAACGTTCCGACATTATGGAAGCCATTGATGCAGAAATTGCTGCCCACATTGCTGGCCTTACCCCTGATGACATTGAAGACGACGTTTTTGTATTCATCAAAGAGCTCAAAAACAAGGGCCTCAGTTTAGGCATCGTCTCTACCTATCCCAATACAACCAAAGTCCTCAATCGATTAAAGATTACCCACCTTTTTTATTCCATCGTTGAAATTGAAGGTACCGGGTTTTCTTCTATTTCGTCCGAGGTATACCTTAGCGTAGCCAAAGAATTGGGCATGGTTCCCGACGAAGTCATCGTGTTTGAACACACCAAAGATGGTGCTGCCGCAGCGGGAGAAGCCGATTTTTTTGTAGTGGGGGTTGGCAAAGCCGATGATCTACAAGACGAATCTGATTTGGTGATTCCAGATTTTGACAGCGTGCGGTTTCGCAAGATCATCACTGCATTGGGCACTGAATAGACTTTCTTTCTCTTAAATACCTTTTTTCTAAGACAAAAAATAATCCTTCATGATCAAAAGTGTACTGCTGATTGGATTTACCGCACTGATGGCGGTATCCGCCTGCAAACCAGAAAAGAACAATTCCAGCGGCTCTGAGGACTTGAGCCCAATAACCGGTTTGGCCAAAAAAGGTAGCGCGGCTGCGCCCGTAGCGCCCCCCAATCATCCGGTCATTCAAAGACTACAAATGAACTATTGGGTTTTTGAACATTACCTAGTGCCTACCGGCCAAGAGAGTTACATCCGCCAACGGACCAACAAAGGGGTTTGGTTCCAGTTCCATTCCGATGGTACTTACATCTCTGGACAATGGGGCAAAACCCTGGACGAAGGGACTTTCTTCGTGCACGAAGAAAAAAACCCCTACATGGGCCGCATCATGCAAAACGTTTACCTGGACTCAGCTATCGACGACAATCGGGACGTAGAATGGCAAATTCAGGGAATGTCGGAAGATGGTGGCTACATGTCCTGGGTGAAAATGACCGAAAACTCTGCGAATCCTGAGCCGGGTATGGCTAAGGCGATTTCGATGATGACTTTGCCGACTCCGGCATCGTTGAGGGTGGATTCGTTGGGGAATCCCGTGGAGTGAGGTAGTGGTTTTACCACAAGGTTTAGCTAAAGCGACATTTTTTAAGCACAAAGGACTCAAAGGCAGCACTATGGACACAAAGCGTCGTCAACGTCTAACTTTGTGATCTTTGTGCTGCCTCTGAGTCCTTTGTGCTTAAATAGTGTCGCTTTGGTGCTATTTCAAAAAATCGCCATCTACAATCAACAACTTCACCCCATTCTCCGTGACAGAGCGATGAGAACTCAACTCATCTGACACAATGTAACTCATGCCTTGGCTCAGCGCAAACTGCTCACCGTCTTCCATTTCGCTGACAAATGCACCTTCTAAGCAATGTACCAAGTGCCCTTTTTGGCACCAGTGATCGGCGATGTAGCCTGGGGAATATTCCACGATGCGGATGCGCAGGCCGGGCAGTTGGAGGGTTTGCCAATAGGCGGTGCCGGATTCGCCGGGGTGCTCGGTTTTGGGGATGAGGGACCAGTCGATGGATTGGAAAGGGATGGGTGGCATGTATGTTTTTTTTTCAAGATTAGCATTCATTGTTTAGTGCAGTTCAAATGCCAACTCACCCCAGCAACTCTTCCACCTGATCCACAAAAAAGCAATACTCATGCCGTCTCATCCCGATCTTCGGATAATATCCAATTGCTTTGGGCGCTGACAAAAGGATCAATTTCGCTTGTGGACTCGCCAGTTTGGTTTGCCGGATCAATTCCGTCCCAATGCCTTGGTGCTGGTACGCCACATCCACCGCCAAATCGGATAGATAGGTACAAAATGCAAAGTCGGTTAAGGCGCGGGAAACCCCGATCAACTTGCCCTCGTCCCGAGCCGTAACAATCAGATTGGCGTGTTTCAGCATTTTTCGCAAGCGTTCCAGCTCATCGATGGGGCGGCGTTCGCCGAGGGTAGAAGCGATTAGGACAGCTCGAAATTCAGCGACAGAGAGTTCATTTTCAATTTGATAGGTTAGCATATTGATATGGATTGGGTTAGCGGGTTATTTGGCCCAGCCGAGGCCATAGCAAGAAAAACAGGAGTCTGGGTAAGACGATTGGGATTCGACCCAACCTTTACCTGCACAGCTTGTACATACATGTGCGCCATCCGGAATGGGCGGAAGCAGTTCCATGAGTGCCGGATAGGTTTGGGCTCCGTGAAACAATACGGCATAACGGGTTAGCGGATCATGCTCCAGCTCCAGCGGGTGGCCAAATGCCTCGTGGTCCATACAATAAACCTGGCCATCCAACCGTAACGCCCAAATGTAGATACTCGTGCTGTGCAAAGGCAACATTTGTTCTTCTTTGCACACATTCAACACCCAATTTGAAAGTCCACCAGTAGGTAGGGCTGCGATCCATTCCTGAATCTGTGCGGCCAATTTTGTTGAAGGCTGTTTCATGATCATGGTAGACAATTGAGCCATTATTTTTTGAATTGTCCGAGCCAGCTTTCAATGGCCGCTTTCTCCGCAGACCGCATCGGCAAAAGATAAGTAGACCCAATCATTGTATCGGTGATGAGCTCAATAATCATACCAGAGCCTTTGAGTCTTGAATCTTCATGGATGGATTTATTGGCCAGTCCCGCCTTCAGCAAAGCTTCGATTTCCGTGAATTGGGCTACAGAAATGACTTGTTCAAAGGGCTTACCTCCGCTGTAAATGCCCGATGAACTCATGGCTGGAGTGACGGGTTGGTATACAACTTTTTGAGGGCCAATGCTCCATACATTGTTGGCACCATCGTGATAGTGGTAAACAAAATCATGGGGTAAGTTAGCAAATCTAGCCCTGTCCAATACGGCACAAAATAATTGGTGGTACTTTGTCAAATCACTGGTTTTGTCCAAAGGCAGCAACTCTTGGGCATTCACGACAAAGGCTTCCACATTTTTTTTGTAAAAGACAATGCTTTTTTCGCCATTGGTATCTTCCCTTGCGATGTATTCAAAGCCATTCCCAAGTATGATCCGCCCATTTTTATTGATTGTCTTTAGTGTTTTTAGTTTCCATTGGGCATATCGAAAGGTCAGCGTAAAGTTTTCGGCAGAAAGGCATTGCTGCATCGGTGTCTGGTTAAACGTTGTACTGAAAAAATAGCTTTGCTGCTCACCTTCCTCATCGTGCAATGGGCGTGAAATAAACAAAGTAGCGAGCAATAAAAATAGCGTATAGTTCATCGGTGGATAAATGATCAGCTAAAAGTAAGTGCATTTTTGATCTATTTTTCCTTAATTTTGGCAGCTAAGCAATTACACCTATGCCAAAAAAGCCATTCTACCCTACCCTATTTACATTGTTGCTGCTGATGGTGACTCATATAAGTTCCTGGGCAGCAGACGAAAAACCAAAAAAAGAACCACAAAAGGTCTACACTGGCATTTACCTGATGAACGTGTACGACCTCGACATCAATGGGTATTCCTACTACGCTGATTTTTACCTCTGGTTTCGCTGGAAAGGTAAACTGGACCCAACCAAAATTGAATTTGTCAATTCGATTGAAAAATGGGGCTCCACCCAGGTCGTTTTTCACGACTCCACCAAAGTCCTGCCCGATGGTTCTTTTTACAATGGAATGCGTTTTGAGGGCAGGTTTTACCATTCTTTTGAGTTGAAAGATTTCCCGATGGATCGTCACCCACTGGACATTCGCATAGAAAGTGTTGAATACCCCAAAGATTCGCTGATTTACGTGCAGGATACCAGCAAAACGCTTTTGCGCGAGGGCTTCAATATCCCCGGCTGGAAAATCAGGAGCGCTGAAATTGATACCCACGACAATACGTACAAAACCAATTTTGGAGAACCCACCGGCCCACCCACTTTTTCCAATTTTACCTTTAAATTGACAATTGGCCGTCCTTTGAGTTATTTTTTACTCAAGTTGTTGTTGCCACTTCTGGTCATGCTGATGGCGAGTTTGTTGGGCTTGTTCATTCACCCAGACTACATCGACGCGCGCATTTCCCTGCCGATTGGGGGCTTGTTGAGCTGTGTGTTTTTGCAACAATCCTACAGTACTGCGCTTCCAGATGTAGGTTACATGGTATTGATGGACCGGATTTATTTGGTGGCTTACGTGCTGATTGCCATCATCATGATGCGCATCATTCGGGGATCCAACCTTTTAACCGATGCAACCCAGCGTGAAAACATCCAAAAAATCTGGGCTTCGGATCGCCGTAGAGGTTATCAGTTGATGTTTTTCATTGCTTTGGCGATTTTAATCCTGGTTTTAATTAGATAAGCGGCGATAAATGATAAATGTTCATTAATTCAACGACTTTAACACGGACATAAATCCGATAAGTCGCCAGTTGGTCATTGTGGAAATATTTGTTTTTTTCCCTTGCATCATTCCTTCCACCTACTTACATTTGTGGCATCCACACAGGTGGCGAATATTCTATTTTGACTCTAACAATTGAACTAAATTAGGGGGAGATTCAGTGTAACTAGGGCGGGCCTCAACTGTTTGACTTGTCGCAGTTCTCTTCGGGGACAAGAGGATTACCGAACCACGCTGACTACCTTATTCGTGTGCTATCGAGGGTCTCAAAATATCCCTTCAGTTGCTTGTGTGGTCTTTTTTTCTCTAAAAGGGGTGCGTAAATCGATTTACGCACCCCTTTTTCGTTTCAGTCCTGGTCCAATCAGCTCGTAGCCCTTCCCTTCAAGGCAATTTTATTCTCGCCCGCCCATTGCATCAAATCCTGCTGAGCAATAGCAGCAGCCATTAAATCCGGAAACTGGTCGGGCGTGCAGCCAAAAACAGGTACACCCAAAGCAGCCAAAAACTGCGCATTACCCCGGTCATAGCTGGGTGACCCATCGTCGTTGAGTGCCAACAAAACCACCAATTGAATGCCTGCGGCCACAATTTCGGTCATGCGTTGGCGCATTTGATTTTGGTCGCCGCCCTCGTACAAGTCAGTGATCAACACCAAAATAGTATCCGTAGGCCGGGCGATAATGCCTTGACAATACCCCAAGGCGAGATTGATGTCCGTCCCTCCACCCAATTGTACCCCAAAAAGTAAATCAACCGGGTCTTTCAGGTCTTCGGTTAAATCCGCCACCCGGGTATCAAACACCACCATTTGGGTTTTTACATTGGGCAAGGAAGCCATCACCGAACCAAAAATACCGCTGTACACCACCGAAGTGCCCATCGAGCCACTTTGATCCAGGCAAAGCACAACATCCTTTAGCGCCCGACGTGATTTTTTGCCATAGCCAATCAACACTTCAGGAATGATCGTGCGGTATTCAGCCTGGTAATGTTTCAGGTTTTTCTGGATGGTGCTAGGCCAGTCTATTTCGTTGTGTTTGGGGCGGCGATTGCGCACGCTGCGGTTGATGGCACCGGTGATCGCAGCGATGGTCTTTTGTTCCAGGCGTTTCAATAGTTCATCGACCACTTTGCGCACTACGATGCGGGCGGTGGCTTTGGTGCGTTCGGGGATCAGCTTGCCCAACTCCATTAAGGTGGCCACCAGGTGTACGTCTGGGCTGGCTTGTTCCAGGATTTCCGGTTCCAGCATCAATTTTTCCTTCAATTCGGGTTTGTCGAGTGCATCGTGCTGCATCACTTCGGCCACCTCCTGCGGAAAATATTGGCGGATGTCGCCCAACCAACGCGCCACATTGGGCGCACCAGAGTCCGAACCACCGGGGCCTTTGGCACCAGGGGCGTATTTGAATTTGCCACCCCGACCATCAAAATCATATAGGGCAGAAAGCGCCTCGTCCATCAAGGTCTCTTGGTCGTTCAACTGCGCCTGGGTGCCATCAGCAGCTTCTCCGCCCAGCACCAATCGCCAGCGGGTAAGGATATTAGACATGGCTTTCGGGTTGTTTTAGTCCAAAAATCAAGGCCAGCGTGGGCAATACACTTGCGCCTTGTACTTCATCAAAATCCTGATAATCGTTGCGTTCTGCGGACTTATTTCCGGTATTTTGGGTGCCTTGTCGCGCTTTTTCACCAATCTGTTTGCGCTCTGCCGTGGGAAATTGAGCAAAAGTACGCCGCAAAATGGGCAACATGTGTTTGAACATATCGTCCTCCAATTCGGCCATCCAGCGGTACAAGAGATTCCATAAATGAGGGTCAAACAATAAGATGGTGCCACTGCCACTCAAAAAACCTTCTAGCCAAGCTGCACTTTCCATCGCCTGATTACCATTGGATAGCGCCAGACCAAATTGGGTAGTGGTTTCTTCCTGCGATACCACTTGGGCATCAAACAACAAACGGCTGGTGCAACCCCGAATGATGGCGGGAATTCCTGCTTTGGTGGCCAGCGTTTGAAGTACCTGTTGCCACTGTCCTACCAATTCCGGGTTTTCAATGATGCGCACCGCGTCGTGCACACTGCGGATGAGTTTGAACATGCTTTGGGCGCTTTGCTCATCCATGCCGTAACAGGCAGTGGGCAATCCCACACAAACCCGGATCAACATACTTTCCACTACCTTGGCAATGGTTTGCAAATCGGTGCCCCGTACGTTGCCATAACGGCTGACGTGGCTGAGTGGGCCAATCGCCGCCATCAACTGCTGAATATCGGCCACCACTGCCGATAATTCGTTAATCTTCAGCAACAAATGATCAATCGCCACAAACAACTCAGCGGGGATGGCCTGCCGGATGTACTCCGCCAAATCGGTGATCGCATTCGATTGATCAGCTTTTGAAATTAGGTACTTACTCGCCGCTTCTTCGATGGTATTGCCCCAGATGCCTTTGTCGACAATTTGGATGACGATTTCAGGCTTCCATTTTAGTTCCCACCCTTCTTTAAAGGTGCCACGGCTACGTACACCAGTCTGCAAAGCCCATTGTACTTCCAGCACTTGCAGCTGAAAGAAAAAGATGGAGCGTTTGAGGTCTAATTCTTTGCGTAAGTCGAGTTCCAAGTTTTTTTTACCGTCAGGCTGAGGCAAGCGCAATTTTTCAATGTTGTGTTCAAAATCGGCGTGCAGCGGCAATTTGGGCAAGTCCTTAGGTACTTTGCCAATGTCCTTGCCCACGATGAGTTCTCGTTTCAATAACTCCATCTGAATCGCCTCGCCCATACACATCACGGCGACGGTCGCTTCGTTGAACTCCCACAGGCCTGCACGGGGGCGACCGCGTAAGGCCGCAAGAGACTCCGCCAGCCGAGTGGTTTCAATCACATGGGCGGTTGATACATCTACCTTTTTGCTGCGAAACAGGCGGGCCACCCCTGACAACCACTGAACTCCAGTCGTATCTTTAGGGTGTTCCCAGAGGTGTGCATACCAGCCTGGCGACGCAATCCCAGCACCATACCCACTCCACCAGGTCAGGCGTTCGTTGGTCCAGGGAACCCAGGATGCGTCCACTTTGATTTTGGATTTGGGCAATTTTTGGAGGATTTCCAGGTGCTGGCTTTCATTCACTTCCAGGTTCAGCAAGGCTGGGCCATGCCAGGCACCACATACCACCACGATGTTTTGGTACATTTCCCGCTGCGCCTGACGGATACATTGCGCCATGTACGCTTCGCGGTAGACATTTTCCACTTCCAAATGGGAGGGTAATCCAGCATCGCGCAGTGTCTGCATGGTCAGCATGACCGCCTCAAAATGGGCATCTGCTTCTTTGGGTAGGTAGCGGTTTTCAAAATGATCCTCCCACCATAAATCAGCATCTTCATAGCCCGCTGCTTCCGCAAAGTAGGTTAAAGGTGATTTGTGTTCCTTTATTTCTGTTTCGGTCTGAAAGGTTTCGTCACGTTCCATTTGCCAATGAATGGACAAAGGCAAATCCATCATGCGAAAAGGAATTTTTTTCGCATTGGCGTACTGAATGGCTACCCACTCGGGAGAATAGGCGGCAAACGGGTAAAATGCGGCCTGATCGGTGCGCTCCTGATCGTAACACAATACCGCAACAGGTGGTTTGAGGGCTTTGTCCCCAATCCAACGCGCCATTGCCTCCATTTCCGGAGGGCCTTCCACCAGAACCAGGTCTGGTTTGAGCTTCTTCAAAACCTCGGCGACATACTGTGCAGAACCTGCCCCGTGATGCCGAACTCCCAATATTTGTACCGACATGTTGAATCATTTTTGCCCCACTACTTATTGTTCTTTGCAAGCACGGTAGATGTCACGCCAGTCTTCCCGGGTTTTGATGACCGTTTCCAGGTATTCGTTCCACACCACCTGGTCTTGTACTGGGTCTTTCACCACCGCGCCAATCAGGCTGGAGGCCAAATCATCGGCATTCAAACGGCCATCGCCAAAATGAGCAGCCAGGGCCAAACCATTGCCCAATACTGAAATGGCTTCCGCCGTGCTCAAACTGCCCGATGGGGATTTGATTTTGGTTTTACCGTCTGCGGTTACGCCCGAGCGCAATTCGCGGAAGATTTGCACCAGGCGTTGAATTTCCTGCAAGGCTGGGGCTTCGGCGGGCAGTTTGTAGGCTTTTTTTAAGCTGTCCACCCGGCGGTGTACGATGTCTACTTCTTCTTTCAAACTGGCCGGAACGGGCAAAATGACCGTATTGAAGCGCCGTTTTAGTGCACTGGAGAGTTCGTTGACGCCTTTGTCACGATTGTTGGCCGTGGCGATGAGGTTGAATCCTTCGGTGGCTTGCACTTCCGAGCTGAGCTCGGGTATGGGCAAGGTTTTTTCGGATAAAATGGTGATCAAAGTATCCTGCACATCGGCACCAATCCGCGTCAATTCTTCAATTCGCGCAATTTTTCCGAGGCGCATTGCTTTGATCATGGGCGATTCAACCAAGGCTTGTTCCGAAGGGCCTTCCGCCAGCAATCGAGCATAGTTCCAGCCGTAGCGAATGGCATCTTCACCCGTACCCGCCGTGCCTTGAATCATGAGCGTAGAATCTCCAGCAATGGCCGCGGCCAGGTGTTCTGCGACCCAGGATTTGGCCGTTCCGGGCAAACCATAGAGCAAGAGGGCTCGGTCGGTGGTCAGCGTAGCCACCGCGATTTCCATCAGGCGGTTGTTGCCGATGTATTTGGGGCTGATTTCATAGCCGTTTTTGAGTTTGGTCCCGGTCAGGTATTGCACCACTGACCTTGGCGATAGCAGCCAATTGGGTGGACGATGGCCATTGTCCTGTTTGCGTAGTTCTTCCAGTTCTTCCGCAAATTGTTGTTCAGCGTGTTGGCGTAAAACCGTTTTCATAGTTGTGGGAAATTAGTTGATGGTAAATGCTTGCAGGATTGATTGTTTGATCAGCAAATGATTGTACAAAGGTTTGACGTAGTTGTAGACGATCGTGGCTTCAGGGCTGTAACCTGTGGTGCCGTTGATTGTATTGGCCATTTCGGGCAAAATGCCTAGATGCAAGTGCGACCAGGCTTCTTTAATCAGGTATTTCTGAAAGCCTTGTTGATCTTTGCTTGGATCGAGCATTTCAGTATAGAGCAATTGGCTGGTTTTTAACGACCACTCTCCTACTGGCGCGGGGATGGATTGGTAAAAATAGCCTAGTTGCCGCGAGTCCAGGGAACGAATGAATTTTTCCAGTTCCTCTTGAGACAAGAGTGCTAAAGCCGATCGCAAACGTGCAAAAGGGCTGTTTTCATGGTGCAACAGGTCTCTTTTGCGCAATTCAATCAGTACCTCGTCCGAAGTGGCCGCAAGCAGCGGTAAAGTAATGAATACCTTCAAGCCATCGAGATGGGCGGCTTTTCCCAAAGCATGCGCCAGGGGCAGATGGTATGGGGGTGGAAAAATTGAAAAAATTTGTCGCCAATCGTCTCCTAGTACTTCTTCCCAGCAGCTTGGGTGCACATTGGTCAGCATTTGGCCAAACCATTTTTTAATTTGCACGGCTGGGCTCAAGCCTTTTTCAGTGCTTAAACCCCAAGTTTGGGCCATTTTTTCATTGAAAAAATCATCAAAAGTAGAGGGCAATTCAAGGATGGTTTTTTCTTTTAGCCCCAAAAAGCCCTTGTTGCGTTTGACCAAATTTTGCAGTGAAGGACCGATTTTTTGGTACAATTGGGAGCGGGGTTGAGACAACAGATAAGCCGCAGTAATGGCCAATTGTTGCTCCAGGCTCTCTTTAGCTTTGGTGCCCGTATCCAATAAGTTTTGGTACAAGTCTTCAGCAAAATCAAGGGCAAGGTCGCTGCGCAAACCAATCAAACCATGTAGCCAAGACGAACGTTCTTTGGCGTTGGCCTTTGCCCAGGCCTCTTGGATGTATTGTAAAGCTTGAGTCGGTTCATTTTTCCATAGGTGCTGGATCAATTCATTTCGTTCGGCGCTGCTGCCTTCTTGCCAGATTTTTTCAGGGCTGGTTTCCAGCAAAGTCCATTTAGTGCGTTGTACCGAAAGCCACAAGCCACGTTTGCCCAACACTTCGATAAAAAAAGGCAAATGGGCAAAAGTGGATTGAAAATTCAATAGGTCAGGTAAAAAATCGGGGGTTACGATGAGCTTACCCATGTAACAATGCTGCAACCACAACCCAATCAAAGCCTTATTCCGATGTACATCTTCATCCAGCAATTTTCTCAAGATGGCACTCTGTCGGTTATTGACATAAGGTAGTTCTTCTTCGGGAGCTGGGCTCAAACGGGGAAAAGGGGGACTTGCCGCCTGGGTTCCGGCTCGGCGATAGGCCAAGAGCAGGGCGGCGGCTTGTAAAAAATCTCCTTCGGGGTCAGCTTGCACTCCCGTCGGGAGGTAGGATTGTAAGGCTATCGGCAAATGATCAGGCGAAAAAGCCGCCTTTTCCGTGCCCAACATCCCCAACTTGACCATTTCGTTCCAATCGTTCATCTATTTGATAAGTATTGAGATCAAAACATGAATAAAATTTAAGTCAACCCAAATCTTGATTTTTCTTAAAAACATCAATGTGCAGCTATTGAACCTAAAATCAACCGCGGCAGCGGTTAAATTTAGAATAGCCCCGGTCGTCCGGGGATTTTCCGGCATTTGGAATGTTTTGCAACCGCGGTAGCGGTTGAACAATTCCTCTTCTCAGTTCAACCGCTACCGCGGTTATAAAAACCTCGCCATTGCTTTGACCCCGGACAACCGCAGGGCCGATCAGTTCTAAAGAAAACGACTTGAAAGCAGCTTCGCTGCTTGGTTTTTAATAACCGCGACGACACGACGA